>DAITMW010000096.1:0-3124 GCA_036834945.1 Steroidobacteraceae bacterium
GCGCGCCAGGACCTGCTCCAGCCGGTTGCAATGCTTCAGTCCCGCCAGCGCCGGATTCTCACCGAGCCGCAGCGTCGCCGTGCGGACCTGCACGCCATCCTGTGACTCCTTGCGAGTTTCCTGCGGCCAGGGATACCGAAACGTGATGCGCGTCGCCTTCTCGCGTCCGGTCACGCCGTAACCGCGAGCAACGGCCGTTCCACGCGTCAGGATCAGCTTCACGATCGCACTATCGACTTCGCCGGCCAGCGAGCGCACTTCAGCGCCGATATCGTCATTTCCGGCGTCCATTCCCAGACGCTGGCAGCCCAACTGCAAACGCTCCAGGTGAAGCGCCAGGAATCGAGGCCGGCCCCCTACGCAGGCAATCGTCTCGAACAAGCCGTCGCCAAAGTGCACTCCCCGGTCAAAAGGAGACACCAGCTGATCCGGACTGCCGTTCAGCAGTACCTTTTGGAGCTTCGAATCCGGCTCACGGTTCACCGGCAACCTCGAACGCGGCCAGCAGACCGCGCGCCTTGGCTCGTGTCTCTCCCAGCTCGCGTCGCGGCTCGGAGTCGGCCACGATCCCGCCACCCGCGCGAAACAGGATTTCACGGCCAATCACGCTCATCGTGCGGATCAGGATGTTGAGATCCATGGTGCCGTTGCGGCTCAGGTAGCCGAGCGACCCGGTGTAGGCGCCGCGCCCCACGCCCTCCAACTCGGCAATGATCTGCATGCAGCGAAACTTGGGCACGCCCGTAATCGTGCCACCAGGGAACACGGCACGCACGGCTTCTATCGGCGTTACATCCGGACGCAACAGTCCGCTCACATTGGAAACGATGTGATGCACGTGGGCATACGACTCGATCGTCATGAGCTCGTCGACGTGGACCGTACCCGCCTCACACACCCGACCGAGGTCGTTGCGCTCCAGGTCGATGAGCATGATGTGCTCCGCCCTTTCCTTCGGATGTGCGGCCAGCGCCGTCATCTCGGCGATGTCGTTCTCCGGCACTCGGCTCCTCGGACGCGTACCGGCGATGGGGCGCGTATCAACGCGCCGCCCCTCGACCCGTATCAGGCGCTCGGGCGAGGAACTTACGATCGCCGCGCCACGCCACTGCGCCAAGGCTGCGAAGGGTGCCGGATTCGTCGTGCAGAGCCGATTGTAGAGCGCGCCCACGTCGGCGTCGCTCTCGAGCTCCACGTGCCAGGGGCGTGAGATGTTGGTCTGATAGATATCGCCGGCAGCGATATATTCCTTGCCGCGCCGGACCCGCTCCAGGTGGATGTCCGGATCTTCCTCCGTGATCGATTTGACTCGGAACACCTCGTCGGGCGCGTCGGACTCCTGCGCCGCACGCATTGCATCGGCTTCGAGGCGATCGAGCAGCTCAGCGGAGTCAGCTTCGGCAACGGCGATCACCCGCGCCTGAGAGCGATCGTGTATCAGAGCGCAGGGCGTTCGCAGTGCGAACGCTCGCCAGGGCAGTGAGGATGGCGGCAGCTGCAGTCGCGGCTCGACCTCCTGCGCCATCTCGTAGCTGAGGAAGATGGCCCATCCGCCCGCGAAAGGCAGATCGCCCAGAGGGGTCGGGTCACGCTCGGCCAACCACCATTTTTCGAGAGCACCGAAGAAGGTGTCGCCCTGTGCGACAGTACCCTCGGCGTGAAGCGTCCCTTTCTGGTCGAGCCAGAGCGCTGCGCGCGGTTCCGCCAGAAGCACGCTTGTGCGGCTCAACGGACCGTCGGCAGCACTGTCGAGCAACATGGGGTAGCGCGCGGGAAGGCGCGCCGCGAGCCGGCGTAGCACCGCGGGTGGTACGCCAAGCTCGCGAACGATGGGTTTCACGTCAGCCGGTGAAGCGGCGGAAGATCAGTGAGCCGTTGGTTCCGCCGAAGCCGAAGGAGTTCGACAGCACGGTATCGATCTTCATCTGCCGCGCTGTGTTGGGCACGTAGTCGAGATCGCAGTCAGGATCCGGGGTCTGATAGTTGATGGTCGGCGGTGCGACCTGGTCACGCATCGCCAGGATGGAGAAGATCGCCTCGACGACACCCGCCGCACCGAGCAGATGGCCGGTCATCGACTTCGTCGAGCTCACCGCCATGCGCTTCGCGTGATCGCCGAAAGCCCGCTTCATCGCGATCGTCTCGGCGCGGTCGCCGAGCGGCGTCGAAGTCGCATGCGCATTCAGGTATTGCACCTGGTCAGGATTGATCGAGGCGTCGGCCAGCGCGTTCGCCATCGCAAGGCGCGCACCTTCACCATCCTCTGGCGGAGAGGTGATGTGGTAGGCGTCACCGCTCATACCAAAACCGATGATTTCGGCGTAGATGTTGGCTCCACGGCGGCGTGCGTGCTCGAGCTCCTCGAGGATCACTGCACCACCCCCGTCACTCAACACAAATCCATCGCGGTCCTTGTCGAAAGGCCGGCTGGCTTGCTCTGGCGCGTCATTGCGCGTCGACAGCGCCTTCGCCTGTCCAAAGCTGCCGAGACCACACTTCGTCGTGGCCATCTCGCCACCGCCGGCGATCACCATGTCGGCATCGCCGTATTGAATCGTCCTCATCGCGAGACCGATCGCATGGGTCGACGTCGTGCACGCGGTCACGATGCCGAGGTTCGGTCCCTTCAAGCCGTACTTGATGGAGAGGTGGCCGGAGATCATGTTGACAATGGTCGCCGGCACGAAGAACGGCGAGATCTTGCGGGGGTTGCCCGCCTTGAGGTACGCGCCGTACTCCTCCTCGATGGTGCCGAGACCGCCAATGCCGGCGCCGCAAACGGCGCCGCATCGGTTCGCATCGAGCTTGCTGACATCGATGCCGGAGTCGGTCATTGCCTGGATCCCGGCGGCAACGCCATAGTGCATGAACTCGTCCATGCGCCGCGCTTCCTTCGGCGGGATGTACTCGCCCACATCGAATCCGCGCACCGCACCGCCAAAACGCACGGGAAATGCGGAGACATCGAAGCGGGTAATCGGACCGATCCCGCTTTCCCCTTTCAAAATGGCATCCCAGGCCGACTTCACCGTACTCCCAACGGGAGAGATGATGCCGAGACCCGTCACGACAACTCGACGTTTACTCACACGCTACCTGTATGAAGCTCGACAGATGGAAGAGA
>DAITMW010000096.1:3224-22276 GCA_036834945.1 Steroidobacteraceae bacterium
CGCACGCAACGAGAATCAGGCCTTGTTGCGGCGCTCGTTGATGTACTCGATCGCCTGCTGGACCGTGGTGATCTTTTCGGCGTCTTCATCAGGAATCTCGATCTCGAACTCCTCTTCGAGAGCCATCACCAGCTCGACCGTGTCGAGCGAGTCGGCTCCGAGATCATCCACGAACGAGGCATCGTTCGTGACCTGTTCCTGTTTGACGCCCAGCTGCTCGGCAACGATGGCCTTGACCTGCTGCTCAACTGTGCTCATTAGCGGATTGTCCTTTTGTAGTCTTTAGAAAAATCGATAACGTTTCTGGACCGCCCATCCGGCCCACGGGGGCCGGCGGCGAAGGCGCGGTATTGTAGGGGAACACCCCCCCGGGTGCCACTGCCCGGAGCGGGTCGAGGTGGTTGTTTTTTCTGGTGAATCCTAAACTCGGAAGTTCCCGCCTCGTACCCGGTGGAGTGACGTGTGGCGTATCTCCAACGCCGCTCTCACGGCATGTACATGCCACCGTTCACGTGCAGCGTCTCGCCCGTGATGTAAGCGGCTGAGCGTGACGCAAGAAACAGTACCGCCGCCGCGATGTCGGCCGCGCTACCGAGCCGGCCGACCGGAACCTGTCCCATGAGTCCGGCGCGTTGCTCCTCGGAAAGCGCGCGAGTCATGTCGGTGTCAATGAAACCTGGTGCGACCGCATTGACGGTGATCCCACGTGAGGCAACCTCACGCGCGAGTGACTTCGTGAACCCCAACAGACCCGCTTTTGCCGCCGCGTAATTGGCCTGCCCCGGATTACCCGTCAGGCCGACGATCGAGGTGAGGTTGATGATGCGGCCGTGACGCTCTTTCATCATGCGCCGCAAACAACCCTTGGAGAGCCTGAAGACCGAGGTCAGGTTCGTCGCGATGACCTGGTCCCAGTCCTCGGGCTTCATCCGCAGCAACAAGGTGTCCCGGGTGATGGCGGCGTTGTTGACCAGGATGGTCGGCATCTCCCCGGCCGCATCCAGCTCCGCCAGCAGGGCGTCGATCGAGGCGGCGTTGCCGACGTCCAGGACGGCTCCGCGACCGTTGTATCCGTGCGACGCGAGCTCCGCCGTGAGCTTCGACGCGCCCTCCGCGCTCGTCGAAGTTCCAATGACCCGCGCCCCGGCCTTCGCCAGCTCCAGTGCGATCTCGTGACCGATACCGCGCGAGGCACCCGTAACGAGCGCCACATCGTTATTCAGCATTAACAGCTCCTCCTCTGGTCGCCGCCAGGACGGCTTCGATGGAAGCCGGATCCTCCAGCGCTACGAACTCCAGGCCATCGCGTTTCGCGATGCGCCGATTCAGACCGGTCAGCACCTTCCCCGGACCACACTCGACGAGGTGACTGATGTGCAGGGCGGCCAGCGCGCGAACGGTATCCCACCAGCGCACGGGGCTCGGCAACTGTCGCACCAGGAGCTCGCGGATATCACGGGGCTCCTGGTGTGGAATGGCATCGACCGCGCTGACGAATTGGATCTGCGGCGGACTGATTTCCACGTCTTTGAGGCGGCCGGCGAGACGATCGGCGGCGCCGCGCATGAGGCTCGTATGGACGGGCACGCTCACAGGCAACAGCACCGCTCGCTTCGCCCCCCGTGCTTTCGCGCCTTCGATGGCCCGCTGCACGGCGGCGGTATGACCGGCGATCACGATCTGGCCGGGTGCGTTGAAGTTCGCCAGGCTCACGACCTCGCCTTGGGCCGCTTCCCGGCAGGCTTCCTCCAGCGAGGGCTCTTCCAACCCCAGGATGGCGGCCACGGCGCCGGTGCCGAGCGGGACGGCCTCCTGCATCACCTGACCACGGAATCTCACAAGATCAACGGCCGAGCGGAACTCCAATGTTCCCGCGCACACCAGAGCCGTGAATTCTCCCAAGCTGTGGCCCGCGACGACGCTGGGCAGTGCCCCGCCGCGTCCGCGCCAGAGCCGATAGGTGGCAACGCCTGCCGCCAGCATGGCCGGCTGCTGACGCTCGGTCGCGCTCAACTGGTCTTCCGGCCCCTCCTGCACGAGTCGCCAAAGGTCGTAGCCGAGCACCTCCGAGGCCTCATTGAAGGTCGCCCGGATCACCCCGTCCGTGTCGATGCTGGTGAGCTGGGCGAGCATCCCGACCGACTGCGAGCCCTGCCCGGGGAAAACGAACCCAAACGACATGCATCTGTCCTCGCAAAAAAACGGTCGCGGATTATAGCGACTCGAGACGCGGTTTAACGGCGATGGCGACAGCGAGGCCACCCAGGGAACCGTAAAGATGTGCATCCACCACGACGCCGGCACCACTGTCGGCGAACGGAAGGGCCCCAGCGTGCTGCTCGAAAGCCAGCTTTACGACTATGAAAGCCGCCAGCAACCATCCATCCAGATCGCGACGCCGCAAGTGGGCCAGGGTTCCAGCGGCCATGACGCCATGTAGCGCTCCTGAGGAACCCACGTACCAGGCGACTGTCGAATCGCGGAGCCACAGCCCTGCGTCGATGGCCGCAATCGCGGTGAGCACGATCAGTACCCACTGTCCCGGCTTGTAGTCGCGGGCAAACAGCGCCCACATCAGGACCAGGCCGAGACTGTTGAGAGCCGCATGCTCGAGATCGAGATGGACGATGTGCGCGGTCAGCAGCCGCCACCACTGCCCGGCGGCCAGCCCGGCACGGTCATATCGCAGCAGAGCCCGGCCGGCATCACCCGCCAGCTCCGGCAGGAGGAGCACGGCACAGACGATGAGCAGTCCGATACCGTACCGGCCGTCGCAATTGAGAGACTTCAGGACACGCTGGAAGGTCGTCACAGGCCCGCTAGCTTGCATTTGTTATCATCCCGGCCCGCTCGCAACAGGGGTTCAAGTGCCCCGCCATGGCCGCTTCACAGGGACCTTCAGCTCATGAGTTACATTGCAAAGATCCGTTACAGTAGCAGACAGGCCGGACCGCGAAGGCTGCGGGGCTTCACCCTCATCGAGATCATGGTCGTGGTGATCATCATCGGCCTGCTGGCCGCGGTGATCGTCCCCGAGGTCATTCACCGTGTCGACGACGCGCGCGTCGCCAAGGCGAAACAGGACATCCAGGCGCTGGAAACCGCACTCACCATGTTCCGCCTCGACAACTCGAGGTATCCCACGACCGAGCAGGGCCTGGCGGCCCTCGTCACGCAGCCGACCGACCCGTCGATCCGTCACTGGCGTCCGGGCGGCTACCTGCAACACGTGAGCAAGGATCCGTGGGGCAACGAGTATCAGTACACCAGCCCCGGCCAACACTCCAAGGACTACGACCTCTTTACTCTGGGTGCCGACGGGCAGCCCGGCGGTGAAGGCAATGATGCCGACATCGGCAACTGGAACATGACGGAGTAGGAGCAGTCGCTCTGACGCGGCGCGGGAGCGCATTGCTCATGAGAGCGAGGCCAATGAGAACGAGGGGTCGAGTCACCGCCGGTGGTTTCACACTGGTCGAGATACTCGTCGTCGTCGTCATCATTGCCGTGCTCTCCGCCGGTCTGCTCCTCTCCATCTCGCTCGCGGGAGGTCGCGATAGCGATCTGGAGAAGGAAAGCGACCGCTTTTACAACCTCCTCAAGTATGCGCGCGAGCAGGCGGAGTTGCAGACGCGTGAGTACGGGGTGATCGTCCAGGACGACAGCTACGAGTTTGTTTCCTACGACGTCCATCGTGGCGTCTGGCGCAGTATTTTCGAGGACGACGTCCTGCGCCTGCGCAAGCTTCCCTACGGACTCGATTTCAAGCTCAAGGTCGACACCCGGCCCGTGGTGTTGAAGAAACCGGCGGACGCGAAAGACAAGACGCCACAGCTCATGATCTATTCCAGCGGCGATCTGTCGCAGTTCGAAGTGACTCTCGAGCGCGAAGGCGGCGAGCGCAGCGTGACCATCGTGGAGGACGATAAAGGCAACATCGTCGAGAAGCCGATGGTGGATACGACCCGGGAGGGCAGAGCTTGATGCCCCTGTCCGGCACGAATTCACGCGACGGCGGATTCACCCTGATCGAAGTGCTCGTCGCCCTGGCGATCGTGGCGATCGGGATGGCCGCGGTGCTGAGCAGTTTGACCTCCTCCGCGAGCACCGTCGTGTTCATGCACGACAAGACACTCGCGAACTGGGTGGCCCTCAATCACATCGCGGAGCAGCGCCTGCTGCCGCAGATGCCGCAGCTCGGCAAGACCGATGGCGATATCGATTTCGCGGGACAGAAGTGGCACTGGGCGCAGGAAGTCGTGGCCCTTCCTGTACAGGGAATGGTGCGGCTCGATGTTCACGTACGTCCGGCCGATGTCAAAGCGGACGACGACAGGGGTTGGTACGTCACGATGAGTGGCGTCATGGGAGACGCTGTGGCGGCACCGCGAGGCGATATGCCGTTGTGGGGCAGCGGCTCGACCGAGCCCGGACTGCCGGGGCAGAACCCGAATAACCCAGCCAACCCGGCCCTTCCGCCCAACCAGTCGACGCCGACCACCTCGCCGCAGCCCAACCAGAACCCGTCCAACAACACCGGAAATCAGCAACCGCGGTGATCTCGAAATGAAGATACCCAGCCGCGGTTTCACCCTCCTCGAGCTTCTCGTCGCAATGTTCATTGCGGCGGTGATGTTCGCCATCGGTTATGGCGCCATCAACCAGGCGGTGAAGAACAACGAAGCCCTCACGGAGCAACAGGCACGACTTCACGAGGTTCAAACAGCCGTGCGGGTCCTCGAGCAGGACATCTTGCAACTCGCTCCACGCCCCATCCGTCAGCCCGTGGGCGACGGTTGGCTCCCTGCGCTCATCGGGCAGGCGGATCCCAACACGCAGCCGATTCTCCAACTGACCCGCGGCGGCTGGAACAACCCCAACGGAGTCCAACGACCGGGATTACAGCGTGTGGCCTACTTCCTCGAGAAGAACACACTGCGGCGCGAGTATTGGACGGTCCTGGATCCGACCCTGCAGAACACGACTCAGAAGCGCGATCTCCTGACTCACGTGAAGGCCGTGACATTCAGGTTCATGGACGTCTCACGTCAGTGGCAGACGCAATGGCCGCCAACCGCCGTCGCCGGCGCCATGGGACAGGAGAGCGCGCTGCGGATGCGTCCCATCGCCGTTGAGGTCACCTTGGAGACCGAGGATTGGGGCAAGCTCGTCAGGATCATCGAGGTGGCGGGATGAGCTTCCCTCGCGGAGCACGGCGGCTTCTCTCCAGCGCCCCGCCGTCGCGGCAGCGCGGAATCGCACTGCTCGTGGCCATCATGCTCGTCGCGATGGGCACGATGATCGCAGCGTCCATTGCATACGAGAACGCCATGACCGCACGGCGTTCCACATCCGCCTTCGCATTCGAGGACAGCATCCTGGCCGCCCAGGCAGCCGAAACCCTCGCAGCGTGGGGCCTGCGCGAAACGTACCGTGCCGATAGGACCACCACCTACATCGGCCAGGGATGGGACAAAGCCGTAGGTCCGGTCGAGGTGGTCCCCGACGTCATGTTGACCGCCTCGATGGAGGACATGCAGGGCCGATTCAACCTGAACAACCTGGTCGGGCAGGACGGGACGGTCGACCCCACCTACTTCGCGGCATTCCAGCAATTGCTGGCGAGCCTGCAGATCGAGCCGAGGTGGGCCGGCTACGTCGTCGACTGGATCGATCCTGACATCGTGCCGACCAACCCCGAGGGCGCCGAGGACAGCGTCTACCTGGGACAAACGCCTCCCTATCGGACTCCTAACATGTACATCACGAGCGCCACCGAGCTGCTCGCCCTGCCCGGTTTCGGTCGCGACCGCTTCAGGAAGCTCGAGCCGTTCATTACCGCGCTGCCCAACGGCACCGGCCTCAATCTGTGCACCGCTCCGGGCGCGGTGCTGGATGCCTTCATTCCGGGGCGCCAGGAGTTCGGTCTGGACCCCGAAGGTCTGGCCAAGAACCGGCAGGCCGCCGGTGGCTGTTTCCCGAAACTGGCCGATTATCAGGCCGCCGGCGGCGGGACGGCGGCGAACACCGGCGCACCGCCCAATAGGCTCGCCGGGCAGCCGCCCAGTCAGCAAACCGGCCAGGGGGGCAACTTCCTGATGCACTCGAATTACTTCAAGCTCACCAGCTTCGTCACTATTGGCACTACGGAATTCAACTTGTACAGTGTTCTTTACCAGGACGGGTCGGGCCAGGTACGCCCGATTCTGCGCACTTACACTCCGGACTGATCCGGTGATCAGGTACAACCGACATGGCTGACTGGCTCCTGCTGAGGCTTCCGCGCATACCGGACCAGCCGGCCACCTGGCTGGTGGTCGATCCCCGTGGCGTTGCCCAGGGACCGCCGCAAAGCGGCCCGTTGTCGCTCGCCGCACCGCGCACCACGGGCCGGCGCATCTGCGTCCTGGTGCCCGGCACCGATGTCCTCGTGGCCGAGCCGGAGCTGCCCACGAAGGCCGGGACCAAGCTGCAACAGCTGGTGCCCTACGCGCTCGAGGAGCAGCTGGCCGACGATATCGACGATCTCCACTTCGCCATCGGCAAGCGTCCTTCGGACTCAACGCGTACCCCGGTAGCCGTGGTCACCCGCGCGTTGATGGACCAATGGCTCACGGCATTGAAGTCGAATGGGCTCGAGCCGGAGGTCATGTATGCGGACAGCGACCTGCTGCCGCAGAACCCCGGACAGTCTGTCGCGCTCCTCGAAGAGGACGTCGTCGTCGTCCGCCCTCCTTCCGGCTCGCCTGTCACCCTTCCGGCCGACGCGCTGCACGAGGCGTTGGAGATGGCGCAGTCGTCAACAGCCGACGGCGGCGCGGGACGCGGCCTCATCCTCTACACCGGTGCGCCCGAGTGGCACGAGCATTCGGCGCAGGTCGAAGCGCTGCGCGAGCGCTTCGACGGCATCAAGATCCAACTGCTGGCCAGCGGGCCCCTGGCACTGTTCGCGCAGCAGCTGCCGCAGGCAACAGCGACGAACCTCCTGCAAGGACCCTACACGCCGACGACTTCGCGCGCCGTAGGTCTCCGTGCATGGCGTGTTGCCGCGATCCTGCTGCTCTGCCTGATAGGCTTGCACGTCGCGGGCAAGGCGACGGAGCTCAGTGTGTTGAAGAGCAATGAGCACAAGCTGGATGTCTCCCTCCGCCAGGCCATCCAGACCGTCATGCCGGGACAAAGCAACTCACCCGACGCGCGCAAGCTCCTGGAGCAACGCCTGGCCGCGGTGCGCGCCAGCAGCACCAGCGGTCTGCTGCCCGCGTTGGAAGCGCTCGTCCAGGCCAAGGGCGCGGCTCCCGCCGCAACGGTACAGGCACTGAGCTTCCACAACGGCTCGCTCGAGTTGAAAGTAGGCGCGCCGGACGCATCGAGTCTCGATCGCATCGGACAGGCCCTGCGCAACAACGGTTGGCAGGCGGATCTCACCTCAGGCAACAACGTAGCCTCCGGCTACGAAGGACACCTCCAGATCCATCAATGATGGATCGGAACACCCCATCGAGGCTCACTTCATGAAGTTGCCATTCGCCGCCAACCTGTCGCTCGACACCCTGTCGGAACGCGACCGCCGCATGCTCCTCATCGGGGGGGCGCTCATTGCATTGCTGATCGTCTACATCGTCATCCAACTCGACAGCAGCGTCTCGAGCGCCCACAAACGCATCAAGCGGAAAACCGAAGACCTGGCCTGGATCCAGACCGCCACCCCGGAACTGGCCAGCGCACCCCAGATGGGGGCGACCAACGGGGAGTCCTTGCTGGTCATCGTCGACCGCTCTGCACGTGAGTCCGGGCTTGGGACGGCACTGGCTGGCAGCGAGCCGAGCGGCCCCGGAGGCTTGAGCGTCCGGTTGCAGAAGGCTTCATTCGATACGCTCGTCATGTGGCTGGCCCGGCTGGCCCAACAGAACGGCATCCGGGTGGACTCCGCTTCGATCGACCAGGCCGGCACCCCCGGAGTGGTCAACGCCGCAATCGTACTGCACGCAGGCTGAGCGCAAGGTGCGACGCGGAATCTGGATCACTGTACTGGCAGTGGTGGCCTTCGCTGTGATCGTGATCGCACGGTTGCCGGCGAGTTGGGTAGTGCCGGCACCGCCCTCGCCGGTCGCATGCGGCGCGGTCGACGGCTCCATCTGGAGTGGGACGTGCACCGCACTGACAGTGCAAGGCACTGCGATGGGTGACGTTACGTGGAGCGTCCACGTGCTTCGTCTGTTGACCGGGAAGCTTTCCGCCCACATCTCTCTGCTGCGCACCACGGGCTCCGTGGAGGGCGACTTCGATGTTGGATTTGACAAGAGCATCACGGCCCGCGAGGTGAAGGCGCAATTGCCGCTCGACGAAAGCGTCCGCTCGCTCCTGCCCCACGGCTTGCAGACCCTGCGAGGCAGCGCGAATGCCAACATCGCATCCGCGCACATCGTCAACAATATCGTGACCCGGATACAGGGCACCATCGAGGTGCACAACCTGGAGGACAGGGACCGCCAGGTGATGCCTCTCGGAAACTACTCGCTCACGTTCCCGGGAAGCGGCAGCGGCGATCCAACAGGACAGCTGAAGGATCTCGGAGGGCCGCTCGCTATCGAGGGGACTGTGCGTCTGATGCAGGACAAGCCCGGATTCGAGTTGCAGGGTTACGTCACGCCACGGGCCGATGCGACGCCGGCGCTCCTCAACCAGTTGCAATATCTCGGATCGCCCGATTCACAGGGGCGACGCCAGTTCGGGAGCCAGGTGACGTTCTAGGCCTGCAACTCGCGGAATGCGCCGAGCAGCGGAAAGTACAGGCCGGCGCGCACAGGATGAGAGCCGAGGCCGCGAGCCAGCGCTACGTAGGTTTCCAGCTGCTGCCGGTAGCGATCCATTTCCTGCTCCAGGAACGCCTCGAGACCACCGCCTTCGTGACGGCTCGTCTTGAAGTCGATCACCCAGCGCGTCCCGGCACGGTCCACGAACGACCGGTCGATCACCACGCCGGTCAGTCTTCCAGCCGCAATGCCCGTCAGAGCGAGCTCACTGCGTGCCTCACGGTGCTCTGGGTCGAATATCCAGCGTCCGCGTTCATCTTCGACCGTCCTCGTCAGTGCCTCGACAACCACATCCGTGGCGCGACTGAGATCGCGCTCGGGCACGCCGTGCCGAAGCAATTGGTGGCGATAGACGTCGCGGTCGGCTTGTAACCGGGCTCGCGTTGGGAGTGTCGTTGTGTTGGCAAAAGACTCCAGGCCCGCGTGCACGACCGTGCCGATGTGGCGGCTGGTTTCGCCGACCCAGCTGAATTCGGGCGGCTCGAGGGACTGGTGGCCTACCGGGAGTCGAGAGAGCTCAGGTCCTTCCGGGCCGAATGAGGGCGGCGACCAGTCGGAGCGAAGACGTTGGAGGGGGATTCGAAGCTCGGTCGCTTCCCCGGGCGCAGGGAGCGTCGCCACACCTGACAGCGTGTCGCCCGTTTTGAACGAGGCCCCGAGCGCGGGCCACAGGCTCGCCAACAGTGTCCCCGACTTGGGCTGAATGGAGCCGTCTGTCTTCGCCTTCGGGGCGGCCGACAGATAGAGCGTCTTTTTGGCTCGCGTCGCCGCGACATAAAGCAGGCGTGTTTGCTCATTGGCTCCACGCCGCGCCATGAGCCGCTTGAGGTAAACCCCTACCGACCCTCCCGCGTCATCCCCGATGGCAGGCACGGGTGCCATGACGAGATCGCTCTGACCCAGCCGGCGCGGCAGGTCGAGCCAACGCAGCAGCGGCTCCCTTCCCCGATTGAGCTCGCGGTCGAGACTGGGGACGAATACATGGTCGAATTCGAGCCCTTTCGCGCGGTGGATGGTCATGATCTGCACAGGGTTGTGCGTCGAAGCCTGCGGTTGGGCGAACAGCTCACCGAGCAGCGAGTCGAGGTCCTTGGGGCCGGTCCATTCCCCAGAGGCCGCCCGATCACTGAGCGCACTCAAAAAGGCGCGCGCGTGGCGCAGATCCTGTTTCGGGTAGGCATCGGCCGCGCCGAGACGAAGCCATGTTGTCTCCAGCCAGTCCGCCAGAGGGAGGGTGTCACGTGTTTGTAGTGCGGTCCCAAGCACCTCGCGTACGCGAGTGAGGCGTACGGCTTCACTACGCGGAACCTGTTTGAGACGGGCCGGGTCCGCCAAGGCCTCCCAGGGGAGCTGCTTGTCGGCTCGCTGAGAAAGCGTGGTCAGAGTCTCCAGCGAGACACCGCACCACGGTGCTCGTAACACCGCAAGCCACGCGGTGCGATCCCCCAGGTGATGAAGCGCCTGTAGCAGTGCTACCAGATCGCGGACGATCGAGAGATCGTGGAGCGGAATGAGATCGACACCGATGGCGTCGATGCCTCGATCCTCGAGGGCCAACATGATCTTGGCCGCGTGGGAGCGTGCGGCCACCAGGATCGCTACCGTCGCGTCGCCATCCTGTGTGCGCAGTGCAGCGATTCGTTCGGTGACAGCGGACGTCTCGGAATCTCGATCCTCGCTGGGAAAAAGGCGAAGCTCGACAGAGTCGCTCGAGGGCGTCTCGCCATCTGCCGCCTTCCGACCGGCAAGACTGGAGGTGAAGGCCACGGCGCTCGCCCTGAGATCATCGGCCTTGGGGAACAGGGCTCCGAACGCGCCGTTGGTCCATTCGATCAGATTGGGCACCGAACGGAAATTGCGCGACAGTTGCAGCGCCTCGAGGCGGACGCTACCGATACCGGAGGCACGCGCCCTGAGAAACAAACCGACCTCCGCCTCACGGAACTGATAGATCGACTGCATCGGGTCACCGACGACAAACAGCGTGCGTCCATCACCCTCTTCCCAACCCGCCGTCAAGGCCTCCACCAGGTCGAACTGCGCCAGCGACGTATCCTGGAACTCATCGACCAGGATATGACGCAACGAGAGTCCGGTCCTCAGAGCAAGATCAGTGGGCAGGCCCGCGTCAGCGAGCGCAGCGCGCGCCGCTCCCGCTATGTATGTGTGATCGACACGGCCATCGCTTGCGAACTCCGCTTGCAGCTGCACTGCCGCCAGGCGAAGAACCCTCGACAGGGCCATGATGGCAGCTGCGTCACTCTCGACCAACTCCGGAGCGGGCAGTGACGACAGCTCCAACAGGATCTCACGGGCGCCGGGGACGCCACTCACGCGTTCGAGGTAATCGCGCAACGCTTCCTTGGCAGCCTTCGCTTCATACGCGGGCCCGAGTGCCTTGGTGATCCCCTTCGGCTTGCGCCACTCTCCCTTCTGCGTCAGCGTCAGAGCCGCCAGGCTCTGCCAGGCGGTGAGGCTCTCCGGCTCGCTTTCGAGTACACCCGCTTGCGGAAGGGTGCCCGCCTCCGCGCGCAGCGCAGCGGACAGGCGATTGCATGCGGCGACGAGATGGTCGCGCACGATGCTGGCCAGACTCTCGTTGATGCGGGCACACAAGGCTTGCGGCTCATGGCCCAACACGTAACGGAGCCAGTGTCCGCGCTCCTGGAGCATGCCCGCGAGGAGTTGTTCGACGTTGCGCCAGTTGTTGTCGAGCCGCTCGAAAAGAAACTCGATGTCCGTGCTGAGCTCGGGATCGCTCTCAGCGGCGACCAGAGTGGCGCGTGCCGCCCTCAGGTACAGCTCGCCGGGGCGGTCGGTAATGGTGAGGCCGCCGCCCGCCTTGGCGGTGACCGGCAGCTGGCTGGCCAGCTTGAAATTGAATGAGTCGATTGTTTGAATGCGCAGCCGCCCGGGGTCCTGCGCGAGGTTCCAGCCTCGGGCGGCGCCGCGCTGTAGAGCGGCGGTCGCAAGAGCTTGCAGGCGTCGGCCCTGGGCACTGGTGGTGTCGATCTCGCCGTGAAGTGCCTTGAGCACTCGGGCCCGCATTTCTGCGGCGGCTTTCCGAGTAAAGGTGATCGCGAGGATTTCCTCCGGCTCATTGACTTCGGCCAGGAGGCGGAGCAGCCGCTGGGTCAGCACCGTAGTCTTGCCTGACCCTGCGGGCGCTTGCAGCAGTATCGAACGCCGCGGATCGGTCGCGTATTCGCGCGCTCTCTCGTCGGCTGCCGCGGCGTCCTCAGTCATCGTCGCCCCCGAGCACGGGCTCGTCGGCGCCGGCCGTGTCGATGCGATCGGCGATCCGGCAAACACTGGCGACATGGCAGTAGTCGCAGGCACCCGGTTTCGGATCGACCCCGGCTTTGCCGGCCACGAAGGCAGCCGCAAGCTCCTCCACGCGCGACAACCACTCCAGCCTGCGCGCGGCCCAAGCGTCGTTTTCCTCCATCCCGAACGCGGCTTCCACTCCCCTCACCTTTGGAAGCAACTCCGAGGTGTTGGCAATGCCGTCAAAGCGCACCTCCCTGGCGGTGACATTGACAGTCGCCATGGCCATTACGTCGTCGCCGAGAGCCGCCAGGTATGCAAGGAGCTGCGGATGTGACGGACGCTCGCCATACCAGTCCGCAGTGGTCCGTCGGCCGCTCTTGTAGTCGAGTATCGCGCGACCGCCGCTCTCAAGGGCGTCTACGCGATCAACTCGCATGCGCAAATGCGCGTTCTTCAGGGTCAGGGTCGATTCGAGCTCCGTGTTCTCGACTCGGAACGGCGCGCGCTCGCGCTCCAACAGGCATAGCGTGCGGATCAATCGCTCGGCACGGCGGCACTCCCGCGTGAGCGCCGGAGAATATTGTGGGTTGCCGAACAGGTCGCCCTGGGCATCGCTCACCGGTGCAGGCCGCGTCCGATGCGACGAAGGGGTCGCGCTACGTTGCGTCTCGTTCGCTGCTTCCTCAACACAACGATGTATGGCCGCCTCCAGAGCGGGGTCGGAAAGTGAGGCGAGGCCTCGCCAGTCCCGCAGGCGAGACCACAGCTTCTGCAAAGCCGCGTGCAACAGCTGTCCTCGCAGGTCCGCGGCGATGCCCGGCTCCGGAGCATCGAGTGGAGTGCTCCCCAAGCGTAGTTCCGCGTAGGCTCTGAAGGGACACTGGTTCTGCAGCTCGAGGCTTCGAGTTCCTGACGGTAATGGCTTCTCGGTGGGCCAGGCGACACCAACACTGTCTTCGAATGTCTCGAGCATTTCCTCGCGATGTAGGCGCTGTGGCAACCACAGCGCTGAAGCTATCGCCCCGTGCGTCGGCTCGGCAGATCGGGGGCTCCACTCCGCTAAGAGAGGGCTCGGCAGGAGCTCCAGATCTTCGCTGCGCGAGGGAGAACTGAGCACCAACTCGTCCGCGGAGGCGCGCCACGATGCCATCAAGGCGCGGGCCTCGGCCAGGCGCCCATTGGCGCTCGCGGCGGGTATGCCGGCGGCCAATTGCGCCGCGAGTGGCAGGAAAGGGTCGGGTTGTACCGGCTGTGGGAATGCTTCCGCATGCAGACCGGCGATCCAGATCGCGTCGTATCGGACGACGGGCGCGGCGAGAACCGACGATATGGTGACCACCGCATCGTCGTCGGCAGGTCGGAACGCCGTACGCGTAGCGAGCTCACTGAACCATTGAATCGCATTGTTGCGGGAGATGGAGCGTGCGGCCGCCGCCAGTTGCCCGAACTCGTCCAGCAGCTCGTGAAAGCGAACAACGGTTTGTTGCTCCCCGCTCTCGCGGGTACGCTCGCCGGGCCAACCAAACACGTCGAGTGCCGCGCGGAAGCGCTCCGACCACTCGCGAGGTGAGGCGGAACCCTGACCCAGCACCATGGCCGCTTTGTTGATTTGTGTAACGATTTCCTTCGCCGCGGCGGCAAGCCCCGAGGGGACTCCGGCCAATGCTCCGGCGAAGTCGCGCAGATTGAACTGCATGCGCTCGCGCTCGCGCAACCACAAATCCAGACGCGCGCGCTGTACGGCCCCTGGCGTTCGCCAGTACGGAGCACGCAACCAGTTGCTCACGGCCTCAAAGTCGCCTGGATTGCCGCTCAGCCACGACAGGGTGGCCAGAGCATGAGCTATCGCAGGCATCTGCGCCAAAGGCGCTCCGCCTTCGATGACCACCAGGCTGTCAGCAGCGCCGGCGTGAACCGTTTCCGAGCCTGCCCCTAGCCAACGGCCAGGGTTCATGGCCTGTCGGATCAGCGTCGCAAGCCGCTCTCTAGTGCCAGGGGCGCCAGGGAGTGCCACCAGGACCCGGACGTCCGCCTTGCGACGGACCTGCGTAGCGCACCATTCGGCGATGCGCTCGAGCTCATCCAACTCGTCGGCAGCGATAACAACGTTGGGCTTTACGAGTACTTCGGTGGGCGTGTCGCGCGCGGGCACTACGAGCGAGCGCAGACGCGGAGGAAGGGCCAGAAACCCACTGGCGACGATGGGAGGCCCCATACTAACGGGCCGCAATTGCGGTACTAGCGAGGCCACAGTGGCCGCGCCTAACGACTTACAACGTTCGTCGACGGCCAGCTGGACTTCCGCCAGCAGAGCCACCTCCGTGCCGGGCTCATCCGTCAGGGCCAGGGTCTGTGCCGTTGCGTCGTTCTGCAAGCCCAGAGAGTCCGTTGCATCGTCGGAGCCCTCGCCATCCTCGTCGGGCGCGGCGCCAGATCGCCGTCTGTGCCGGCCAGCGGCGCGCACATCGATGCCGAATTCGGCCGCGAGGGCACTTGCCCGACGCAACGCCTCCGCCAGCGCACCACGATTGACGAGTTCGAGATCACCGGTGGCGTCCGCGGCGCATTGGCGCCAGAGAAACCACTCTTCAGCAGGAGAAAGAAGCCGCGGCAGGTTTGTTCCGTCGGTAGCGGCGTATTGCTCGAGCTCCCGTGTGAGCCACCCTTCGGCCGGAAGGATGTCCGGCGTGGCCCAAACACGCTGTCCCCGTGCCAACTCGGCCGCCGCATGCGCGAGCCGGGCGGCATGGGCCCGCTGGCGCGACGGAACGATGACGGTACCGCCCTGCTTTAGAACCTCGTTGATCTCAGTAGGAAGCCTAATCAAAACAAGCTATTAGGAAATATAGTGAAGGCTCTACTTGAATCGAGTGCCGGCCTCGACCACGTTGCTCTGCTCACCGCGTGGCGCATTCGCGTACGCCGTGAGGAGCTCGTCGACCCGTCCGAACACATCCCGGAGCGTGGACGAGTCAGGCAGTGTCGTCACGCGGAAGTGGTTGCGATAGGCGACGTTGAAACTGACTCCGGGCGCCACGAGCACATGCTTCTGCTCGAGGAGATCCAGTGCGAACTGTTGGTCGTCGAAATCCGGCAACGCGGTCGTATCCACGCCAATAAAGGCATACATCGCGCCCTTGGGAGGTTCCAACTTCAAGAACCGGCTGCTCCGGACCGCATCCGTGATCGCGCGCCGCGATTCATACAGGCGGCCACCAGGGGTGATGAGCTGCCGCAGGCTCTGGTACCCACCCAAGGCAGTCTGCACAGCCCACTGGCCGATCACGTTGCTACACAACCGCAGGGAACTCAGCAGCTCGAGCGATTTCAGGTATTCGGCAGCCGCCCGCGTACGCCCCGAAAACACCGCCCAACCAACACGGTAACCACAAGCGCGGTAAACCTTCGAGAGACCGGACAACGTCGCGCAAACAGTGTCCTTGACGAGCGTGGCCATCGGGACGAATTCGGCACCGTCGTAGGTCATGTGATCATAGATCTCGTCGCTGAAAACGACGATCCCTGTTCGCTCCGCCAGGCGCGCGATCGCTTCGAGAACCGGCCGCGGATAGACCGCGCCCGTCGGATTATTGGGATTGATGACGACAATGGCACGCGTGCGCGGAGTGATGAGTCGCGCGATCTCTTCGGGGTCCGGAACAAACGCGGCCTCCGGACGGCAGGGATAGTGCACCGCCTTGCCGCGGTTCAGGGTGACGGCGGCCGTCCAGAGCGGATAGTCCGGACTTGGGACCAACACCTCGTCGCCTTCGTTCAGGAGCGCGCGCAGCACGAGATCGATGAGCTCGCTCACGCCATTTCCCATGAACACCTCGTCGGCCGTGATGCCGGAGATCCCACGCTCCTGCTGGAGCATCACGACGGCTTCGCGAGCCGGGAAAATGCCCTTCTGATGGCAGTACCCCTCGGCTTCCGAGAGGTTCTCGATCATGGCCAGGCGCATGGTCTCCGGGGTCCGGAAGCCAAAGGCCTTGGGGTTGCCGATGTTCAGGGAGACGATCTCGTAGCCCTGGCGCTCCAGCTCGTGCGCCCGATGGGCCAGCCGGCCACGGATCTCGTAGCGGACGTTGCGGAGGCTGTCGCTGGGGCGGATGGTGGGTTCGGTTTTCATGGCTGGAGCATCATGCGCCGAAGGCTTGGGGCGGCGCTTGGTCAGTAAGGATACCAGCCTGGGACGTGCCCCGACTCGTTACGAGGTCACGCCAACGGTGACAGGCGACCCGGTGCCCGTCGACCGCCTCCTCCCATACAGGGACCTCGTCACGACACATCGGGATGGCATGCGGGCAGCGGGTTCGGTAAACGCAACCGCTGGGGGGGTTGAGGGGGGACGGCGGCTCACCGCCCAGGACGCCGACGAGGCGGGCCGGCTGGGTATCCGGGTCGGGAACCGGTACGGCGTCCAGGAGGTTGCGCGTGTAGGGGTGCAGAGGACTGGTATAGAGCCGGTCGGCCGGTCCTATCTCCATCATCCGCCCCAGGTAAAGCACGACCACCCGCTCGCAGAGCCGACGTACCACCGCGAGGTTGTGGCTCACAAAAAGGACGCACATGCCGTACTCGCGTTTCAGTTCCGCGAGTAGCGTGACGATCTGCTCCTGGATCGAGACGTCGAGCGCGCTGACAGGCTCGTCGCAAACCAGGAGCCGGGGCTCGAGAATCATGGCACGGGCGATGCCGATGCGCTGACACTGACCGCCGCTGAACTCGTGGGGATAGCGGTTCATCAGGCCAGGTGCGATACCAACACGGAGCAGCATCTCCGCCACCGCGCGCGCCCTGCCCTCGGCGTTCAGGTCCGGACGATGAACCCGTAACGGCTCCTCCACGATCCCGGCGATCGTCATGCGGGGATCGAGACTGGCCAGCGGGTCTTGAAAGACGATTTGCAGCTCACGACGCAAAGGCTTCAACTCGCGGGCGGACAGACCCTCCAGCGACCGTCCCATCCAGACAACCTGGCCAGCCGTCGGGCGCAGCAGCAACAAGGCAGCGCGCGCCAGGGTCGATTTTCCGCAGCCCGATTCACCGACGACTCCCAGCGCCTCGCCGGCGCGAAGATCGAGGCTGACGTCCTCAACCGCTCGCAGAGTGCCGAACCGTACCTTGAGCCTGGAAATCCTCAGGGCCGGAGGGTCCGCGACCGGCGGTGACGGCTCAGTCGCGAACGGACCCGTCATTTTAGGCATCGCCTGCAATAACGCCTGCGTGTAAGGATGACGAGGGGCCTTCATGACGGTACCCACACTATCCAACTCCACGATGCGACCGCCCCGCATGACAGCCACACGGTCGCAGAGGCCCGCTACGGCACCGAAATCGTGAGTGATCAGCACCATGGCCATTCCGCGCTCGCGCTTCAGCTCCGCCAGCAACGAGAGAATCTGCGCCTGAATCGTCACATCCAGGGCCGTAGTCGGCTCGTCCGCGATGAGCAAGTCCGGGTCGCAAGAAAGCGCGATCGCGATCATCACGCGCTGGCGCATACCGCCCGATAATTCGTGTGGATACTGTGTCATGCGTCGCGACGCATCCGTCACGTGTACCCGCTGGAGCAAGCCAAGGGCACGCGAGCGCGCCTCGCGCCATGAGACCTCGAGATGTCGGACAATCGGCTCCGCAATCTGGTCGCCCACCGGAATGTGAGGAGTCAGGGACGTCATCGGGTCCTGAAAGATCATTCCGATCCGGGCACCACGCAACCGATCCAGGTCACGGCGCCCCTGGCCGATGAGCTCGGTGGCGCCAAACGTCGCCCGGCCAGTCACACGCCCGTTCGACGCCAGCAGTCCCATGACCGCGAGAAACGCCTGACTCTTGCCCGCTCCCGACTCGCCCACAATTCCTACACACTCGCTCCTCGCGATCGAGAGCGACAGATCCTGTACCGCCGCGACATCGCCATCGGGCGTGCTGAACCTGACATTCAGCCCGTCGAGCCTCAGGACGGGGTTTTCAATGGTCGCGGGGATCGAGTGCATCACGAAGGCCATCGCCCACCAGGTTGAAACAGATCAGCAGTGTCACGAGGAAAAAAACAGGCACGAGCAGCATCCAGGGAGCCGATTGCATCTCCTGCGCCCCGTCGTTGATCAGGCTGCCCAGACTGGCCAGCGGCTCCTGCACACCTAGCCCGAGGAAGCTCAGGAAGCTCTCGAACGTGATCATCTGCGGGATGGTCAGAGTGGCGTAGACAGTCACGGGACCCATCAGGTTAGGCACGATGTGTCGCGCAAGTATGCCGGGTACGCCGACGCCGGTCGCGCGGGCAGCCTCGATGAACTCGCGACGTTTCAGTGCCAACGTCTGACCTCGAACGATGCGGGCAGTGGTCAACCACCCGACCGCGCCGATCGCGACCAGCAGAACGGTGAGGCTGCCTCGCTCGAACAAGGTCGTCAGGATGATGACAATGAAGAGGTATGGGAGCGAATACAGCACGTCCACGAACCGCATCATCCAATCGTCAGTCCGTCCGCCGACGTACCCTGCGATCGATCCCCACGACACGCCGATCACGAGACTCACGGCGCTGGCCAGCAGGCTGATCACCAGGGAAATGCGCACACCGTGCAGCGTCCGGACAAACAGGTCGCGGCCCAGTCGGTCGGTGCCGAACCAATGAGACGCTTCCAACCCCGGCGGAACCGCCAAGTGTTGCCAGTCGAGCGTATCGGGAGCGTATGGACTCAACGCGGGGCCGCACAGAGCGAGCAACCCGATGAGCAGGATGATACCGACGGCAACCAGGACTACGCGGTTACCCAGCAGGCGATACCCTGCATCGCGCCAAAGCCCGCGAGGCCTCCTAACGACGGAGGCATCATTCATGGCGCACAGTGGGGTCGAGCCATCCGTAAACTATATCCGCCACGAGATTCAGAGCCAGCGTCAACGCCCCGTAGACCGTAATCATCCCCATGACGAGCGTGTAGTCACGATTGA
>DAITMW010000097.1:0-22267 GCA_036834945.1 Steroidobacteraceae bacterium
CCGGCCGCCCCACCCGATGCGACGTCAGCGCCGGCTCCTGCACTCGCCGACGCGCGTCGCGAGACATCAGCCCCGGCGGCTGCGGGGCGACAAAGTGCCGGCTCACCGGCAACACTCTTCCAAGCGGCGCGGACAGGCGACCTGCACGAACTGCAGGCCGCGCTCAACGCGCACACAGACATCAACTCGCGAGACAACACCGGCGCCACCGCCCTGCTCCTCGCGACACGGAATGGTCAGCAGCAAGCAGTTGACATGCTTCTCGCGAAGGGCGCCGATCCCAACATTGCCGACACTTACGGCCTGACTCCGCTGATGGAGGCCACCAGCGGCGGCCGCTCGGCGATCGTTCGTGCGTTGAAACGCGGCGGCGCGCGTTGAGCGCTGCTGAGACGCAGCAGTAGCACTGACACCGTCGAGCCGAAGCTGACATCAGTCGGCCAACTCCATGTTTCGGCAACCAGGAGGACGCGCAGCAGGCGGCTACGGAGTAACCAGCTCCAGGTAGCGGCAGAAGGCGTTCGCCATCTCCATCTGCTCCGGTGTGCGGCATTCGGCTTCGAAGATTGCCGGCGAGCTGACGATGATGCTGATGCACCGCGCGCGGGAGATGGCGACATTCAGGCGCTTCAGGCTGTAGAGGAAATTCATTCCACGTGGCGCATCGGCATGCGTCGACGTCGTCATCGAATAGATGACGATGGGGGCCTCCTGGCCCTGGAACTTGTCGACCGTGCCGATGCGGGCTTCGCCGAGCAGGTCCTGGAGCTCCGACACCTGGGCGTTGTAGGGAGCGATGATCAGGATGTCGGCAAGCTGGATGGGCTGCTCGTGGCCCTTGCGGTCGATCCAGGTCGTATTCGAGCCGAGGATGTCGGCGACGAGGGCCTGGATTGCCGCCGCCTCTTGGGGAGATGAGCTTTGATTGCCCTCGTGGTGCACCGGAAGATATCGCAGACCAACACCCCGCACCCGCCCCATTGAACGGATCTGCTGCGTTTTCAGACTCTCGTGGGGCAGGAGACGGCTCTCGTAGAAGAGCTCCGAGGTGAACTCACAGATCCGGGGGTGCAGGCGCCAGGTCTTCTCGAGAAACAAGCCCCGATCGGGCGTGATGGTTTTGTGTCCTCCGAGTACGTGATCCAGGGCGGACACACTGACCCCGTCAGGGTGACTACCTTGGGTTGGCTGATCCAGCTGCTGCGGATCGCCCAGCAATACCACTGTTTCGGCCGCTTGCGAGACGGCGAGAACATTTGCGAGTGACATCTGCGCGGCCTCGTCGACGAAGAGAACGTCGACGCAGTCATGGGCCTCCGGCCGTGCCCAGAGCCAGGGTGTGCCTGCCGCAACCTGGCATCCTGACTTCAAGGAGCGGAAGACCTCTTCGTTGTCCTTGGCGAACCTGATGTGACGTTGCTCGGCCTCGGGCTCCGCGGCTTTCTGCACGCAACGGACATCGAGATTGATCTCGTCCGCGGCGATCACGACCTCCTCAAGGAGTTTGCGGATTACCTTGTGACTGTTGGCGGTGATGCCCACCTTCGAGCCCGATTGAACGAGTGCGCAGATCATCCGCGCGCCCGTGTGGGTTTTGCCCGCACCCGGCGGACCTTGGATAGCCAGAACGCCGCGCACCACAGGAGCGATGCGCAACGCAGCCTCCAATGTTGTTTCGCCGGATTTCTGGATGGAGGCACCGCCAAGACGTGGCGGCTCCCTCAACAACAGATCGCGCGCCGCCTGGTAACGCCCCTCTCCGCTGAGGCCCATCTGGGCGACGTAGGTGCCGATACGCATCAGCGCTTCGGCGAGCACCGTCGTGTTGACGACGTTATGAGTGAAGATGGCATCAGGATGCACCGCCGCCGTGTCCATCCTCTTCTTGATGTCGACCACGCGCGTTTCGTACGAGATGGAGTCCACCTTGCCGAGATCCGCCCCACCGGCGAGATGGAGCGAGTCATCCTCGCGGATCTCGGAGTCCTGCAATGGAAATCGATAGCGATGCACGGGCGCCCGCGGGGTTCCTCCAACCTTGGAGACGAACTCCAGTCCGGACAGGCCAGCGCGCTCCTGCTGCAGATCCTCTGGAGACAGTCCCGACAGGCGAAAGAACTCCCACCAGGCGGCTTTGTCTTCGCGCCTGTGCCAGTCGAGGAGATGCGCGAGCAACCAGCGAGCATGCTGTTCAGCGGAACGTTCGCGAACGTCGGCAGGGACGTCGCGTGTCAGACGCCCAACCAGTTCGTCTATTCGCTCCTGCCACTCTGTGCGGGTTTGTGTTGGCTCGGCGTCAGGAGTGGCAGGTCGATCGACGGTTTGACCGGATGCGATGAGGTCAGATCGGACTCGCTCGAGCCAATCGCGCAGCGCCCGATTGGCCATGCAGTCGTCCCGGTTGTAGCCGGCAACTGTGTCTTTCATCTCGTCGGTTGGCGCTCCGGCCTCGGCGAGCTCCAGACAGGCTTGCAGCGCCATCATGTTCTTGCTTGCATCGGGCAAGGGGACCTGGCGCTCGAAGCCGAACACACGGTCCAGCTCCTTGATCGAATAGCTCTCGACACCGACGCGGACACTCTGACGGACGACCTGGTAGAGATCGACGAACAGGCCACCGCGCAGCATGCGGTCGATCGCATCCTCGCGGGTCGCATAGCGACCCATCAGGCGCTTGAGGGCGCCTGGCTCGTACGGAGAATAATGATAGATGTGCAGGTCCGGGTACTCGACCCAGCGCTGCATGACGAGATCGACAAAGCGCTCGAAGACACGCTTCTCATCGTCGCGAGTCAGTGCCCACTCGCCATGATAGCTTTCGAGCAGGTAGCCGAAGAGAAACTCCAGGCCGCTCTCACCTACGAAGGGATCACCTTCGAGATCGAAAAAGATATCCCCCGCGGACGGCGCGGGGAGCCTCGTGAGCCCGAGTCCCGCAACGACGGGTAACACCTCGAACTTCGGCTTCCCCGCCAGCCGGGTCTCCACTTGAACCCTGGCCTGCTCGCGAACTCTCACGTATGAGGCGGCGGCGCCACGATCCGGCTTCCAGGTCAGCGGCACCGGCATTTCGGCAAGCGCTCGGGTCGTCAACACTTCGTGACGGTGAAGCTCGGCAATCTGGACTTTCGTGATCCCGGCAACGAGGCTCAGATGATCATCGGCCCGCCGGCGCGTATCGCATTCGATGCGCCATCGGCAGACATTGCAATGCTCCTTGGGGTCGGGGTATGTCAGTTCCGCGACTGACGTCTCCAGCGCGCGCTCCAGTCCGCTCCTGATCTTGCGGAAATACGCCGCGAAGCCACTCATGCGAAACGTCTGTGGCTCGAAGTTCGACCACGGAGCGACGACATGCATGTGGGCGGGCGTGGCGCCCTGCGCTGCCGCAATGAGATCGGTGTAAAGGCACAGCTGAAGGATTGTCCCACCGCGGGTCTCGCGGGCGAGTTTGGTGTCAATTGCTTCGTAGGACCAATCACCCAGCTCGCAGGGTGAGTCAACGCGCCGCAACACATCGACGCGGCCACTCCACTTTCCGGTTAGAAGCGCACCCTGCGTAATGATCTCGGTGCCCGCACGCATGGCATCGAGTGTTTTCCGCACGGATGCGGCATCGATCCCTTTCCCTGATATTTCGGCTACCTGATGACCTGCGAGCCGCAGATGATCCACGTAATCTCTTTCGTGAGCCGAGCCGCGCTCCGCGAGGATCGCGAGAACAGGATCCCACACCTTGGGCTTGGGCAGGAGGCCGTTGGCAGCCGAGAGATCGAGAGCGGTGAGATGGCGGCAATTGAGTCGGTTGACGAGATCGGAAGCGCTCAGCCGCAGTCCGTCATGAAGCTTCAACATCCCCTAACGCGCGCTCCGCTCCAACCAGCCGGCGGGTAGCGTAAGCGAAGTCCCTGATTAGGGACAACCGCGCGGAGAGAGGGCGAGTGTGCGTTGCAACTCGCGCTCACGCACACCCTCCTCCCTCGTGTGTAGGACGAACTATTTCTTCTTGACAGGCCCGTTCATCGCCCAGGCGACACCGAAGGGATCCTTCACAGCACCGTATCGATCACCCCAGAACATGTCCGCGGGAGGCGTTGTGGCGATGCAGCCCGCCTTGATCGCGCGGTCGTACCAAACATCGACATCCTCAACCATGAGCGTCAGCGAGAAACTCGCCGGCTGCTGCAGCGGATGGCCGTGCTCGGGATATGCGTCGCTCAGCATCAGCGAGCTGCCGTTGATGAACAGGTGCGCGTGCATCGTGCGTCCCTTCTCATCCGGCGGAATGATCGCGGCTACCTCCGCGCCAAAGGCCTTCTTGTAGAACTCCGTGGCCTTGATGGCACCGTCGACGGTCACATAGGCCACGAGGCCACCTTTGGGGACTGGATTGCTGGACATGGGATCTCTCCTTCAGGGGTTCGAACCTCTCGATCGCTAGCTGGAAGACGCGCCGCACTGCCGCGTTCCGACATTCGTCCCAAATGGGTTTCCCCCTTTGCCTTTTATTGCAAATACGAATCATTCTTATTTACACTCTCAGTAACACTAACGAACCGGAGGGTCGCGATGAGGTTGCGGATTATGGGCGGGACGCTGCTGATGGCGTCGATCTTCGGGCTGGGCTCGCAGGGTGCGGCCGCTGACGACAGTGGGGCCGCGGCCGCGGGTCCCGTCAGCGAGGTCGTCATTACAGGCCAGCAGCCGAGCGATGTCGCGGGAAGCGGTACCAAGACCATTACCCCGCTCATCGAGACCCCGCAGTCGATCACAGTCATCGATCGCCAGGACCTCGACCTCCGGGTCGTACAGAACCTCAACGAAGCCCTGCACTTCACCGCCGGCGTGGGGCCCGATACGCGCGGCAATACTGCTGGTCGCTACGACCTGCAGACGCTGCGCGGCTTTACCCCCGACCAATACCTCGACGGCCTGCGTCTCATCGGCTCCACCAACGGATATGCCATTCCCCAGGTCGACCTCACCTTCCTGGATCGCGTGGAAGTACTCAAGGGACCTGCCTCAGGGCTGTATGGCCAAGCAAGCCCCGGCGGCATTGTGGCGCTGTCGAGCAAGCTGCCCGTTCTCGAGCGCTTTGGCGAAGTCGTGGCCTCGGGAGGCAGCTACGGTACGGAGCGCGTGAGTTTCGACACCGGAGGCCGGATCGACGATGACGGCCGATTCAGCTTCCGCCTCGCCGGAACCGGCTACCACTCCGATACGCAGACCCGCCACGTCGAGGCGGTGCGCTATGGCGTCAGTCCTTCACTCACCTGGCGCCCGGATGAGGCGACCAGCTGGACCGTGCTATATAACTTCCAACACGATCCGAAGACGGGTGACTACGGAGCGATGCCAGTGCAGGGCTCGCTCCTGCCGAATCCCAATGGTCGTGTTCCACGCGACTTCTACGATGGCGAGCCTGCGTACGAGCGTTTCGACCGGAGGCAAAACTCCGTCACCTCGCTCTTCACGCGGCAGTTCGGCGACTGGACGTTCCACCAGAACAGCCGGTACATGCAAACCAAGACCATCTACCGCAGCGTCTATCACGTCGGTCTGCAGCCCGACCTGATATTGCTCAATCGCTCGGTCGCCGACGCCGATGAGACCGTCGATGCCATCACGCTCGACAACCAACTGACGGGCACCGTGAGAACGGGCATTCTGACTCACAACATCATCGTCGGCGTCGATTACCAGAAAACCCATCAGACGGAGGCTGCCGGGTTCGGCGGAGACGTCGCGCCACTCGATATCTTCGCCCCCGTCTACGGTGCCACGGTCACCCCTCCCGATACCAGTTTCAGTGTCCGGCTCAACCTGCATCAGACGGGCGTCTATGCGCAGGACCAGATTGCCCTCGACGCCTGGCGGCTGGTGCTCAGCGGACGGGAGGACTGGGTGAAATCCGCTCAGTTGGATCGCCTCGGCGGCAGTACGAGTCGCCTGGATCAGAGCCAATTCACCGGCCGCGCCGGACTGCTCTACCAGTTCCCCAACGGTCTGGCGCCCTACGTTTCGTATTCGACCTCCTTCCAACCGCAGACGGCGACCGATGTGGATGGCCACGTCCTGCCTCCCACTCGAGGCAAGCAGGCCGAGGCCGGCATCAAGTACCAACCGCCGGCCTGGAATACCCTCCTTACGGCTGCTGTCTACGACCTACGCCAGACGAATGTCGCGACACAGAACCCCACCGCTCCTGTTGGCTTCGGCTCCGTCGCCGCCGGCGAGGTACGCTCGCGCGGCGCAGAGCTCGAAGGGTCCACACACCCGATTGCGGGTCTCGAGCTCAAGGCGAGCTACACCTACCTCGACAACAAGGTAACGAAGGACAACTCCGGCCTGGTGGGTACACGCCCTTACGCGGTACCCCAACAGACAGCGAACGCCTACGCGCTTTACACAGTCCAGGCAGGCTCGGCCAGCGGCCTGGGCATCGGCGGTGGAATCCGCTATCTCGGACGAAACTTCAACGGCGCCGCCGGCTCCGACGCTCTGACCATTCCCGGCGCGACGCTGTTCGACCTGCTGGCGAGCTACGACCTCGGCAAGCTCGATCCGCGCGCGAGCGGCCTGACATTCAACCTCGATGTGACCAACCTGTTCAACCGGCAATACATCTCCTCCTGCTACCAGACATTGTGGTGTTGGTATGGGGCGAGTCGTAACGTGCAGGCCAGCCTGCGCTACCGTATGTGAGCTTCGTGGGCCCCACCCTCGCGATCGCCAGCGCCACCCTTGGCGTCTTCCTCCTCCGCCAGGCCTGGGCGCGCCGCGGGGGTGGGCGCTCGCTTACACTGGCGGGCTGGTGCGTACTGTTGGCGGGAGCCTGGCTCTGGCATCTGGCCGGCATGGCATGGGACAAGGCCATAGCCGTTGCAACTCTGGGACCTTCTCTGATCGCCTACCTGGTACTGATTCAACAGGCCGAGTGGCGTGACGGCCGGGCAAACGTCACCAGGACGCGACTGCCTTCGGCGCCGGAGCCCGTGTCGCAGGATACGTTCGTTCGCGGGGTCAATCGCGTAGTTCTAGCCGGCCCCGTTGCGCTCGCCGCCGCGTTAGGTCTCACGGCACTCATTGCTCTGCGCGCCCCGTGGGTCGAAGCGGATCGATTGGTGACTGCCGGGCTCGTATTGCCGATCGCGTGGTCAGCCGCGGCCATCTGGGCAACCATGGACGCCAGGCTCGTCAGAGTCGCCGTCGTGTTGATTGCAACGACGCTCATCTGTGCCGGTGGAGCACTCCTTTGAGCGGTCAGTGGAAGATTCCACCGCGCTTCGTGGCTGCCGCGCTCGACAGTCATTCGGTGATCGGGCTGACCTTCAGCGCGTTGATCTACCTCGTTTGCCTGACCGGCACATTGAGTGTCCTCGTCGATGAGCTCAAGCTGTTGGAGCAGCCCCCGCCTGGCGCGGCGGTTGCAAGCGCCAAGCTCGACGCCGGCGCTCTAAATGCAGCCGTCACGGCTACTATGGCGCACGAGCCCTCCGCCACCGCCATCTACGCCCTCGCCCCGACAACGCCAAGTCAGCGCCTCACACTCACGGCTTATGGCCCGGATGGAGAAAACGCCTTCATCGCTGACCAGCACGGTTCAGTCGTGCCTCAACATACTCCCTTCACGGATTTCGTCACGGACCTGCACATGACTCTCACGGCCCCGGCCCCATGGGGCTCGCTCATTGTGGGAATTACCGGCGCGGCGCTACTTGCATTGATTATTTCGGGTGTGCTTGCCCACCCACGTATCTTCCGCGACGCATTCCGGCTGCGCCTCGATGGGTCGCAACGTTTGCGTGAAGCTGAGATCCACAATCGCCTGAGCGTCTGGGGTTTGCCGTTCCACATTGCCGTCACACTCTCCGGCGCGCTGTTTGGACTGGCCAATCTGACTGTCCTGACGGTGGCGGGACTGGGCTTCCATGGAGATACCGAGCGCGTCCTGACACCCATTGTGGGACCCCCTGTCGCCGCCGACTCCAGGCCGGCCTTTCTACCCAACCTCGGAGCATTGGTCAGCCGGGCGCAAGCGGCTGTCCCCAACTCCCGGCTGGGCTATGTTGGAGTTGAGCGCCCGGGCACGCGCGGAGCGCGCATCACTGTGGAGGTCGGTACATCAGAACGCCTTCCCCGCGGGGACGCCTTCTATTTCGATGCGCAGGGGCGCCAGATCGGACGTGGCCGGTTCATGACAGGACCGGCCGGCCTGCAGGTTTATTCCGGGGCGGCGCAAGTGCACTTCGGCTTTTTTGGCGGATTGCCGCTGCGGCTCATCTACGTGCTGCTCGGGTCAGCGCTCACCTATGTAACCGCGTCGGGTTTCACTATCTGGCTGGAGCGCCAGAGCGAGCGGGGTCGAACACGACCGCGGCTGCGTAGCGCTTGGCGGGCTTGGACTCGTGGAGTACCCGCGGCCCTGGCTGTTGCAGCTCTTGCATCCTGGGCCGCCGTGCCGGTGAGCTGGACGTTCTGGAGTCTCGTCGTCGCTGCGCAAGGGGCAGCGTTCTGGCGAGGGAGTCTGCGTCGCGCTCCCGCTATTTGAGCTTTCCGGCGTTGCGCAGCTTCTGTTCCCAGGCGGGGACGAAGCGGCGACGCTCTTTCTTCGCCCGGGCATCCCAACCCCACAGTCCGGTTGCACCCTCCACTACCCGGACGCTCACAGAGAACGCATCCGCAACCCGCTCCACCGCTTCAGTCCGCGTGAAGTCGCAGCGCTCGATCAGCCGCAAAACCTCTGCACACATGTTTCTGTCTCGGGCGGCACTCGTGGGGCGCGCGCGCTTCTTCCCATCGAGCTTGAAGACCTCGCGCGGCGGCTTGCCGGCGAGAATCCTCTTCAGGCTCGAATCGATCCAATGCTGCGCGTCCAAGGTCAACCAACGTTGCCTTGCAACGCCGGACATTTTCGCGAGCTCAGCGGCTTTGGGCCAGGATTCGCCAGAGGCCTTGCGTAACACTCCAGGATCCTTGAGGTACGCCTCTATGCGCTCCCGGGCGGGGCTCTCGGCGCCCAGGCGCTCGACCTCGAGATGCTCTTTGAGGAGAGCACCGTCCTCGACCGGGGCATCCGTCATGAGCTCAGGGACGACAAAGACCTTGGGGGATTGCGAATGGGTCATTTCAGCTCCAGAAGGTCCCATAGATTACCGTAGAGGTCCTGGAACACCGCCACAGTTCCGTAGGGCTCCTCCTTCGGCTCGCGCACAAAAACCACCCCCCGCTCCTTGTAACGCCGGAAGTCACGCCAGAAGTCATCGGTGTGAAGAAACAGAAAGACGCGGCCGCCGGTCTGGTTGCCAACACGGGACCCCTGCTCTTCTCCCACGGCCCTGGCCAGCAGCAGCCGCGCCTCGCTCGAGCCCGGTGGCGCCAGCAAGACCCAGCGCTTGCTCTGCGCGGGTACCGGCGTGTCCTCGACCAAAGCAAAATCCAGCGTGTTGACGTAGAAATCGATCGCTTCGTCATAATCACGCACGACCAGCGCGACGTATCCAATTGTCTGCTTCATATGGTCAGTGTGTCACCGGACGGCATGGCGGACAAGCCAGCGCCGAGCGCCCGGCGCACGCGATTCAACACATCCCGGCGCAATTCATTCATCGGCAGCGCTTCATCGAGAGCCGCCTCGGACTCGCAAAGCTCGTCTATGAATTGACGGGCCTCGCGAAGTCTCTGCGCATCGGGCGATGGCGCCCTCGCGATCGCCACCTCCAGTAGCGCCATGAGCTCATGTAGCGCCCGATACCTGGAGTAGGCATCGAACATCCTGGGTGCGAGCTCCGGCGAAGACCGCCACGATTTGCCGCCGAACAATTGCTGCGTGACCCGTTGTCCAGCGCCATGGCAGTCAAATGTCACACACGAGGGAAACCCACGTGAGCGCCGCTCACGATGGATGGCGCAGCGAAAGTCGGAGCGCAGGTTCGCACAAGGCGTATGAGCGGGCTTGTCGAAGCCAAAACCCTGATCCGCATCGAATGCGGGTCCGACGCAGCACAGGCCACAGCACCTGGAGCAATCGGCGCGTAATTGCGGTGGGAATTGATATCCAACAGACATTGAAGACCTCCTCGGCCGACGAAAGGCTGAAACGAAGAGGCCTCCCGCCGCGGTCGCGACGGGAGGCCTCTTGTGAGGAGAACTCAATGTGGGGGTAGGTTAGTCGGTGGACGCAGATTGTGTCAATCGGCCCGCTGAACTTTGTATTGCAAAGTACTCTGCGTCTATGTAGTCTCGCGGCCCAGGATGTTTGCAAGAAGAGCGCTGAATCGCCATGCACAGACACGAAGTCCGGCCGAAGGCAGCCCCTCGGGACATGCTCATCGCGCCACCATTACCAGCAGTACTCCCGGACGTCCCGCTGCAGCGGCGCTCCGCGTTGCTGATCAATCCCTTCTATCCCAAGGACCCGCGGGCGAGCTACGGCAAACACGTACTGACTCCGACGCTGGCACTCACCAGCATCGCCGGAGCAACTCCGGCCGAATGGGATGTGCGTTACTGGGACGAAAATCTCTTGCAAGGACCTCCACCCAGCCGCCCGCTGCCGGAGGTTGTTGGAATCACTGTGCACCTCACCTTTGCGAGGCGTGCTTACGTGCTCGCCGACTGGTATCGCAGCCAGGGCTGTCGCGTCATTCTCGGCGGATTGCACGTGCTGTCCTGCCCGGAGGAGGCCTTGGAGCACGCCGACGCCATCGCGGTTGGCGATGGAGTCCAACTCTGGCCACGGATTCTCGAGGACGTGGCGAGTGGTTCGCTCCTTCGGCGGTACGACGCCGACTTCTCACGACCCTATTCCGATGATCCGCCACCGCGTCGCTCGATCCTGGCGCGGGAGTCGTTCCTGACCACCAGCAGTGTCATTGCAACCCGTGGCTGTCACAACCGTTGCGGGTTCTGCTATCTCTCGACAGACGGTCTCCACATGCCATACCGGATGCGACAGGTGCAACAGATCGTGGACGAGATCGTCGCCGACCGGCAGCCCTACACCGTGTTCGTCGACAACAACCTCGGGTCACGCCCCGCCTATCTGCGCGCGCTGTGTTCGGCTCTACGACCTTTGGAAATCATCTGGAGCGCCGCGGTCACGATCGATGTGACCGATGATCCTGCGCTGGTGCGTGAGATGGCACTTGCGGGCTGCACCGGGGTGTTTGTCGGATTCGAATCGCTACGAGAGCAAAACTTGAGCGACTCGCGCAAGCGGACCCCCGCACCGGAGGACTACGCGCGCCGCGTGGAGGTTTTTCATCGCTACGGCATCCAGGTCAACGGCAGTTTCGTGTTGGGATTCGATCACGACCGGCCGGACGTGTTCGAGCAAACGGTGGCCTGGATCGAAAAGAACCGCCTGGAGTGCGCCACGTTCCACATCCTGACGCCCTACCCCGGCACGCCCCTGTTCCGGCAGATGGAGGCCGAAGGCCGCATCCTGCACCGCGACTGGAATCTCTACGACACAGGACACGTCGTGTTCAAGCCCAAACACATGAGCGTCGCAGAGCTCGATCGGGGCTACGCGTGGTGTTACGACACACTCTTCTCGCACCGCTCCATCTGGAAGCGGCGTCCCGCCGATCCCAGGGCCGTGCTCAGCTATCTCGCCATGAGTTATCTCTACAAGCGCTCCAACCGCTTCTGGCATCTGTTGATCCGGCATCGGCTGACCGGGAGGGTCTGGCGACCCCTGATCGAGCATTCACGGCGCCGGCACCTGAAGCTGCGCGAGCGGTTGGTACGAATGGATGGCGGTGAGGTTCGGGCGAGCCAGGTCGTCAGTGGCGGAGTTTGAAAATGCCACAGGAATCCTATTGCGGCAAACGGGCATTGGACATCATGGCAGCAGCTGCCGCTTGCGTTGGTATTTGCCCCGGCCGCGGCTGCAGTCACAGCGGCCACATGGCTGGAAGACGGGCATGCCGGGCACGTGGCTGGAGCTGAATCGAGACAGTCGACCCCATTGACGTAGCGCCCCTCGGCGCGCACAACTATGGCCGGCGACAAGGGCATGCCGTCCAGAACAGCAGGAGTAACCATCATGGATACTCGAGTCCTCATCGTCGGCGCCGGTCCCACCGGCCTGATGCTTGCCAACCAACTCGGCCGCCGCGGCGTACGCCCTCTCCTCATCGATCGTCATAGCGGGCCGGCTCAACAGACGCGTGCAATGGCCGTCCAGGCGCGCACCCTGGAGATCTACGCGAAGCTCGGTATCGCGCAGCGCGCGCTCGAGCTCGGCACAGTCGCTCATGGCGCCAACATGTGGACCCAGTCGCGGCGACAGGCTCGAATTCCGGTTGGGGATATCGGCACGAGCCTGAGCCCCTTCCCGTTTGTTCTGATGTTGGGTCAGGACGACAACGAAAGGATCATGGGGGAGGCGTTGCGGGAGTGGGGCATGGACGTGCAATGGAACACAGAGCTGACCGGCGTGGAGCAGCACACCGACTGTGTTGTTGCAACGCTCAAACAGCCCGATGGGACCTCTCGTAACGTCACCGCGGAGTGGGTGACGGGATGCGATGGCGCGCGCAGCAGCGTGCGCGAGCTCTGCCACATCGAATTCATGGGCGCGCCCTACGAGCACGTGTTCTTCGTGGCCGACACGGTAGCCACCGGCGACATGGTGCCGGATGAGCTGAACGTCTTCCTGTGGAAAAAAGGCTTTCACCTGTTTTTCCCGATGCGAGGTCAGGATCGCTGGCGGGTGATCGGCATCCTGCCTGGCAATTTGCGCGAGCGCCCCGATGTTGGTTTTGACGACGTCGTCCCGCACGTTCGCGAGGCTGCGGGCAGTCGTCTGACATTCCGTGATTGCCTCTGGTTTTCAACCTACCGTATTCATCACCGCAGCGCGGGGCATTTCCGCGAGGGCCGCTGCTTCCTGCTGGGTGATGCCGCGCACATTCACAGCCCCATGGGGGCGCAGGGCATGAATACGGGCCTCCAGGACGCCTACAACCTGGCGTGGAAGCTCGCGCTGGTCCTGAATGGCCAGGCAGACGATGCGCTGCTCGACTCATACGAGGCCGAGCGCCGGCCTGTCGCGGAGCGACTCCTGCGCACCACGGATCGTGCCTTCATGTTGATCGTAGCGGACACACCGCTGGCGGCTCTGTTCCGCACCCAGATCATTGCGCGGGTGGCGGCGATTGCCATGCGCCAGGAGCGGATACGGCAGCTGGCCTTTAAGACGATCTCGCAGATCGGCATCCGCTATCGCACGAGTCCCCTGTCGCGAACTTTGGAAGGGCTGCCCGAAGAGGCGCCACAGGCCGGGGATCGTTTCCCCTGGATGAAGGTGAGGCTGGGCGAGGAAGGCCCGGTGGAAGACCTGTTCGACGCACTCGATGACCTGCGATTCAACCTGCTATTGATCGGACAGGCGGCGAATGCGCAAGCGCCGCGCTCGGCCGGCAAGCTCGTGAAGACCCTCAGGATCTCAGCCGATGCCGTGAATCAAGCCGCTCTCGAAGGTGCGCACATCCCGGTGCCGAGCTTCTACCTGCTCCGGCCGGATGGGCATGTTGGTCTCGCTGGGACGCAGCTGGAGCCGGCGGCGATCAGCCGCTATCTGAATGAGAGTCACATCCGGTCCGGCACCGCACGCGCGGTGCCGATGCACGCCGTTTGAGCTGGCGGAGAGAGTGGGATTCGAACCCACGAACACCCGTTAAGATGTTACTGGAATTCCAGTCCAGCGCCTTCGACCGCTCGGCCATCTCTCCGCTCAATCACTTACGAGCGATTCCTCAACCACACCTCAAGACGGTGCAGCCCTCGCCCCAGTGAAAAACGGCGGCGAATGATAGTGCATGCGGCGTCCGGCCGCACGCTTGTCTTGCGGGGCCGGGCGGCAGGAATGGTACAGAACAAATGGCCTCGGGCGCTCAGGCCTGCGGAGGGCGTCGGTGCTCAGGCCTGTGGTGACGGCATCACGGGTTGCTCAGGCCTGTAGCGAGGCGCGGTGGGCACGAGCCTGCGACCGAGCGCGGCGAGCACTCAGGCCTGCGGGGCCGGCTTCGGCGCAACCTTGAACGGCGGTGGCGCGTCCAGGCAAGGCTCTTTGCCCTTGCGCGCCGGGGGAGCCGGCTCGTTCAAGGGCGGAACGTGCAAGGCGTTCGTGGTATCGGGAGCATCGAGCCCTGCAGGGATCTTCAGCGGCGGGACGCTCGTCGCGGCCATGTACGCCTGCTTGCGATGGCAGGACAGTTCGCTGCTTCTGAGCGCGCGAATCGGATGGCAACCCGCAAGCCCAACCACCACGGCAAGAATGATCCCCGACTTCAGAACTAGCTTCATTTAATAGCCTTTACTTCAGAACCCCTGCCCCGCGCAGCGCGGCGAGCACCGCAGGCTGCAACGCCGCGGATAGCGGCGTGAGCGGCAACCGAATGCCCCCTTCCATCAATCCCATGCGTGCCAGCGCCCACTTCACGGGGATCGGATTGGCTTCGACAAACAAGTCCCGGTGCAGCGCAGCTAGCGGCGCATCTAATTTTTCCGCCACCGCGTAATCTCCGCGGAGTCCCGCGGCGATCACGTCCGCCATGGCGCGCGGCGCGACGTTAGCCGTTACCGAAATTATTCCGCGCGCGCCCTCCTGGAGAGCACTTCGTGCGGTGGCGTCATCGCCACTCAACACCACGAAGTCCTTCCGGGAGGCCGCGAGAATGGCGCGTACCCGACCCGGCTCCGTTACCGCCTCTTTGACTGAGACGATGCCGGGAAGTTGCGACAAACGGCCAATAGTCGCGGGCAACATGTCGACCGCCGTCCGCGACGGCACGTTATACAGAATTATTGGCTTGCGGGTCGCTTCGGCCGCGGCGGCGAAGTGGAGGTACAAGCCTTCCTGGGTGGGACGATTGTAAGCCGGTGTGACCAGGAGCAGCCCATCAATCGGCAACTCCGAGAGCCACCCGATGCGCTCGACGGTCGCGGCGGTGCTATTCGTACCGGCACCGACGATGATAGGGACGCGGCGCCGCGCTTGCTCGCACGCGCGCTCCGTTAGTTCGCGCAGCTCGGAGTCGCGCAGGGTCGCCCCTTCTCCGGTCGATCCCGCGACGACAATGCCGCTAGTCCCGTTCTGCAGATGGAAATCGATGAGCCGTGCCCAGGCCTCGAAATCGACGCGCCCATCGGGACGCATCGGCGTGACGATGGCCACCAAGCTGCCTGAGAACATGGAAAATTCGCTTTGCTAGTGAAAAAAGAGCGTGCGATGTTACGAGCCGGTGCTCTGACTAGGCAAGCATGGGCGCTGCGGCCGCAGCGATTTTGCTAGAAAAATGCGCCTGGCGGTGGAATATGACCGTGAAAATCGCGCGAAGCCCTTGGTTGCGCGGCGGGTTCGGCTCGTATCGCGCGCTCACAAGCGGCTGGCCCTTCGTTGGGCGGCGTCTGACGCGAGGTTCGGCTCGTATCGCGCGCGCAGCGCGCTCACAAGCGGCCGTGCCCTTCGTTGGGCGGCGTCTGACGCGGGGTTTGGCTCGTATCGCACGCGCAGCGCGCTCACAAGCGGCAGTGCCGGTGGGTAGGGCATCGCCTGGGTCGCAACCCGACGCCGCTCCCGGTACACTTCGGCCGACTCCATGGAACTATTCGACAAGCCCACCCAACGATGAAGCAGCATTTGGCCGTTTCGGCGATCGGCAGCGACCGCACGGGGATGGTCCATGAGCTGACCCGCGTGATCAGTGAGTGTGGCGGAAACATCAGCGAGAGCCGGATGGCCAGTCTTGGCACCGAGTTCGCGATGTTGCTGCTGGTGTCAGGCAACTGGCACGCCCTCGCCAAGCTCGAAACCGAGCTGAAGCGCCTCGCCGAAACAAACGGTCTCAGCGTCCATCTGAAGCGTACCGAGCCGCGCTCGCCCCGTACGGACATGTTGCCGTACTCGATCGACGTGGTGTGTCTCGACCAGGGCGGCATCGTCTCGGGACTGTCGGGATTTTTCTCGAGCCGCGGCATTGATATTGCGGAAGTTTCCACGCGCAGCTATCCGGCTGCGCATACGGGCGCTCCAATGTTCTCCGTGCAGATGATCGTGAATGTGCCGAGCCGCATCCACGTCGCGCATCTGCGTGAGGAGTTCATGGAGTTCTGCGACTCCTTGAACCTCGACGCGATTCTCGAACCGGTGAAGTCCTGACGACCACGATCAAAACGGGCGTCAAGGTGCCCGACTTCAAGGCGCTCGCCTCGGGTGGCGAGAGTTGGCGGCTGAAGGATGCCGCGGGGAAGAACCTGGTCCTCTATTTCTACCCAAAGGACATGACGTCCGGGTGCACGCGAGAGAGTCAGGACTTTCGCGACCTCGCGCCGGCTTTCCGCAAGGCGAACACCCTGATCATCGGCATCTCACGCGACAGTGTCGCCTCGCATGAGAAGTTCACGGAAAAGGAGAAACTGCCGTTTCCCCTGCTGAGCGACACGGACGAGCAGATCTGCAAGCTCTTCGATGTCATCAAACAGAAGAGCCTTTACGGTAAAAAATATCTTGGCATCGAGCGCAGCACCTTCCTGCTGGATGGCAAGGGCGTGTTGCGTCACGAATGGCGCAAAGTGAAAGTCCCTGGTCACGCGGAGGAAGTACTTGAAGCGGCGAAGTCTCTCTGATCCAGGCCCGAATTCGGCGGCGTCCAGCGAACCGCGAGACATGAAAACCAGACCTCGAGACGGCCGAAGACTCTTCGTGCTCGACACGAACGTGCTCATGCACGACCCGACCTCGATCTTCCGATTCGAGGAACACGACGTCTACATCCCGATGACGGTGCTCGAGGAGCTCGACGCCCACAAGAAGGGCCTGTCGGAAGCCAGCCGCAACGTCCGTCAGGTCAGTCGTTTTCTCGACGACATGATGCGCGATGCGACCAAGGAGCAGATCGACAAGGGCCTGCCCCTGCCGAACGAGTTCTCCGGCAACCACGGCCAGAAGCCTTCGACGGGACGACTGTTCTTCCAGACGCGCCAGCTTTCCAACATCCTGCCCGATAGCCTGCCAGGCAGCGGGAACGACAACGCAATCCTCGCGCAGACGCTTGCCCTTCAGAATGAGCACCGCGATGTCCGAGTGATCCTGGTCTCGAAAGATATCAACCTGCGCATCAAGGCCGCGGTCCTCGGTGTGCATGCCGAGGACTACTACAGCGACAAGACGCTCGAAGATACGGACGTCCTGTATAGCGGCATGACCGCACTGGCTCCCGACTTCTGGGAACGCCATGGCAAAGACATGCGGTCGTGGAAAGAGGCGGATCGCACCTTCTACGAAATAACCGGTCCGTCGGTGCGCGAATGGCAGCCGAACGAGGGCGTCTACGAAGACAGCCCCGAAGGCATCGAGGGCATCGTCCGCAAAATCAACGGCGACTCCGCGGTCATAGAGCTGTTGCGTGACTACCGCAACGAGCGGCACAACCTCTGGGGCATCACGGGACGCAATCGGGAACAGAACTTCGCCCTGAACCTCCTGATGGACCCCGAGATCGACTTCGTGACCATTCTCGGTCCGGCGGGCACCGGCAAGACCCTGTTGGCGCTCGCCGCCGGGCTCATGCAGACGCTGGAAACGAACCGCTTCGCCGAGATCATCATGACCCGCGTCACCATCCCTCTCGGCGAGGACATCGGCTTCCTTCCCGGTACGGAAGAGGAAAAGATGGAGCCCTGGATGGGCGCCCTGATGGATAACCTGGAAGTGCTCACGGGCACCCAGGAAGGCGGCAACTGGGGCCGCGCGGCGACGAACGACCTGTTGCGCAACCGGATCAAGATCCGCTCGCTGAACTTCATGCGCGGTCGGACGTTCCTGAACCGGTTTCTGATCCTGGACGAGGCTCAGAATCTCACGCCGAAACAGATGAAGGCGCTGATCACGCGCGCGGGTCCGGGGACGAAGCTGGCGTGCTTGGGCAATATCGCCCAGATCGACACGCCCTACCTCACGGAGATGACCTCCGGCCTGACCTACGCCGTAAACCGGTTCCGGGGCTGGCCCCATTCGGGGCACATTACGCTGGTCCGCGGCGAGCGATCGCGGCTGGCGGACTACGCCTCTGATATTCTCTGAGGGGTACTCGGCAAGTTTGTAAGTTTCTGTTAATTCGGGGAAACTCAGGCCCGCAAGCCACGGTCGAACGCAAGATGCGCCGCTTTAGCCTATTGCTCCTGGCCGCCTGCACGGTCTTCGCGACGATCGCCTCCGCTGTGGAGCCGGTGAGACCCCTTGCTCCGCTGGATGCGGCGGCTCCGCCCGTTCCCCTCGTCACCGACCTGCCTTCGCAGGTCACGAATGAGCTGCCGGACATGGGCAGCCCGGAAGCGACCATCATTTCGCATTCCGAGGAGCGCCAGCTCGGTTACATGATCGTGCAGCAGCTGCGTGATCAGAACGCCCTCATCGACGATCCCGAAATAAACGAGTACGTGAACGCGGTTGGCGACCGTCTCGCCGCACAGAGCCCGGACGGGGCCGAAGGCTTTCAGTTCTTCGTCGTGAAGGACTCCGTCATCAACGCATTCGCGGTTCCGGGCGGCTTCGTCTTTGTCAATTACGGCCTCATTCTCGCCACCAACACCGAGTCCGAGCTGGCGAGTGTGTTGGGACACGAAATCGCCCACGTCACGCAACACCACATTGCCCGCGCGATCCGTGCCGAGAGCAAACAATCCATGACCACGATGGCGGCCATGCTTGCCGCCATCCTGATCGGAGCGCTGGGCCATGGCGGCGGCCAGGTCGTTGAAGGCGGCATCGCGGCGGCACAAGGCCTCGCCGCCCAGCAACAGATCAACTTCACCCGGGAGAACGAGGAAGAAGCGGATCGTGTCGGCATAGGCTTTCTGGCAGGTGCCGGCTTCGACACCAACGCGATGGGCGACTTCTTCGAGACCCTCAGCCGTCAGGAAGGGCTGGCCGCGACCTACATCCCGCAGATGCTCGTCGACCACCCCGTCACTACGGATCGTATTGCCGAGGCCCGGGCGCGCGCGGCGCAGTTTCCGCCACGTAAGGCGAAAGACGCCCTCAGCTATGCCCTGGTGCGGGAGCGGATTCGCGTGTTGACCGCTCCGGGTGATACGGACATCGAGAAGGTCTACGCCGCCAGGCTCGCCAAGGGCCAGAACGATATGGCCACCCGCTACGGGGAAGCCCTGGCGTTGATGGCGGACAACAAGCCGGTGGAAGCGGAGAGGATTCTCTTCCAGCTCACGAAGGAGCACGAAGGAGTCACCATGCTCCACTCGGCGCTCGGGCAGGCCGAGGTCAAGGCGGGCCAGACGAATGACGCACTGGGTACATTCAAACGCGCCGTGAAGCTCTTCCCGCGGAACGTGCCCATCACGGTGCGCTACGCGGAGTCGCTGGTCCAGGCCGGCAATGCGAAGGAAGCGCATGCGGTGCTGCTCGACCTGTTCAACAACGTGGCGCCGACCCCTGAGCAGATCCGCCTGACCGCCAACACCGCGAGCGCCGCCGGCGACACCGGCGATGCCTACTACTACATGGGTGAGTACCAGATCGCCGGCGGCAACCTGCAGCTGGCGGCCATGCAATATCAACTCGCCCTGGCCTCCCCCAACCTGACGCAGATCCAGAAAGAGCGCTACCAGGCGCGCCTGGACGAGGTGCGTGAATACCTCGCCATGGCCAAGTTACGAAAAACAAGCATTTCGGGACCCTGAGGGTCACACGCCCCGGGCCCTCGGACGGCAGCTTCCAAAAGTAGTCAATCCCTCGTCCGACAGGGTTGCAAAGTAACGCGCGCCAGCGAAAGCTGCGCGGCTGGGCTGATAGGCCCCGCAATTGGTTAGGAAAGGCGCATGCAGAAAAAAACGCTCCGGGTTTCCGCGCTGTCCGTCGTCCTCGTCACCCTGTTGGGTTGCGCCGCCGCGCCGGCGAAGAAGGACCCCCGTGATCCGTGGGAGCGGATGAATCGCACCACGTACAAGTTCAATGACAAGCTGGACAAGGCAGTTCTACGGCCGGTTGCGCACGGCTACCAGAACGTCACGCCCCAGTTCGTCCGCACCGGTGTCAGCAACTTCGTCGACAATCTGACCTACCCGATCACCATCGTGAACGACCTGCTGCAGTTGCGGTTCAAGGTGTTCGCCCGGGATACAGGCCGACTGCTGATGAATACGACTCTCGGCATCGGCGGTCTTCTGGACCCGGCCACGCAGGCCGGGTTGGAAAAGAACACGAACGATTTTGGCCTCACGTTCGGGCGCTGGGGCATTCCCAAGGGCCCCTATTTCGTCATTCCGCTCCTGGGGCCCTCGGACGTTCGCGACGGCCTCGGTCGCATTCCGGATTCCTATCTCAGCCCGCAGAACTGGGTCGACAACACGGCATTGCAGTACAGCCTGTGGTTCGTCGAGCTGCTGGACGCACGTTATCGGCTTCTTGCCACGGATCCGTTGCTAGACGCCGCGTACGACCCGTACCTCTTCATGAAGAATGCTTACCTGCAGCGGCGGGACTACCAGCTGGGCAGGATCACTGGCGCGCCCACTCAGAACGAGAGCGACGCGGACAAGCTGTTGGATGAGGCGACCAAGGAGGAAGAGTCGGAACAGCCGACACCAGGCGCGCTCACGCCGGAGCAACCCAAGCCCGACCAGCCCAAGCCTGATCAACCGAAGCCGGATCAGGAGCAGCCGAAGTAAGGCGCCGCCGGACGCCCTCGAGCAAGGCGTCGGTCAGACGCCTTTCTGCAGCAACTCCTCGACCTCGCTGATCCTGGCGATCGCGAGCAGTCCCTCGGGCAGATTCACGTAACGCAGTGAGCGCCCGTCGTTCTTCGCCAGCGCCAGCCAATCGACCAACACGCTGAGCCCGGCGCTATCCGACCGGGCGATGGCGCTGCAATCGACTTCACACGAGCGAGCACCGCACTGCCGGAACCTTTCCAGGCCCTCGGCTCGCGCAGAGCGCGCGGTCGCGAAAGTTAGCGAGCCGCGCACATGCGCGCGCCCGTCCGCCCCGGCGGTGATCTCGAACGTCGTACCGCCCGAAGTACGATCCGCCGCGACGGCCGCGGTGCTCATGAGGTCTTCTTGACCGTCTTGTTGATGTCGTTCGGCTTCTCGCCCTTCTCCAGGCGGCTGATGACGGCATCCAGGCCCTGTTGGTCGATCTGCGCGCCGAAGTCGTCGTGATAGCTCTTCACATAGCTGATGCCGTCGATCACCACGTCGATAGCCTTCCAGCCCGTCGGGGTCTTGCGCATCTGGTAGTTGACCGAGATCCGATCACCGCTGTCACGCTTGATCTCCGTGCGCACGGTCGCACGATCCGCGCTGGGGTCGACGTTAGTCGGGTAGATCTTCAACTTGTCGGAGGTGAAATCGACCAGTGCAGCGCCGTAGTTGCTCAGCAGTGAGTGGTAGAAGGCATCCACGAAGCGCTTACGCTGATCCGGCGTAGCGCTTCTCCAGTGCAGGCCGAGCACAGCGCGCGCCGACGTCTCGACATCGAAGTTGGGCAACAGGTACTTGTCGACGAGCGCGCTGACCTTGGCGGGGTCCTTCTTGTACATCGCCCGGTTCGCGTCCAGCTCCTTGAGCATGCCTTCCGCCGACTGTTTCACGACATCCGACGGGCCCGGCTGACTCTGGCCCTGCGCATACGTCAGCCCGCCGCCGGCCAACAAAGCCGCGGCCAGGATCACAGCGGCAGCACGCCGCGAGAAAATAGTCATTTCTTGGACTCCTCTTTCTTAGGGGCATCCGCTGGTGGGCTCTGGCTGCTGTCGGCGGGCTTGCTGGCGAAGCTGGCGAACAGCTTGTTGATCAGGCTCTCGAGCACGATGGCGGACTGGGTCTGGTCGATGTGGCTGCCGTTCTTCAGGTACGTGTCCGAGCCGCCCGGGCTCAGGCCGATGTATTTCCCGCCGAGCAGGCCCTGCGTGTTGATGCTGGCGAAGCTGTCGTCGGGAATCTTGTTGTACTGCTTGTCGAGGCGGATGCCCACGACCGCCTTGTAGGTATTGGAGTCGAAGCGGATCGAGTCCACCTGCCCCATGTCCACACCGGACATGCTCACGGGCGCGCCCACCTTCAGGTCGCCGATGTTGTCGAAGTCGGCGGTCACGTGATAGCCCGACTTGGCCCCGGCGATTTTCAGGCCGCTCTGGGGCAGCTGCATGGCCAGGAAGAACAAGGCCGCGAAACCCAACAGGACGAACAGTCCGGTGCCGATTTCGAGAGTGCGATTCGATTGCATGACGATCCTCTT
>DAITMW010000098.1:0-20934 GCA_036834945.1 Steroidobacteraceae bacterium
AGGCTCCCGCGCAGCCGCGAGCGTAAAAGATCCTTTCGAGATGGGGGGCGGACGCCCCCCAGTGCCCAGTAGGGAACTGGGCCAGAGCCTACACGGACGTACTTGCGGCGTCGCCTGCGCGGCCCGCCCCGAAAGGATCTTTTACGATCGTGGATGCGCCCACATGTACAGGTCCCCATGCTCCTCAAGCCTCCTGTTCCGTCCGCCGCTAGACCCAAGCTCAGGTGGCATCAGCTCTATGGCAGTGCCGCGGCGCTGGCGTTATCCGAGGCCACACGGGGCGACCACCGTCTATACGTAGTTGTCGTAGACGCCGCCCGTGACTTGGAGCGGCTCACCGCCGAGCTCAAATTCTTCGCGAGCGAGCACCTGCCGCTGCTGACGCTGCCGGACTGGGAGGTGCTGCCCTACGACCTCTTCTCGCCGCACCCGGACATCATCTCCGAGCGCCTACGGACGCTGTATGAGCTCCCCAGGGCCCAGCACGGCTGCCTGATCGTCACGGCCGATACCCTGATGCAGCGGCTGCTGCCACGCACCTACGTGCAAGGGCGAGCGTTCGAGCTGGCCAAAGGGGACGCGCTGGCCGTTGAGCCGTTCAGGCAAAGACTGGCGGAGGCGGGATACGCAGCGGTCAGCCAGGTCGTCAGCCCGGGCGAATTCGCCGTGAGGGGGTCCCTGCTGGACGTGTATCCGATGGGTACCAGCGCCCCGCTTCGTATTGATCTGTTCGATGATGAAATCGAGGCGATCAGAACCTTCGACCCGGAGAGCCAACGCTCACTGGACTCCCTGGATGGCGTCCGTCTCTTGCCGGCGCGCGAAGTGCCCCTGGACCCGGACGCCATCAAGGAGTTCCGCCGTCGTTTCCGGACGCGCTTCGAAGGGGATCCAACGAAGACAGCGATCTACCGTGGAGTGAGTGAAGGCATCGCGCCGGCTGGTATCGAGTTCTACCTGCCGTTGTTCTTCGAAGGCACGGCGACCTTGTTCGACTACCTCCCTCCCAACGCCGTGATCGTCCATGACGCCGCACTCCCGGGCGCCCTGGTGAAGGCGTGGGAAGACGTCAACACACGTTACGAAGACCGTCGCCACGACATCGAGCGGCCCGTTCTGAAACCGGGCGAGCTCTTCCTCGAGCCCTCGGAGCTGGACGCCCGGCTGAAGGGGTTCTCATCCATCACGCTCGAGGTGTTCAAAGCCGACACCGAGCTGCAAGGCGTTAGCGAGAACGTACGCAACTTCCCCACGACCGCGCCACGTGAGCTGCGGATCGACGTCCGTGCCGAGAAGCCGTTCGCGCCTTTCGATGCATTCCTGGGCGAGTTCGGCGGCCGGGTGTTGATCGCCGCGGACTCACCCGGCCGACGCGAAGTTCTTCAGGAGATGTTGCGATCCCAGGGTCATACGATCGCGACGGTACAGAGTTGGGATGGGTTCGCGAACGGTAAGGCCCAGCTCGCACTGACCGTGGCGCCCGATCTGCAGGGCTTGACCCTGACAGACCCCCACCTCGCGATAGTCTCCGAAGCGCAGTTGTTCGGGGCCCGCGCACGCCAGGAGCGCCGGCGCAAACGCATTGCCGCCGACCCGGAAGCGATCCTGCGCGATCTGCAGGACCTCAATCCGGGTGCGCCTGTCGTGCACGAGGAATACGGCGTTGGCCGTTATGTCGGCATGCAGATGATGGAGGTTGCCGGGCAGCAGGGCGAGTTCCTCGTCCTGGAGTACATGGACGGCGACCGGGTCTATGTCCCGGTGCATTCGCTGCACCTCGTCAGCCGCTACACCGGCTCGGCTCCCGAGACCGCGCCGCTGCACAAGCTCGGCACGGATCAGTGGGCCCGGGCGCGCAAGCGAGCCGCGGAACAGATCCGCGACGTTGCGGCGGAGCTGTTGGATCTATACGCGCGGCGCAAAGCTCAGCAGGGCCTGCGACTGCCGTTCGGCGAGGCCGACTATCAGGCCTTCGCGAACGCATTCCCCTTTGAGGAAACCGAAGACCAGGCGCAGGCGATTCGCGCTGTCCTCACCGATCTGCGCAACGATCGCCCCATGGACCGCATCGTGTGCGGCGACGTCGGATTCGGCAAAACCGAAGTCGCGATGCGAGCCGCGTTCGCGGCCGTGCAGGGTGGCAAGCAGGTGGCGGTGCTCGCACCCACGACCTTGTTGGCTCATCAGCATCTGGCCAACTTCCGCGATCGCTTCGCTGACTGGCCGGTCCGCATCGAAGCGCTCTCGCGGTTCGGGAATGCGAAGGAAACCCAGGCGGTATTGGACGGCATCGAGAAAGGCGCGGTCGACATTGTCATCGCGACTCATCGCCTGTTGCACGCCCACGCGCGGTTCAAGGACCTGGGACTGATCATTGTCGACGAGGAGCATCGCTTCGGTGTGCGCGACAAGGAGCGCCTGCAAGCACTGAGAGCGAATGTACACGTCCTAACGCTCACCGCGACCCCGATACCGCGCACTCTGAACATGGCCCTCGGCGGTTTGCGCGACCTGTCGTTGATTACAACGCCTCCTTCGGAGCGGTTGGCCATCAAGACGTTCGTTGTCGAATGGCACGGCCCGACATTGCGCGAGGCGGCACTCCGCGAGTTGCGGCGCGGTGGGCAGATGTACTTCGTGCATAACGAGGTCCGCACGATCGAGAAGATTGCCGGGGAGGTGCAGGAGCTCGTCCCGGAGGCCAGTGTCCGGATCGGTCACGGCCAGATGCGGGCGCGGGACCTGGAGCAGTTGATGGTCGACTTCTACCATCGACGGTTCAACCTGCTCGTCTGCACGACTATCATTGAAAGCGGTATCGACGTTCCGACAGCCAACACCATCATGATCAACCGCGCCGATCACATGGGACTGGCGCAGTTGCATCAGCTGCGTGGGCGTGTTGGACGCTCGCATCACAGGGCTTATGCGTACCTGATCGCACCCCCGCGCAAGGCCTTGTCGGGAGATGCGGCGAAGCGTCTCGAAGCCATCGAGTCGATGGAAGAGCTGGGCGCGGGCTTCGTGCTCGCGACACACGACCTGGAGATCCGCGGTGCCGGCGAGCTGCTCGGCGAGCAACAGAGCGGCCAGATGACCGAGATCGGGCTCGCGATGTATCTCGACATGCTCGACCAGGCGGTGAAAGCGCTCAAGGACGGTCGCGAGCCGGCGCTCGACAAGCCGCTCGTCGCGGCGACAGAGGTCGAGTTGCGTTTGCCGGCGTTTGTACCGGAGACGTACATAGCCGACGTGCACGTGCGGTTGAGTTTGTACAAGCGTATCGCAGCCGCGGCGAGCGACGAGGCGCTGGACGAGTTGACGGCGGAGATCTACGACCGCTTCGGGCCGCTGCCGCAGGCGGCGCAGAGCCTGTTGCGAATCGCGAAGTTGAAGCTCGCCGCGCGCGCCATCGGGGTACGGCGGCTGGATGTCGGGCCTCAGGGCGGCTCGGTCACCTTCGAGGAGCGTAACTCGATCGATCCGGCGACGGTCGTGCGGATGGTGCAGAAAGGGCCGCGGGATTACCGGCTCGAGGGGCCGCTGAAGATGCGGCTGATGCGGCAGTTGCCGGCCGAGGAGAACCGCTTCGTGTTCGCGGACGCACTGCTGAAGCTCCTGGGCGAGAAGCCGAAGGCCGAGGCATCCGGCGGGAGTGGCGGCGGCAAGGCGGACGGCGCGGGGCGGCCCGGAAAGGCGTCGCCGCCGCCCGCGGCCAGCGCCAAGCAAGAACCGGCCCGCGGGGGGAGCCCCAGGCGCAAATAGCCGGCCGTTGCAATGGCCACCTGGAAACGACGCGAGCCCCCGGTCGCGTCCCGGGACTTGCCGTGGTACCTGACACGCTGAGCCAGACCGTCGCCGTTAGGCGTCAATAGGCACCCCTGTGAAGCGTGTTCAGGTATCGCTGAAGTAGAATGCGAGCATGAACCCTCGCACTCCACGTCTGCGGACGCTTTGCTTCACCCTTGTCGCTGCCCTCGCCTGCGGGTTGCCCGCGGTCTCGCAGGAGCAGGCGAGCCCGACCTACAACATTGAGCTCGTCGTGTTTCGCGCGACCTCCGCCCTGGGAGGCGGCGAGAATTGGAGCGGAGAGGCAGGAAGCGCCAACAGCATCGCCGGAGACGAGGCGTCCAGCGGGTCGTCGCAGGTCGGGCATTTCGTCGGGGTCATTCCGAGCTCGTCGTATCAGCTCACGGACCTCGAGGGGAAATTACGTGCGAGTGGCGCTTATGTGCCGGTAGCGCACGTCGCGTGGTCTCAAACGGCCAGCGCGTGGGGTACCCGGGCCGGGTTCACGCTGCAGAAACTGGGTGTTGATGCGGCGGGGTTGAGTGGGACCGTGTTCCTGGAACGCGGGCAGTATTTGCACCTGGGAATGTCGCTCACCTACGCGGATCCGGCGCCGCCGCAGGGATTGGGGGCTGCCTCGGGGACGCCGTTCACGATCAATCAGAGCCGGCGCATCCGCTTCTACGAGCGCAACTACTACGATCACCCGGCGTTCGGAGTCATCGCGTTGGTTTCGCCCGCCCAGGGCGCGAGGCCTCCAGGGCGTTAGGTCAGGAACCGCGCTGGTTCAGGGGCTTTGCGCGTTCAGGGTCGTTGCGCGTGCTTTGCGCGCTCGCCGCGACCGCAGGCCGCCCAAGGCCCTCAGGTCACTACTGGAAGTCGCCGGCTTCGGCGGTCGAGATGCTGTTCTTGCCCAGTGATTTGGCGCGCTTGAGAGAGGCGAGGCACGCCTTCAACATCGCATCCAGGGAGAGCTCGCGAGGCGGAACGAGGCTCGCGACTCCGGCACTCAGCGTTACGAAGCGTCCCGAGCCGGCGCGCGGATGGTGCATGAGCAGATCGCGTACGCGTTGCGCAACGACCTGCGCGTACTGAGAGGCCTTTTCCGCGGCTTCACCCTGTGTCAGAACGGCGAACGTACCGCCCTCCCAACGTCCAACAAGGTCGCCGCCGCGGCGATAGGACGCGCCGATGACGCGGGCGATGCGACGGATACAGGCATCCCCGGCGCCCCTGTCGAATGTCTCGTTGTAGGCGGTCAGATCGTCGATATCGAACAGGGTGAGTCCGATCTCGTGCGAGTCGCGCTGGGCCAGGAGCCAGTCGCGCTGCAGCAGCTCTTCGAAATAGGCGCGCGAGTGCAAGCCGGTGAGGCGATCTTCGCGCAGCCAGGGAGGCAGCCCCTGCGCCGAGCGCTCCGTTTGTTTCAAGCGCTCGCTGGCGTCGCGGTGATAGCCGATGAAGTGGGTCAGGCGACCGCTCGCATCGCGCACCGGTTGGATGACGATCTCGTTCCAGAACAACGAGCCGTCCGGGCGATAGTTACGAACGAGCACGCGTGTCTGCTCGCCTTTCTCGAGCGCCTCGCGCATGCGTTGGCGGGGCTCCTGGTCGCGGTCGTTACCCTGGAGGACCCGCAGGTTGGTGCCCAACAGGGCGGGTACGGGATAACCGCACATCTGGGAGAACGCCGCGTTGGCATAGATGACGGGGAAGTCGGGCGCGGTCGCATCGCAGATCACGATGCCTTCGGGCGCGGCTTCGACGAGGGCTCGCCAGGCTTCCGCCGACCAATTGTTCATGACTTCCCAGGTTCCAGTTTCAGAGCCGGGGTCGTCGCGAAGCGCGCGAGCAGTTCCTGACTTCTTGTCCATTCTGGCAGGGCCGTCAGCTGTTGACGTGGTAGACGATCGCGCCCATGCAAACGGACCAGCCGAAGCCTCGAGGCGGGCTCGGGCTCCACTTTCAGTCCGTCGAGCAGTTTGACCACGCTCGACCGGTTATTGCAGACCGGCAGCATGTCGCAGCCCGCGGCAAGCGCCTTGGCGGCGCGGGCGACCACATCACCATACGCGGCGGCAGCTCCTCCCATTGACAAATCGTCAGCAAAGACTACGCCCTGAAAACGCAGCTCACCGCGCAACACGTCGCGAATCCAGCCAGACGAAAGGCTCGCCGGTGCAGCGTCCAGGCTTGGAAACACGATATGGGCGACCATGACGGAGGGTAACCCGTTGGCGATCAGCCTCCTGTAGGGGGACAGGTCGTCGGTCAGGTCGACCAGTTCCCGCCTGTCCACCGGCAGGACGTGGTGGGAGTCGGCGGTCACGGCCCCGTGACCTGGGAAGTGTTTGGCCGTGGCGGCCATACCGGCCTCCCGCATGCCGTGCATATAGGCCACGGCTAGCTGACTGACCACGTCGGCGCGCTTGTGAAAAGCCCGCGTTCCGATGGCCTCATTCACCCCGTAATCGAGGTCGACGACCGGGGCAAAGGAGATATCCACCCCGTGGGAGCGCAGCTCGGAGGCCATCAGCCAGCCGGTGCGCCGCGCCAACTCCAACCCTCCCTTGGGGTCCTGGTCGAAGGCATGACCGATCAGACGGGCCGGGGGAAGGCGGGTAAAACCCTTCTGAAAGCGCTGTACACGCCCTCCTTCCTGGTCTACCGCGACAATCAACGGGGGGCTCCGGACAGCATGGATACCGTCCACTAGCTCGGTCAGCTGGTCAGGATCGACGTAGTTGCGTGTGAACAGGATCACACCGCCAACGAGCGGGTGGGCCATCAACTCACGCTCTTCCGCCGTGATGGAGGTGCCCTCGAGGTCGATCATCAACGGGCCGAGGCTCATGGCGAACGGCCCTTGCGCTTACCCGGGCTCAGGAGCGCCAGTGATTCGAAGTGAGCCGTATGGGGAAACATATCGAGGACACCCGCTGCTTCGAGAGTAAAGCCATGTTCGTTGACCAGCACGCCCAGGTCCCGTGCGAGGCTCCCCGGATGGCATGAAATATACAACACCCGCCGGGGCTCCAGGCTCGCCACGGAGGCCAACACCTCCCTGGCCCCCGCACGCGGCGGATCAAGGACGACGTGTGTATATCCCTTACGCAACCAAGGTGAGGTCTGCGCTACCTGCGCCACATCGGCCGGCAACCGGGCCAGGTCGGCAACGTGAAACTCCGCATTTTCCAGGCCATTCAGCTGCGCGTTGTGACGGGCGCGCGCCACCAGTGCGGCATCGCCCTCGACCCCGACCACCCTCCCCGCGGACCGCGCCATCGGCAGGGTGAAATTGCCTATACCACAGAACAGGTCCAAAACCTGTGCGGACGGCGTCAACTCGAGCATCTCAACGGCGCGTGAGACCAACGCCTCATTCACCGCGCCGTTGATCTGGATGAAGTCAGTGGGCAGGAATTGCAGCTCCACCTTGAACTTGGGCAGCCGGTAATTCAGCGACTCACCCGCGGCACCGAGCTCATGGACTGACTCCAACCCCCCCGGCTGAAGGTAGATCCGCACCCCCTGCTTTTCGGCAAATCCGTGCAGGAGCGCAAGGTCGTCGGTCGAGGGGGTCTCCAGTACGCGGAATACGAGAGCCACCACGTTGTCGGCGACGGCGACCTCGATCTGTGGCACCCGCTCGCGGATGCTCAGGGACATGATGAGATCCGCGAGTGGCGTAACGAGGCTGCCTACAGGCTCGGCGAGGACATCGCAATGTTGGACGTCGGCGATGAATGGCGTGAGGCGCTCGCGGAAGCCGACCAACACCTTGCCCTTCTTGGTGACGAACTTCGCGCCCAGGCGCGCCCGCCGGCGATAGGCCCACACCGGTCCGCGCAATGGCGGCAGCCAGGTTTGCGGGGCGACGCGGCCGACCCGCTCCAGGTTGTTCTGCAGCTCCGTGTGTTTGGCCTCCAGCTGCGCTTCCGGAGCGAGGTGTTGGAGTGCACAGCCGCCACAGACTCCGAAGTGCGCGCAGCGCGGCGCGACGCGTTCGGGAGCCGGGCTCAACACCTCGACCAGCTCGGCTTCGTCGTGTTGGCGATGTTTGCGGATGCGACGGAAGGTAATGCTCTCGCCAGGAAGGGCGCCGGCGACGAATACGACTTTCTCGCCCCGAACGATGCCCTCACCGTCATGTGTCAGACCTGCAACCGTCGCGGTTTCGACGGCCGCGTCAACCACCTTGCGCGGGCTCAAGCCGTTCCTTCCCAGGCACGCAGGAATTCGGCGAAATGCGACTCCTTGCCGGCACGCAGCAGAGCCTTCACGCGCTCCACCTCCTCGGCATAACGCTCGCGCGTGAAGCGGCCGCGCATCATCTCGAAGCGCAGGTAGATGAGATAGGTGTTGAGAACATCCGTCTCGCAGTACTGCCGGATGCCCACCAGGTTGCCCGCGAGCCAGGCGTCCCAGACCTGGGCACCGGAGAATCCCAACTTGCCCGGCAGTCCGAGCAGGTAGGCGGCATTCTGCAGCGAGACGCGACCGCGGCCCTGGAAGCCGGACAGCACGTCCATCAGATCGGTATGTCGCCAGTGGTAGCGGCTCAAGTAGTTGTTGTAGCGGAAGGCGGTATCGCCGTCGCCCGTCTCCCAGTAACGCGGCGCCTGCACACCGGCGGCCAGTCCGCGCAAGGTCAGCACCGGAAGATCGAAGCCGGAGCCGTTCCAGGAGATGAGGTCCGGCGAGAAGCGCTCGATGCCGTCGAAGAAGCGCTCGACCAGCTCGGCCTCGGTCGAATTCACATCCCCGAGGCTCCAGACCTTCAGGCCGTCGCGGCTGCGCAGCACACAGGAGATCGCCACGACGCGCTGTTGCTCGAATGGCAGGAAGTCGCTGCCGGTGCCCTGGCGCCGCAAGGCAAACATGGCTTTGGCCACGCTCTCATCGGGCAGGCCGTCGAGGTTGTAGAGCCGGCGGCCGAAGGCAACGTCCGGGATGGTCTCGATGTCGAATACGAGGCAGTTCATGGAGTGAGTCAGGCCGTGGCTTTCATGAGCACCGCGACCGCCACCACGAGACCCGCCTCGTCGGTGAGTGTCACGTGGCCTTCGCCGATGCCGAGACCTTTACGGACGCGCTCGCCGCGCTCGGAAAACACTACCTCGGGCTTACCCCAGGAGTTCTGCACGACGCCGACGTCGCGGATCCAGATGCCGTGGGCGAAGCCGGTACCCATGGCCTTCACGATCGCCTCCTTGGCGGCGAAGCGCATGGCCAGAAAGCGCGCCGGGCGTTGGGTCCTGGCCAGCTGGACCTGCTCCTGCGGCATCAGCAGGTGCTGCACGAATCGCGATCCGAAGCGTTCCAACGTCTCGGCGATGCGCTTCGCTTCGAGCACATCGACCCCTATTCCGAAAATCATTCGCGCGCCGCCACCATCAGCGCCTTCATGTCGCGCACGGCGACGGTCAGTCCATCGAACACCGCGCGGGCGATGATGGCGTGGCCGATGTTGAGCTCCACGATCTCGCGGATGGCGGCGACCGGCTGCACGTTGTGATAGTGCAACCCGTGTCCCGCGTGCACCTCGAGTCCGAGACTGGCGGCGAGCCGTGCGCCGGCATGCAGTCGCTCGAGCTCAGTGGCCTGTCGGGAGCCGGTCGAGTCCGCATAGGCGCCCGTATGAAGCTCTACGACCGGGGCGCCCGCTTGCGCCGCGGCTTCGATCTGTGGCGGGTCAGGGTCGATGAACAGGGCGACGCGGATACCCTGTCCGAGGAGTACGGCGGTGGCCTCCTTGATGCGCTGGACCTGGCTCCTGACGTCGAGGCCACCCTCGGTCGTGATTTCCTGGCGGCGCTCGGGCACGAAACAGCAGTCGGAGGGCCGGATCACGCGTGCGATGTCGAGCATCTCGTCGGTGACCGCCATCTCGAGATTCATGTGGGTCTTCAGGAGGTCGCGTGCGGTGCGGACATCCTGGATCTGGACGTGGCGGCGATCCTCGCGCAAATGCAGCGTAATGCTGTCGGCACCGGCCATTTCGGCGCTCAGCGCAGCATGAACGGGATCTGGATAACGGCCTCGCCGGGCCTGGCGCAGTGTGGCCACGTGATCGATGTTGACGCCCAGGGCGATGGATTTGTGAGTCATGTCTGCGGTCCTGTATGCGCCTCGCGGCGCGCAACGGCGCGAGCGACGGTTCGTGTGGCGAGCGGCCGGCCTTCGAGGCATTGTGCCAGCGCCGCTTGCAACAGGCGCTTCGCATCCTCCAGCTCGCGCGCTCCCGTGAGACGCTCGTTCGCGAGCTCGATGAGCGAGCTGCCTGCCAGCGCGCCGGCGGCATCGGCCACCGTGACCACGAGCCCCTGCTCGGGCCGGAAATGATAGTACTCACCGGGCTCGATGCGCTTGCCTGTGTGCGCTTCGGCGCCCAGGTCCAGGCCATATCCGAGTGCCTCCAGCAGGCGTTTCTCGAACACCCGCAACTGCGGCTCGAGGGGCGCGCCGCGACGGAGTCCTTCGAGCGCCTCATGATAGGTGTCGAACAACAGCGGCAATGGATCGTGACGGGTCGTGAGCTTCATCAACAGCTCGTTCAAATAGAACGCCGCCATGAGGCACGCCGGCGGCAGCGGTGGTGAGGCCTCCGCACTCTCCGCGCCGGTGAGTTGCGCTGCCTCACCTCGACCGTTCCACGAGAAGAGCAGCATCTGGAAAGGCTGGAGAATGGAGGCCAGTTTGGCCTTCGGTCCGCGTACGCCCCGGGCAAACAACGTGAGGCGCCCGTGATCGCGCGTGACCACTTCGAGAATGCGGCTCGTATCGCGATACGGCCGGTGGTGCAGGATATAACCGGGCGTCAGTTGTATGCGGCGCGCATTACGTGTCATTCGAGGCCGAGTTCCTGCAGGGCGCGGGCGTTGTCCGCCCAGTTCTCACGAACCTTCACCCACAGTGTCAGGTGCAGCCGGCGGCCCAGGATCTCGTTCAGGGCCAGGCGCGCCGAACGCCCTACCCGCTTGAGGCGCTCGCCCTTGGCGCCGATCACAATGGGCTTCTGGCCGTCGCGATCGACCCAGATCGCGGCATCGACGACGAGTTGGCCATCTTCCTCGACCGCTCGCTCGACCTCGACAGCAATGCCGTAGGGTACTTCCTGGTTCAACTCCAAAGTCAGTTTCTCGCGGATCATCTCGGCGATGCGGAAATCGCGGCCGCGATCGGTGAGCTCGCCGTCGGGAAACATCGGTGGTGACTTGGGGAGATGTTTGGCAATGCTCTTCTGCAGGTCGGCGATGCCTTTCTCCTTGAGCGCGGAGATCGGCACGATTTCCAGGAAGTCATGCTTCTGCGCAACGGATCCGAGGTAGGGCAGCAGCCGGTCGCGAGGATTCACACGGTCGACCTTGTTCACCGCGAGGATGGCTGGCCGGCCTGAATTCTTGATGCGCTCCAGGGCGAGGTCGTCTTCCGCGGTCCAGCGAGTAGCCTCGACGACCTGAACGACGATGTCAGCACCCTCCAGGGCACTCGCGGCCGTACGGTTCATGGCCTTGTTGAGCGCGCGGTTGGCGTTCTGATGCAAGCCCGGAGTGTCGACAAAGGCGATTTCCGCGTCCGGGAGCCGGGAAATCCCAACAATGCGGTGACGTGTCGTTTGCGGCCGCGGCGTCACGATGCTCACCTTCTGGCCCACCAGGGCGTTGAGCAGGGTGGACTTACCGACGTTCGGGCGGCCAACGAGCGCGGCGAAGCCGCTGCGGAAATCTGGGGAGGGTGTTTCGGTCAAAAAGGGTCCTGCCTGAGGTAGCGCACGGCCCCTAGTTTATCCGGGTCAGTCGCCGCCCGCGATTTCCGTCAGGATGCGCTCCGCGGCCTCCTGTTCGGCACGGCGGCGACTGGAGCCGCTGCCCTGACTGTGGCGGTGGAGGTCGGGGACTTCGCAGGTCACATGGAAGGTCTGGGCATGGGCTTCGCCTTCGATGCGATCTACGGTGTACCGGGGCAGGGAGTGACCCCGCGACTGCAGGTATTCCTGGAGACGGGTTTTCGCATCCTTGAGCGTCTCCGGGGCGGGTAGAGCGGCGATCCGGGGCGCGAAGAGGCTCTGGATGACGCGTTCCGCGGCATCGAGCCCGCCGTCGAGGAAGATCGCCCCGCAGACGGCCTCCAGCGCATCCGCGAGAATCGACTGGCGCCTGAAACCACCGGTCTTGAGCTCACCCGAGCCCAGCTGTAGCTCCTCTCCAATGCCGATCGCGGCCGCGATTTCTGCGAGGGGCTCGGCGCTAACCACCCGCGCACGCAGGCGGCTCAGGTCGCCTTCGGACGCCGCTGGGAAGGCCAGATACAGGTGGCGTGCGACCGCAAGGTTGAGTACCGCGTCGCCCAGGAACTCGAGCCGCTCGTTGTTGCGGCCGGAGGCGCTACGGTGGGTCAGGGCAGCGACGAACAGGCTGGCGTCGTGCGGCTCATATCCGAGCCGCTCACGAACCCAGCGGACTGGCCAATCGGCGCTCGTCATTTCCCCTTGGATCAGCCCGGCCCTACTCGCCGGCTTTGAGGGTTACGGTTTTGTCGAACGATACCAGCAGGAAGAGGTTCGCGAACAGCGGGGCCTGGTCATCGTAGGTCAACTGCATCGTCCACACTCCGTCAGCACGGGTGATCTTGACGTCCTTCGGATCAGGGAAGGTCACGCCGGAGACGTCAAAGTGATTGTAGAGCGAGCGGACGATGGGTTCCGTGGTAGCACTATTTCCGGGGACTTCGGTCGCGACCTGTGTGAGGGCCTTCTCGACGTTCATGTAGTTGAGATAGATCGGTACGAGACGTACTCCGGCGTAACCCACGATCGCCAGAGGCGTCAGCAGGAATAGCCAACCGAGCATGGTGACGCCGCGTTGGTATTTACGCATGAAAGCTCACTCCCGTGAACGAAGGCAGCCGCGGTGGGCGCCTCACTTGATCGGCGAGCCGATACGGCTCCACTTCGGACCGCCGGAACGCTGCGGGTCCCAGTTGAACCAGATCCGGGTCGCCTTGCCGACCAGGTTCTCTTCAGGCACGAAGCCCCAGACGCGTCCGTCTTCACTGTTGTCGCGATTGTCGCCCATCATCAGGTACTGCCCAGGCGGTACCACACGGTCGAACAGCGGGCCATCGGCCATCAACGCCGCGGCCCCACCCTGCCCATCACCACAGTTATAGCCACGCACTTCCTTGCGGTCACACCCCGGCAGAGGCAGCGGCGAAGGATCCAACGGCACCGGGCAAAGCATGGCCTGGTGCGAATGCGTGCCCAGCTGCTCCTCGGCCAGCTGGAAATTCACGTAGCACCCGTCGTTGTAGGGTGAAACGATCTTGAAAGGCACCGGGGTGCCGTTGACGGTGATGCGGTCGTTACGCACCTGCACATGATCACCCGGCAGGCCGACCAGGCGCTTGATGTAGTTCACGGATGGGTCGAGCGGATAGCGGAACACCACCACATCTCCGCGTTGCGGCTCGCCGATCGCGACGAATTTCCGGTTGATGACGGGCAGGCGCAGGCCGTAGGCGTACTTGTTGACGATGATGAAATCGCCATCCAGGAGCGTCGGCATCATGGAATCGGACGGGATGCGGAAAGGCTCGAAAATGAACGAGCGCAGCACGAGGACCACCAGGGCCACGGGGAAGAAGCTTCGGGCGTAGTCGACTGTGCCGGGCTCGCGGATCAGGGTCGGATCCTTGCCCGCCGCGGTCGCAGCGGCCAGCCGGCCCCGCGCCAGCACGAGGGCATCCACCGCCCACACCAACCCGGTCAGAACCGTGATGCCCAGCAACACGGCGCTGAAGTCGAGACGCTCCGCGACGAGCAGCCGCAACACGGCCGCCCCGATGAGGATCGGAAGCACGTGGTAGGCCAGTGAGATCATGGGCGGATCTCGCGCTTCCTGTGGAGCCGCGGCGATCTGGCGGCGCGGCCGCAGGAACCAGTCGTCGGCAACACAGAACAGGCCCACCGGGAGGGCGAGCCAGGATAGTAGGACGATGATCTGCATCAGCAGTTGTGGCATATGGGAGGATCCTGAAAGTTTTCTTATTCCTTGCGACCGACCTGCAACACAGCGAGAAACGCTTCCTGAGGGATCTCGACCTGCCCCACCTGCTTCATGCGTTTCTTACCTTCCTTCTGCTTCTCGAGCAGCTTGCGTTTGCGACTGACGTCGCCGCCATAACATTTGGCGAGCACGTTCTTCCGCAAGGCCTTCACAGTGGCACGTGCGACTACGGCGCTACCGATCGCGGCCTGCACGGCTACTTCGAACATCTGCCGCGGAATGAGTTCCTGCATCTTGTCCACGAGCTCGCGGCCTCGGTGATAGGCGTTGTCCTTGTGGACGATAATGGACAGCGCATCCACCTTGTCGCCATTGATCAGGACATCGAGCTTCTGCAGCGGCGCGGTCTGGAAATGACTGAACTCGTAGTCGAATGAGGCGTAGCCGCGGCTCACGGACTTCAGGCGGTCGAAGAAATCGAGCACCACTTCCGCGAGCGGCAGCTCGTATTGCAGCGATACCTGGGTGGCTACGTACAACATCTTTTTCTGTTTGCCGCGCTTGTCGTTGCACAGCTTCAAGACCGCGCCGACATGGTCCGGAGGCACCAGGATGTTGGCGGTGATGATGGGCTCGCGCAACTCCTCGATCTCGTTCGACGGCGGGAGTTTCGCCGGATTGTCGACATAGACCAGCGTGCCGTCCGTGCGCGCGACCTCGTACACCACAGTCGGAGCGCTCGTAACGAGCTCCAACTCATACTCGCGCTCGAGACGCTCCTGCACGATATCCATGTGGAGCAGGCCGAGGAAGCCGATACGGAAACCGAAGCCCAGAGCCGTCGAGACCTCCGGCTCATAGTGCAGCGCGGAGTCGTTCAGACGCAGCTTCGCGAGGGCATCGCGGAAGGCTTCGTAGTCCTCCGAGTTGATCGGGAAGACGCCGGCGAACACGCGCGGCTTGATCTGCTTGAATCCGGGCAACGGCGTTTCCGCTGGGCGGACATCCAACGTGATGGTATCGCCCACCGGCGCGCCATCGATTTCCTTGATACCGGCCACGACGAACCCGACATCGCCGGTCGGGAGGGTCTGTTGTTGGATGGGCTTGGGCGTGAAGCGCCCGAGGCGATCGACGATGTGATTGCGGTTGGTGGAAAAGAGTCGGATCTTCTCGCCGGACTTGAGTGAGCCATTCATCACGCGCACGAGGGACACCACGCCCACGTAGTTGTCGAACCACGAGTCGATGATGAGCGCCTGCAGCGCCGCGTCCGGGTCGCCCTTGGGCGGAGGAATACGCTTGATGAGCGCCTCGAGAAGCTCCGCGACGCCCTCCCCGGTCTTCGCGCTCACGCGCACCGCGTCCGTGGCATCGATCCCGATGATCTCCTCGATCTCTTTCGAGACGCGGTCGGGATCGGCCGAAGGGAGGTCGATCTTGTTGATGACCGGAAGGACTTCGACGCCCTGCTCGATCGCGGTGTAGCAGTTCGCGACGCTCTGCGCCTCGACGCCCTGGGAAGCGTCAACGACCAGCAGAGCGCCATCGCATGCCGCCAGTGACCGGGAGACCTCGTAGGAAAAGTCCACATGGCCCGGTGTGTCGATCATGTTCAGCTGGTAGCGCTGCCCATCCTTCGCCGTGTAGTAGAGGGTGACACTGGCGGCCTTGATGGTGATCCCACGCTCGCGCTCGAGCTCCATGGAGTCGAGCACCTGAGACTGCATCTCACGGTCCTGGAGGCCGCCGCAGAGCTGGATGAGCCGGTCGGCCAGGGTGGATTTCCCGTGATCGACGTGGGCGATGATCGAAAAGTTACGTATGAGCTGCATGAATCCACTTGAGTGACGGCGGCCGTCGTTTCACCTACGAATCAATCGGGAACGAGCACCCCTTCCGGGCTTCGTACGGCCGGGCGCGGATTATGCACGACCGTTCGACCGGCCGCAGTCAGAGGATCCCGACCGCCCACCGCACTGCACGATTGACAGCAGGACCTGCGGGCGGCACATAGCGCTTCCCGCCACGCTTGACCTGGAGAGCCGCCATGAAGAGCTCGTGCGTCCGCTGTCCTTCAGAGCCCGTGTCGCTCACTCGCCGCGACGCTCTGCTCACGGTAAGTGGTTTGGGCTTACTCGCCTCGGCGGAGGTCTCGTACGCGGCGGCGCTGACCCGGGAGCAACGCGACAGCATGACGCCGGACCAGGTGTTAGAGGCCATGCGGCAAGGCAATGAGCGTTTTCGCACGGGCAAGATGCAAGCGCACGACTACCTGGCACAGAAGCGTGCCACCGCCGCAGGCCAATATCCCGCGGCCGCGATTCTCAGTTGCATTGATTCGCGCGCACCGGCCGAGATCATTCTGGATGCGGGCATCGGCGACACATTCAACGCCAGAATCGCTGGAAATATCGCCAATGACGATCTGTTGGGGAGTCTCGAGTTCGCCTGTGCCGCAGCCGGCGCCAAGCTCATCCTGGTCATGGGTCACACGTCCTGCGGAGCCATCAAGGGAGCCATCGACGGCGTCGAGCTCGGTCACCTGACGGGGCTGTTGAGCAAGATCAAACCCGCGGTCCCGGCCACCTCGTACTCCGGTGACCGGAGCAGCAAGAATGACGCGTTCGTGGACGAAGTCGCCAAGACCAACGTGTTGCGGACCGTGAACGACATACGGCAGCACAGCAGCGTGTTGTCAGGTTTGGAGAAGGACGGGAAAATCAAGGTCGTCGGCTCGATGTATCACCTGGTCGGTGGGCGAGTCGAGTTCTTCGGCTGAACCGGGGTGTAGGCGGTGCGGCCGGTCGTGAAGCGTAGAGTGGCACTGCCCTGCCCCGGGACGGTCAGGCGGAACGTCGGCAGGCCGTTGCGCGACTTGGGGATGTGGTCGGAACGGACGAGGCTCGTGCCGTCCTGCAGGTGCAGACGCAGTTCGACGGAAACCGGGTTGATGCGGGCGTTGGTGACATCCACGCGGTGCACGTCACTGACACCGCTCTCGCGCAGGTCCACCATGCCCGGGATGAGCGGAAGCTCCGTGTGTGTCGCGTCTACCTGAACGCGCTCGAGGATGGAACTCACTTCGACGTCCGGTGCTTGGCCCACTTCGATCTCAAACTCCTCGTGGACGGCAATGTCCCGCAGCGGCGTGTCGCTCACGACCAGTGGCACACCGTCGTACTCATAAGAGGCGGAGATCCGGCCGGAAGGCAGTGGCAAACCCAGGTGATGAGCTGCGTCATTGCGTGTGCGAAGCACTTTGGTCAGAGGCCTGGTCCCGTTATGGGCAACGGGTGTGATGTCAGCGCCGTAGATCAGCTCAACAGGGATGGAGGCGCGATCGAGCAGGCGCACCTGTTTGACCTGGCGGCTGGTCACGGAGGTGCGCTCGGGCACGCGATATAACTTCAGGTCGCCGAGCTGCTCTTCCTGCACCGTGACGGCGGGCGACGCCGGCGCGGCGAGTGCGGCGATGGGCATGCGCAGGTCCTTCTCTCTCCGTGAGCCCGTCACCATGACTTCCTGGAGCGAATACTTATCCGAGTCGACGTCACCGAACACCCTTGGCGGGGAGACGTCGCTCGTCGTACCCAGCGGCCAACAACTCGCGATGATCTCCGGAGCCTCCTCGACAGGCTCGACTTCGCCGGAGGTCCGATTGAGCCGGCCGGCGACAACCTGTGTATGAGCATCCTTGAAGGAGACGCCATTGCTGTTGCCGAGGGTCACCCAGCCGCCGAGATCCATCCTTCTGCCATCCGGTGACACCGTGGCTGAATACGTGGCCATCCAATCGAATCCGTGCGCCAGGTAGGACAGTCTGACGGTGACTGTCGTAGGCTCGGGGCTGCTCACCAACCCCGACAGGGTTGGAACCGCCTGGGCGTCGGTAGCCGCATCGAAATGAAACGTCTCGGGCAGACCGGAGCAACGCAGGGCCTCGATACCCTCGGAGCTCTTGAACAGGATGCCGTCATTGTCGGACACCAGGGTGCCGGTGATCTGGGTGGTCTCCCCTGTCTTGGGATTGGTCCGGACCCGCCAGACCTTCTTGCCGAGCGTGGCCGTCACCAAGGTTGCCGGACTCAGCACGTGCGCATCCTGGTTTTTCTCCAGGATGCCCTTGGGCAGGCCGGTGATGATGGCACTCTGTGGCTCGATTCCGTCGGCGACGCCTTCGAAGCGAATGCGGCTTTCACCTTGGGGGATCGACACGGTGCGCGTCTCGGTGACGAGCGCAAAACCCTCGAGCTCGTCGAGATCGAGTGACGTGGAGTCCGCATCTCTCTCGGGGGCCCGGTAGACCGTCACCGCTAAATCGGATGGGGCGCTCGCACGGACCGTCGTGACCGCCATCGCGGGGCTGGCCGTGAATCCAACCGCGAGAGGCAACCATGCGAGCATCAGGCTCCGCACGTTGGCTCTCAGAACTGACTTTCGAAGCTGGCCGTCACCGTCTTGGTGCCGTTAGCGGGCACCTCAACCACCCATTCGGCCTCGTCCGCGTTGCGGCGCGCGCTCTTCTGGCTCTCAGCCTTGATGGACGTATCGCCCCACAGACCGGACTGCAGGACGGATACCGTCACTGCCTTCGGCAAGGCATTGGTCAGTACGTATTTCATGTCGGTTTGCCAGTGGGCAAAGCCGAGACGGGTGCGTTTCTCGACGGTGGGCTGCACCTTGACGTCGAAGGCGTCTCCGGTCGACAGCGAGAGCACGGAGCCCATCGGGGTATGGTCGATGTGGCTCTCTCCGATGAATTGCGGATCACCGCGTTTGTCACGCATGTAGAAGCGCAGCGTACCCGCCGGCAACTGGTCGCCCAGGCCGGCCTTCGAGCTCGTCGAAAATCGATAGACGACCTGCGCGCTCAGGGGCGTATTGGAGGACGTCATCCAACTGTTGCGATATTCGTAGCCGTGCTCGGCGGGGACGCCGTGCACGTCGAGGAAGCTGACCTGCTTGGTTTGGAGATCGGCGATGGTGGTGCGCTCGGCGAGCGGATAGAGGTAATAGTCTCCCAGACGCTCGCGAGTGCCGCTCTCCGTGCCCGCCTGCGCAAGCGGGGCACGCGGCTGTGGGCGATAGTATCGGGCCGGAGTTGGAGTGCCTCCCGTCACGTTGGGATTGCCCGCGACCAACAGGGTCTTCGCGTTGTCGTACGTGATGCCGCTCGAGTTGCTCAGGGTCACCCATCCCTGGACATCGATCTTCGAGCTGGCCTCGTCGAAGAGCGCGACGTAGTCCGCGCGCCAGCCGAGCCCCGGAGTGAGATAGCTCAGGGTCGCCGGCTCCGAGCCCTTGCGGGTACCGTTGACCGTCACCGACAAGGTCGGGTGGGCACGCAGGTTGTCCGGCACCTTGTCGAAGATGACGCGCGCCGGCAGGCCGTCATCGCGCAGGACTTCGATCTTGTCGCCGATTTTCAGGACCACGCCGCCGTTGGTGGCCAGGACCTGCGCGGTCTCCCGCGTTTCGGCTCCGGTGCCGGGATTGGTCCTGACAAGGGTGACGGTGTGGCCGACGGCCTTCTCCATCAGCTTGCCCGGGGTGAGCAGGTCGTAGTCGAAATTCTGCTCGACAATGGTCAGGTCGCGGGCCGAGAGAGAGACGGTCTCGGGGCGGATGCGGGCCGAGACGTTCTCGAACTCGATCCGTTGCTTACCCCCGGCCAGGTCGATGGTGCGGTGATCCTGCACCAGCGCCAGGTCGTCCGTGTAAATGGTGACGGACAGGTCCTGGTCGGCGGCCTCCACGGCCGGCGCCGCGGAGGCGGCATAGAAGGCGGCGATCAGAGTAGCCAACGCTGGCGGGCGCTTCGTATTTGACATTGCAGCTCGTTGCGCTTGGAGGACATGCAGTTAAACGCGATGGCGCGCACTGCGGGGTTAGCGTCTACGGTAGGAGTTTAGCGCAGGAGGCGGCGGAGCTCGTCGGCGTCGAGGCGGTGACGGCAGACCACCGTGCCGTCCAGCAGCAAGACGGGGACGTCAAACCCATGGCGGCGCTGCAGGACCGGATCGCTGTCGACGTCAACGACCTCAATCGGTGGCAACGGGAATGTGCGGCCGAGGGCCTGCAGCTCTCTGAGCATCTCGTCGCAAAGCTCACAGTCGTGCCGATGAACGACTGTGAGTTGGGAGGTGCTCAATGCTTCGGACCTGCTTGTACGGAATTCGCTATGAAGCGAACCGTCGCGGGAGGTACCTCGCCTACCGCCGTCACCTTGTGTCCGTCGATGACAGTCGAGAAAGCGGACGACGAGCCAACGGCCGCGGACTCATCCACCTGATCCTCGCCTTGGGATCGGCGCGTCACGTGCGTCTCCTCGACAAACACGGACACCGATGCGAGTCCGTCGGTGAAAACCAGGTGGTCGACCGGAGAGCTCGATCCGGGCATGGTCTGGGCCTTGCGGATCGTCATCTTGAAACCGGGGGGCAGCTTCAGCGCATCCCACACAACCGGATCCGCCATGGCCTCCGCCGGGGGCTTCAAGGGCGTCGTCTCGCTGCGCAGCCATTGGAAACCCTCGGTCGAGACCTCGGGTTTGAAGGCGGAGTCCGGGATGCGGGACGACAATGTCAGGCTTGCAAACACCACCTGCTCGATGACCCGGCCATGCGTGTCACACAGCTGCGTCTTCAGGGGCATGGCCGTTTTTTCGTCGATCCAGAGGCGGTAGCCGTACCGGAATTCGTCCTTCGGCGTCACCGTGATGTAGTGGGTGTCGCGACCGAGCAGACGGGTCTGCGCCACTTCCTTCAGATCATAAAAGGAGGCGCTCTCGTCGTTGATGGTGGGAAATCCACTCAACAACGATTCCTCGGGCGGCCGGTTCTCCACCAGCACGGTGCGCTTGTCGGGTAGATAGCAGGCGAGATTCGAGCCGGTGCGGATGAATTCGCGACCGGAACCATCAAGGGAGACCAGTCGCTCGGAGACCGCACCATTCTGCACGCGGTGGATGATGCGGAGCATCTCCACTTTTCCTCCCTGCCAATGGGAGAACGTGCCGTCATAGTTGCGCGAGGTGAGCGCCTGGTTCATGCGCTCCAACCACTTTCCGGGCTCATCGGCGAACGCCGCCCCAGCCACCGCCAGGGCAAGCGTGAACAAGCTGCTCAGCGCGAGC
>DAITMW010000098.1:21034-22163 GCA_036834945.1 Steroidobacteraceae bacterium
CGCTACTGCGGATTCTTCGCATCGTCCTGTACGTCCTCGACTGGTTCCTCCGACCCCGCAGACGTGGCCGTGGTTCCCGACTCGCTGGCCATGAAGGCCGAGAGCAGATTGCGGCGCGTAACCGGCGAGGAGAACTCGCTATGGGCGACCACGTAATTGGCCAGTTCGGTGCTCGGGACGACTAGGCGCCGGCCCGCGTTCTTCGGCACGACATAACTATCAGGCTCTCCCGCGTTCACCTGCGTGGCAGCGGCCCGACTGTTCACGGCAGAACTGGCCACCGTTGCCATCGCCGGCACTGTCTGAGCCGTGGGGGGCATTGCATCGGGAGACTGGGATCGCATCCAAAGAATGGACACCGTCGCGACGCCCGCGACCGCTGCCGCGGAGGCTACCGGCTGCCACCAGCGGTTAACCCATGGCTTCCTGGCCTGAGGCGCGGGCTCGGCTGCAAGGGCCGGCTCGGCCGAAATGACAGCGTTCACGCGTGTAGCGAGCGCTGCGTTGAGCCTGATGCCGCGCTCGGCGCGGATGGTTGCACCGATGACCGCATAGCGACCCCAGCGCGCTTTGAGTTGCTCATCGCGCGACAGGCGGCGCGCCAGCAGCTCGCATTCGCCCGCCGGCAACTCGTCGTCGAACATCGCGGAAAGCTGACTGTCTAGCTCTTCGTTCATCCCAGCTCCTCCACGCGCCCCAGGCCACCTTCGAACACCTCACGCAAGCGGCGATCGATGGCTTCGCGTGCCCGGAAAATGCGCGAGCGGACAGTGCCGACCGGGCAATCCATCGCGGCGGCAATCTCCTCGTAGGAAAGCCCCTCGAGCTCGCGTAATACAATTGCGGTGCGTAGGTCTTCCGGAAGAGCGTCTATCGCGGCATTCACCGTCGAGCGGATCTCGTCCGTGAGGACGAGCCCCTCGGGCGTCTCGGCATCTTTCATACGGCCTTGCATGTCGTAGGACTCATCGGTGTTGTTGCGGTCGAGGTCATATTCGATGGGGCTGCGGTCGCGCGACACGACGGCGTTTTTCGCTGTGTTGATGGCGATGCGATAGAGCCAGGTATAGAAGGCGCTGTCCCCCCGGAACTGGGGCAACGCGCGGTAAGCCTTGATGAAGGCTTCCTG
>DAITMW010000099.1:0-2979 GCA_036834945.1 Steroidobacteraceae bacterium
TCGCGAGCTGTTGCTGCACGTAGCCGTGCAACATGAAGGTGAGGCGCTCGTCGAGCCCCTCGAACGCCAGGCCGTAAAAGACGATGCTCGGGTGACGGGTGTCGATCACGCCGTAGACCACGGCCACTTTGGCCTGCAAACGCAACTCTTGTGCGCGGCCGAGCACCTCGATCGTCAGGTAGAGGTGAACCGGATGCCCCACGTCGAGCTCCAACTTCCTGTCCACCGCAACCCGGGCGCCGCCAACGCTGAGATCCACGACTGTCGCGAAGTGACTCGCGGGCACCGTGAGCGTGGCTTGCAGGCTGACCAAGGCTCGCGGCAACTGGCGGATCAGGCGCTTCTCGATGACCTCGGGAACGAGGATGTGCAGATACGGATAGGGATCGAAGGCGATCTTCAGGATGGCGCCCCGGAACCGGAACACGCTCGTCGAGCTGAACATGCGGCAGAACCACACCTGCCCCTTGGAAATGGGCGCCAGCGCCTTGTCGGGCCGCGCCGGGGCCGTCATCACCAGGCCGCGATTCTCCTGCGACACTCCGATCACCCAACAGAAATAGCTCTCTCCGGTTTCCCGTGGAGCGATTTTCACACCACAGCGCGAGCGCTGTGAAATGTTGGAATAGTCGCGGTTGAGGGCTGTCAGGGGATCGACGGGGTCGCTCTCGAGCGCCTCTTCAACGACGCTACGGTCGTCAGCGTCGGAGTGCTCGGGCTTGTAGAAGGCGCCCTGCTCTAGCAAGCGCTCGAGACTGCGTTGCGATTCGACCACGTGCCCCTGGGCCAGCAGGAGCTTGCGCTGCGAGTCATAAATCGAAAACGGCAGGGACTTGCCGATGGCGATCCAACGCTTGTCGACCAGTTTCTTGTAGTCCACCTGAAGGCCCCGCCCCCACCTGATGCTTCCCAACTATCGGCGCACCAAAGGAATGCACGAGGACGGGTTCACGGAAATGTGCGCCGCAGCACATTGGGCGGGACGATGGTCGCCGCGGCACCTCGTGGGTGCCGCACTTGACGGCCGCCGAGGTCGCTCCCCCCGTCAGAACTCGATGCAGATCTTCCCGAAGTGTTGGCCGGACTCCTCGTACCGGAAGGCATCCGCGAGCCCCGCCAGCGGGAAGGTCTTATCGACGATCGGCTTCAGCCCGGTAGCTTCGATTCCGTGCACGAAGTCCTGCTGGTGGCGGCGGCTCCCTACAACCAGACCCTGGAGCCGGGCCTGCTTGAGCATCATCAGCGCCAACGGCAGGTCTCCGCTCTGTCGTGTCAGCGTACCGATCAGGTGAATCCGCCCTGCGGTCCGCACCGCCACGATCGACTGCGGCAACGTACCGGGGCCACCCGTCTCCACGACATGGTCCACCCCGTGGCCACCCGTCAGCTGCCTGACCATGGCACCCCACTCCGGGTCCTTCTTGTAATGGATGACGCAATCGGCGCCGAGTGATTTCAGGCGCTCGAGCTTCTTGTCCGACGAGGAAGTCGCAATGATGCGCGCACCCATTGCCTTCGCGATCTGTAGCGCGAATATCGACACCCCGCCCGTACCCAACACCAGCACCGTATCACCGGCCTTGAGGCCGCCCTCGACAACCAGGGCGCGCCAGGCGGTTAATCCCGCGGTTGTAAGCGTCGCGGCCTCGGCATGGGTGAAGCCCTTAGGCGCCTTCGTAAACCAGGTCTCGGGAGTGACCACGAGTTCGCGTGCGTAGCCATCCAACCCGTCGCCGGGCGTTTTCGAGAAGTCGGCGATGTTGGGCGGACCGTCGAGCCAGAGAGGAAAGAAACCTGACACCACGCGATCGCCTACGACGAATTCGCTAACACCGGGCCCAATCGCCTCAACGACACCAGCGCCATCGGCCATGGGAACGCGGCCGTCCGCGGTCGGCAGCCAGCCGCGGGCCACAGCGTAGTCGTGGAAGTTGATGGAGCTCGCGTGCAAACGGACGCGGATCTCGCCCGCCCCGGGCTGTCCGGGGTCCCGCATGTCCACGAGCTTGAGGTGCTCCAGTCCGCCGGGAGCGCTGAGCGTTACCGCCTTCATCGTCTGTCTCCTGCCATTACCCTTCTTTTTCGAGCAGGCAGTCTAAACGACCCGCCCCGGGGCCGCCTTTTTTCGTGACGCCGGTCCCATTTCGCCGCCGGCCGCCATTAACTTAATGAACGCCCTGCCGCTATGGGGTGCACTTGAGCTGAACCTTGTTCAGGCTGCCTCGAGGGTGCGTTCTATGCAGGTGCGAAATCTCCCTTTTGCCGGCTTCGGGTATCACCCCTGGGGCAGCGGCACGCCCGCGTCGAGCAGCAGTTCCTCCAACGCGGGCAGCTCGTCGTCGGGCATCGGCAGCGATCTGAGCAACGCCGTCAGCAACATCATGGGCAGCACGCCCGGTAACGGCGTGACCACCAGCGTCTCAGAGCTCGCCGTCGTTCGCGAGAGCGAAACGCTCAAGATCCAGATGGCCGATGGCGCCCAGGTCACCATTCGCATGCGCGCGCAAGGCGCCGCTTTCGGCACTGCCCAGACGCAAGCCGACGGCAGCTCGTCCGCCACCGCGGCGATCTTCTCCAGTGGGCAATTACAGGTCGCGGTGAGCGGTAATCTCAGCGACGCCGACAAGCAGGCCATCAGCGACGTCGTCTCGCAAGTCAACTCGCTGGCGACCCAGTTTTTCTCGGGCGACGTTCAGGATGCATTCGCCGCGGCGTCGAGCCTGAGCGTCGACCCTGCCGAAATCGCGGGCTTCAGCCTGAAGCTGTCGTATTCGAGCACGCTGATCCAACGGGCTGCGGCATCAGGCCCGGCGTCGGGCGCGGGCGCACCCGGATCGAACACGGCTGCGCCAGTCGGCGCCACGCCGCCGGATAACACAACGGCGCCCACGTCGAACACACAGCCAACAGACGCTACATCGGACCCAACAGGTGCAGGTGCGGCAACATCCACCGCTGCGCCGGCCACCGCTGCGCCGG
>DAITMW010000099.1:3079-22127 GCA_036834945.1 Steroidobacteraceae bacterium
CCACCGCTGCGCCGGCCACCGCTGCGCCGGGCACCGCGGACGGATCGTCGGCGCCTGCCACCAACACGCCGAGCCCGCAACAGATCATCATCAACTTCCTGCAAAAGGTCATGACGACCCTCGGACGCGCCCCGGGCAGCGCGGGCGCACATTCGCACCTGGCCGCCTCGTCACGTTGGAAGCTCCACCTGCTGGGCCACGCACTGCCCGCTTACGCCCAGGCGCAGGCCGGAGCAGCCCCAGCTTCCCAAGGCACAACCGGCTCACAGCCAGACAGGGCCTACCAAGGCACCACGGGCTCACAGCCCGACCCGGCCTCCCAGGGCACCGCCCCGGCCGGCGCCACCCAAGGCGTGACTTCCGCAATGGCGACGACGCCACAAGCCGCGTCGAACCGCTACCCAACCCTACAGGCGGCGAAGCTCGCGGCCGATACCTTGAGTCAGTTAGCGCAATAAGTCACTACCGTCAGAAGTTGGCACTGGCGCACGGTTTCCGGGATTGCCCGGACAGCCGCCACGTCGCATCATCAACTTCGGCCGGGGGGTCAGTCGATGCTGTTGGGTCTGGTATCCGTTCTCATTGTTGCCGCCGTAGGGCTGGGCGCGTGGGTGCTGCTGCACCGGCGCGGGCCTGTCCGTGCGGCACCGGCTGAGACACCAGAGTTTGTGTTCGCCAACCCGGCGGAGACCACTCCACGGACACCAACCGCGGCCGCGCGTACCGCACCGCAAGAAGCGGCCCCAGGTACCCCTGCCGAACCCATCCAGGAAGTCGAGCCCCTTACGGGCGAGCAGGTCTTCGCACGGCTGCATCAACTATGCTTTGGCGCCGCGGCAGTCGGAGAGGAATGGCCACCAGCCCATACCGAGGTCATTTCCGCGACGGCAGACGTTCTGCAGAGCGCGTCCACTGAAGACCGATATACCCCGCGTCGCCCTAGCCTGTTGCCGCAGTTGCTGCGCGCGGTCAACGACGAGGACGTCTCGCGTCGCGAGTTGGTCACCATCATCTCGAAGGACCCCTCGCTCGTGGGCAACCTCCTGAAGATGGCCAATAGCTCTTTCTATCGTGTTAGCACACAGGCCATCGAGAGTATCGATCGCGCGGTGGTCATACTAGGCAACGACGGAATCCGCTCACTCATCGCGGCCGCTCTCGCCCAACCCATCTTCCAGATCCGGGGTGGCGATTTTCCGAAGTTTCCCGATATCGCGTGGCAACACACCTTCAAGACCGCGAGCGCGACCGTCACACACACCGCCATAGTGGAGAAGTCGGATCCCTTCGCGGCGCAGTTGCTCGGTCTCGTCGCGGGAATGGCCAGCATCGTCGTATTCCGCGTGGCGCTCGATCAGTACGACGCACGCCCGAAATTGCGGCCTCATCCCGGCGTCATGGCGTCACTGCTCGACCTGCAGTCTGTCCCGGTAGCGAAACGGATTTCCGTGAGCTGGGGACTGTCAGACCGGATCATGGCGGCGCTGGATGACCAGACGACCGCCGTAGCCGCCGACCGGCAAACGGCGATGGGCCGCTCCCTGAGCTTCGGACGGCTCGCCAGCGCGCTTGCGGTCCTACATACCCACAAGAGCCTGGACGACGTCACGGCGCAAGTATCGTTACCGGTCGCCGGCATGCCGGCGACCGAGTTGGGGCGCCTCTGGACGCGATTGAGCTCCGAGGAAGAGTCGACGCCGCGCAAGAAGCCTCGCGCGGCGGCGGCTCGCTGAGCGCCCTACTTCATCGCGTTCAGAACGAACGCCTGAATGTCCGCCATCTCCTCGATGAGCTTCGCGGTCGGCTTCCCTGAGCCATGACCGGCCCGGGTCTCGACCCGCAGCAGAATCGGCTTTCCGTTGGGATCGGCCCGCTGCATGGCGGCCGTGAACTTGAAGCTATGTGCCGGATAAACGCGATCGTCGTGATCACCCGTTGTCACGAGCGTTGCCGGGTAGCTCACTCCGGCCTTGACGTTCTGCAAGGGTGAATAGGCCAACAGGGCTTTGAACTCCGTGGGATCGTCCACGCTGCCGTAATCGGACTCCCAGCCCTTGCCCACCGTGAACTCGCGGAAGCGCAACATATCCATCACACCGACCTGCGGCACCGCCGCCGCGAACAGGTCGGGACGCTGCTCCTCCGTGGCGCCGACCAACAGTCCGCCGTTGGAGCGGCCCCAGATGGCGAGGTGCTTCGGGTCCGTCCAATGTTGCGCGATCAGGTACTCAGCCGCACCGATGAAATCATCGAACACATTCTGTTTGTGAACCTTCATTCCGCCTTCGTGCCAGGCGCGTCCATATTCCCCGCCACCCCGCAGGTTCGCCATCGCATACACATTGCCCATCTCGATCCATCCGGCTACCGCGGGCGAGAACCCGGGCTCCATCGAGATGTTGAAACCACCGTACCCGTACAGGATCGTGGGATTCTTGCCGTCGAGCTTCGTGCCCTTGCGCGCGACAACATATAGCGGCACCTTCGTACCGTCCTTGCTCGGATAAAACACCTGGCGGGTCTCATACGCGTTGGGGTCGAACCCGGTGAGCTTCGGGGCCTTCCACAACGAGCTTGCGCCGCTGCCGAGATCGAGGCGGTAAACGCCCGGCGGTGCGGTGAAACTGCTGTACGAGTAAAACGTCTCACGATCCTCTACCCGCCCCTGAAATCCGCCCGCCTGCCCGAGCCCGGCGAGTTGAACTTCGCCGATGAGCTTGCCCTCGGGCGTGTAACGACGCACGGCGCTGTGCGCATCGTGGAGGTATTGAGCTACCAACTGCCCACCCACCAGAGTCACGGAATCCAACGTGTCGGCCCCCTCCGGCACAACGGTCCGCCAGTGCGCCGGCTCGGGCTTCGACAGATCGATCGCTACGACCTTGTAGCGCGGCGCGCCGTCATCGGTCAGAACATAAAGCGTCGACCCGACGTTGCCGATGAAAGTATGTACAGCCGTGGGCTGCGGAATGACGGCCTTGATCGGCGCTGCCGCCGTGCCGCCCGACAGATCCTGGACCAACAGTGTGTTCTGGACCTCGTCGCCATGGTTGGCCTGGACCACCAGGTAGTGCCCGTCATCGGTCACTACGCCGCCGACGAACCAGTCCGGATCGTCCGAACGCGTATAGACCAGCTTGTCCTGGCTCTGCGGCGTGCCCAGCTCGTGGAAGAAGAGCTTCTCGTACTTGTTCGCCGCCTTCAGGAGATCACCGTCCTTGGGAGCGTCGTACGAGGTGTAGTAAAACCCGGAGCCATCCTTGCGCCAGCTGCCGCCACCGGCCTTCGACCAGTGAATCTCATCCGCAAGGTCCGCGCCGGTGTCTACGTTGCGCACATGCCAGATCTGCCAATCCGACCCCGCATCGGACAAGGCGTACGCGAACAGTCGTCCGTCGTCACTGATTGCGATCTCCCGCAAAGCAACGGTACCGTCCTTTGACAGCGTGTTGGGGTCCAGCAGGACACGTCCCGTGGTGGCTGGGTCCGTCGTCGCGAAAATGACCGACTGGTTCTGCAGGCCGTCGTTGTGCGTGTAGAACCAGTAGTGACCGTGGTGCTCCGGCGGACTCCAGCGCTCGAAATTCCAGATCTGCTTCAAGCGCTCGGCTATGGCCTCGCGGCCCGGAATCGCGTTGAGGTAGTCGCGGCTCAGTTTGCCTTCCGCCTCCACCCACGCCCGCGTGGCCGGTGAGTCTATGTCCTCCATCCACCGGTAAGGATCAGGAACCTTGACTCCGTGGTACTCCGCAACCACGTCGTCACGGCTCGCCGAGGGATAGGAAAGCATGTGTCCGGTGGTAGCTACCGCGACAGTCGCAAACAGCGACAGCAATGCAAAACGTCTGAGCATGCGGCCTCCTGCGTCCGCAAAGAGCGATGGCGGTATTTTAGGGGGTTTACGCCGCGAGCAGCTAGGGCGGGTAGTTGCGCGGAAAGCAGATGCGGAAGGTCGTACCACGACCTTGCCCGGTCTCGAGCTCCATGGTCGCATCGAGGAGCTCGCAAAGGCGCTTCACGATCGACAATCCAACCCCCTCGCTCGGATGATCCTGAGGCCGTCGCGGCGTCACGGAGGGTAATGTCGGCGGCTTGTCGGGCAGCTCGGAGCTATCGTTCCCAAGCGTATTGCCCGCCGCCTCCTGCGCGACTACTCGCGCTTCCCTGGTTGCGGAGCTGAGCGCCTGCGCCAACGGGGCGACCGCACCGGTATCGAGCCCGGCGCCTGTGTCCTGCACGCACAGCGCCCAGCGCGGCACGCCCCCTGCCGTCACCTCCTCGCAGGTGACGAGGACCCCGCCCCTCTCGGTGTACTTGAGCGCATTCAGAATGAGATTCTGAGCGATGCGCCGGACCTTGACTGCATCACCGTCGACTTCGAGCAACCCGGGTCCCGTGAATTTCAGGAACAGCTGCCGGCTGTCAGCGAGGGGCTGCAGCGACTCGCACAACGCACCGAGCTCACTGTTGGCATTGAAGCGGGTGACGTTGCGTTGCTCGCGGCCAGCCTCGAGGCGGGCGAGCTCAATCAGATCATTCAGCAGTTTATCCAGAGAATCGGCGCTGCGGCGGACCAGTCCCACAAAAGTGGGCATCTGTGGTGTAGCGACCGCATGATTGAGCGCGTTGGCAGCGAATTTCACGGCACCCACGTTACCGCGAAGGTCGTGGGCCGCCTCCCGCCACAGCTCAGTGCGCTCCCGCTCGAGGGTGCGCAAGTGCTCGAGCACGCGCTCCAAATCACGCAAACGGAGCTCCGCCGCGGCGCGCTCGAGGGCAGCGTGACTCGCGGCACTCTCTACCATGCAATCGACAAAGAGCTGCGCGAGCATCCTCCGCGCCTCGCTCATGACCGGCGGGCTCACACTGACATTGCTCAACCCGAACGACTCGAGCTCAGCCAACATGGACATGTGGAGATGCCCCCACTCACGCAACGTCTCGCGTGAGTCGTACCCATGCAACCAACGGTGCTCACCATGTTCGGCTGCACCGGCAAGCTCGTCGGCCTCGGCGGCTGCCTCGCTCGCGGCGCTCCTGGCACGCAAGGCACGATCAAACGCGTCGAGAATTCGAGGAATGTGGTCGATGAACTGCGTACGGACGAGGGATACCGAGGCACTGACATCGGGGTCGTCAGCGACCGCGCGACGCCAGTGATCGAGAAGTTGCTCCCGTCGCTCCTTGAGATGGGCAGCAATCCGGGCGAATTCGGCATGCGGACCGGATGCCATGGTGGGGCTCGGCGCTCTTGTAGTAATGCCCTCACAATTACTTCAAAACGCCGCCCCTGCAAGCTTGGCCCTCAACGCCGCACCCAGTGCCCCTCGTGTAAGTGCCAACCGTCCCGCCCGTGCACCCAGTGATGCGGCTCCCAACGGTAACCTCGACGTGGGGCATCCCAGCGGCCCGGTACCCAGACATGACGTCCACCCACCCAGTTCCAGTAGCCACCGATCCATACATAGCCGGGCGCAGGGGCCACTCCATAGGTCTCCACCACGGGCGCTGGCGGGGCGACCGCGACCGTAGGGCCGACATAGTACCCGCGGGCCGGATAGACTACGCAGGCGCTCAAGGCCGCCGAGAGGGCGGTCACGATCGCCGCATTTCGTATCAGAACGCGCGCATTGCGCATAATTTTCCTCGCCAGGTTGGAATAGGTGGTCTCACCGCCGTTGGCGGCAGTTTCAGGGTATAAGAACGCGCCAGGCGGCCAGTGGTGCACAGGTCGCGGTTCGACGGGAGATGGCGATCGATGCAGGTGTTACGGGAACCCGATTACGTCACTGTTCCCTGGAAAAATGGCGGTGGGCTCACCCGTGAGATCCTCAAGGTCCCTCCCGGCGCGACGGTTTTCGATTGGCGACTGAGCCTGGCCAGCATCACGGCCCCCGGCCCGTTCTCCGCCTTTGATGGTTACGACAGGACGCTCGTACTCGTCCGCGGCGACGGCGTGGAATTGGATTTCGGCCCCCGTGGCCAGACCCTGTTACGGGCGCCCGGAGAGTCGATCGACTTCGACGGCTCCTGGCCGGCCCGCTGCACCCTGCTCGGAGAGCCCTCGACCGACCTGAACCTGATCGTCTCCAGGACAGGCGCCGAAGCCCAAACGAAGATCCTGCGCGTGACGGCACCGGAGCTCATCCGGACGTCAGGTTGGGAGGAAACCCTGGTGTGTTGTATCTCGGGGTCGGCGCAGATGGAAAACGCCGCCGGTGAGGTCGCTACCTTGTACGCGGTCGATGTTGCCCGTTGCGATCCCGGTGACGGAGTGATGACCTGCGGCCCGCACGGGTCCGACCCTGTCGTATTGTTGGTCGCTTCGGTCAGGCACCGAGCCGCGGCGGTTTAGTACAAAAGGACTGATCTTGGCGCATTCCTTCAATCGCGCCACGCCGGCCGCCGGTTAGTGTACCCCCCTCACAGGGGAGGCTCGCACCATGATCATCGGCATGTCCGTCGCGACTTTCACATTGCTCCACGTGATCATCAGTCTGATAGGCATCGCCACGGGGCTGGTGGTGGCTGCCGGACTCTGGAAGGGGAAGCGGCTCGACAGCTGGACCGGCGTATTTCTGCTCACGACCGTTCTGACGAGTGTCACCGGATTCATGTTTCCGGGGACGGGGTTCGACCCGGCCCGCGTCGTCGGCGTCATCTCGCTCGTGGTGCTCGCGATCGCGATTCTCGCATTCTATGCCTACCACCTCGCCGGGGCCTGGCGTTGGATTTACGTCATCACGGCGTTGATCGCCCTGTATCTCAATTGCTTCGTCGCCGTCGTGCAGTCGTTTCAGAAGATTCCGGCGCTGCACGCCCTGGCACCGAATGGCTCGGAGCCCCCATTCGTGGCCGCGCAGGTCACCTTGATGCTGGCGTTCATCATCGTCGGCGTGGTCACTTTGCGAGGGCGCCCCGCAAGCGAGGCACCTCCAACAGCGACTTGACGAAGGAGAACGCCTCCGCCGCGGGCATGGGAGGCGCCACCAGGTAACCCTGGATGGTGCTGCAATGCTCCTGCGCCAGGAACTGGCGTTGGTCCTGGGTCTCCACGCCTTCGGCGACAACCTCGAGACCCAGGGCCAACCCCAGGGCGATGGCCGCCCGACACAGCGCGGCATCGTGTGGGTCGCCCGTGCAATCCTCCACGAGTGAGCGATCGATCTTCACACAATCGACGTTCAGCAGCTTCAGGCGCGCCAGCGAGGAATGCCCGGTTCCGAAATCATCCACCGCGAGGAATACGCCGAGCGCTCGCAATCGTGCCAGGTGGCGCGCCGCCAGCTCGGGCGAGCGCATCGCGACGGTCTCGGTGATTTCCAACTCCAACAGCTCCGAGGGCAGGCGCCAGCGCTCGAGCGCATCCGCCACGCGCTCCGGCAACTCGTCACGGGCAAACTGTATGGGCGACAGGTTCACGGAGACACGCATGGGCGCGCCGCCCCGGTCGAGCCATTCACGCAGATCCTGGCAGGCGCGCTCCAGCACCCACTGTCCGATCACCTCGATGAGCCCAGTCTCCTCGGCGATCGGAATGAACAGCCCGGGTGGCACGAGTCCGCGCGTCGGGTGCCGCCAGCGTAGCAAAGCCTCCACCGCGGTCGGTCTGCCGGTGATCGTGTCGATGCGCGGCTGGTAGTACAGCTCGACCTCGTTGCGCTCCAATGCATCGCGTAATTCAACCTCCAGCAACAGCCGGTCCGTGCCCGGGCGCATAGCATTCTCGAACAAGCGATAAGAGTCGCCGCCGTTGGCCTTGGCCGCGTACATCGCGAGGTCCGCATGCTTGAGCAGCGTCGTGCCGTCGGTGCCGTCCTGCGGAAACCGGCTGATGCCGATACTGCACGTGGTATAGACGGCCCGATCGGACAACCGGAAATTGCCGCGCAGCTGGCGAAACAACTTCTGCACGGCGGCGGAGACTTGCCGCTCATCCGGCAGGTCATCGAGCACGAGCACGAACTCGTCACCGCCCGGCCTGGCGACCACATCGCAGCGGCGAACGGTATTTTTCAGGCGGCGACCGACCTCCACCAGCAGCTCATCGCCGACGTCGTGGCCGAGTGTGTCGTTGACGTACTTGAACCTGTCGAGATCGATCATCAACACCGCGAGCGCGGCCTGCCGCCGGCCCGCGCTTTGCAACATCTCGTCCAGCTTCGAACGCAGGCCGAGGCGGTTTTCCAGGCCAGTGAGTGGATCGTGATAGGCCAGGAACGAGATGCGTTGCTCGGACAGCTTGCTTGCGGTCACGTCATGTACATAGCCGTGCCATATCGTGCTGCCGTCTTCGTATCGGCGCGGGACCGCCTCGCCAGCCGACCAGCTTATCGCCCCGTCAGGGCGCACGACCCGCGCCTCGATGCGCCAGGGCTCGAGCGTGTCGGCCGAGCGCTGCATGCTCGCGCGGGTTCTTTCGAGATCCTCGGGATGAGTGACGGACGCCAATGCCCTGCCATCATTCATGAGCACTTCGGGAGCCAGTCCGAACACGTTGCGCACGCCGGGGCTCACGTAAAGGAACTCGCCCTTACCTTCCTTCGACAGGCGCCATTGAAAGATCATGCCCGGGACGTTCTCCGCGATGAGTCCCATCCGCTCGCTGACGATCCGGGTCTGCTCGTCCGCCAGCTTGTGCTCGGTGACATCGAACATAACGCAGAAAATACGCGATGGCAGGCCACCCGGTTCGCGCTCGAGCACGCCACCTGAGCACCACACCCAGCGCCACGACCCATCGCGCGCCCGCAAGCGGCTGTTGCCGCGAAATCGGCTGCGGGTGCCGTCCATCAGCTCACTGACAGCGCGATCGCACATCTCCAGGTCGTCGGGATGACACAGGTCGCGCAGCCAGTTGACGTCATGCCAACAGTCGTCGGGCGGATAGCCGAGCATCGTCATATAGACCGAGTTGGTCTCGACGAGATTGGTGCGGGCATCCCACTCCCACGTACCGATATTGCCGCCCTGGATCATCATGTGAGCGCGGCGCTCATTGCGCCGGAGAGCCTCGCGCTTTATGACTTCATTGGTGATGTCGGCGTGGATGCAGACCCAGCCCCTGACGGCGCCATGCGCGTCGAGCAGCGGACGTGCATCGGTATCGAGCCACCACGCGTGGCCGTCCTTGCTGCGGGCGGGGCTCTCGAAGCGCAGACCGCGTCCGGTGTCGAAGCTCTCGCGAACCCGCTGGCGTGTCTCGGGATCGGCCTCCTCGAAATGCAGCAGCTCGCCGGGTGTGCGGCCGAGGTATTCACCGGGGCTGTAACCGCTCATTTGTCTGAACGACTCGTTCGCCCAGACGATCTGACGCCTCGCGTCACTGAGGGTAACTCCATACCCGGTGACATCCGCCAGCATCGACAGCCATTCGCCGGCCGTCTCGGGGGTAATGTCTCCGACAGGCGAGGCAACGTCTTCCATGGATTTTGTCGTCAACAGGTGCCCCGTCATTCGCGCTTGTTGTTGCCCCGCAGTGTGGGGCCGCCGACTGTCGCGGTGCATGACGAAGTCGGCAGGATCGATGCGACTTTCGTCACAGGACCGGAGGGCGGCGGCCGGGGGACAACATAATGCTGTTCCCGTGTGATGGGGCTCTAAAAAAAGCCCTCGACCGCCTCATGGATACGATCGCGCAACCTGACGATCCCCGGCCCGACTTCGGCGATCAAGCGCTTGCGAGTCATTTCGCGCACCGGCCCGCTGCAGCTGAATGACAGCACGCGGTTGCCATCGGCCGATATCAATGGCACGCCGACCGCGAACAGATCCGGAGTCCACTCTCCACAGGAGACGACGAACCCCAACTTGTCGTACTCCCGCAGCGACTGCAACATCCCGGCCGCCAACTCAGCGTGACTCTCCGGAGAAAGCTGCCGGGCCACGGCCTGCACCGTCTCCAGGCGGTGCTCCATCGGCGTGGCCGCAAGGCTTGCGCGGCCAAGAGCCGTCATATTCCGAGGAACCCGCTCGCCCACATCGACACGCAATCTGTAGGTCGGACTACCATGACACACCTCGACGACGACCATGTGCAGGCCGTCATGCTCGCCCATGGTGACCGTCGCCTGAACGGTATCCGCGAGCGCTTGCATCATCGGTCGGGCGATTTCGCGGACCTTCATCGCCGCGAGATAGGTGTGTCCGAGTACGAGCACGCCGGGACCCAACGCGTACTCCTCTCGTGCCGGCGAATAGTTCAGAAACGCCATCCGGGTGAGGGTGTAGGTCAACCGGGATACCGTTGGCTTCGCAAGTCCGCTGCGGCGTGCCAGCTCCTGGTTGCTCAGGTAAACCTCCCCCACTCGAAAACAACGCAGAATGGCCAGGCCGCGCGCCAGGGCGGTGATGAACTGCCGGTCGCCGGCTTCACGGCGGCGATGCGCGGCCTTCAACCGAACGTCACGGATATCATTGGTGAGGAGCTTTTTATTGCCCAATGCGCTCTCGTTCTCGTTCTTGCAACACCCGCCAGAGAATCTTACCGCTGGCCGACTTCGGCAGGCTGGCGACGAACTCCCAGATGCGCGGCACTTTGTACGCGGCCATGTTCTGGCGCGCCCAGGCAGCCAGCTCATCCGCCGTGATCCGGTCGCGCGCCAGCTCCTTGAGGACGACGACCGCCTTCACCGTCTCACCCCGACGGGGGTCCGGTTTACTGATGATCGCGACTTCCTGGACGGCTGGGTGAGCATAGAGCTGCGCCTCCACTTCGGCCGGCCATACCTTGAAGCCCGCGGCATTGATCATCCGTTTGAGACGATCCACGAAGAAGAAATAGCCGTCCTCATCGACGCGCCCGAGGTCGCCGGTGCGAAAATAACTTTTCCCAGCGACCGTCGCGAAGCACTCGGCCGTGGCCTGCGGGTTGTTCCAGTAGCCTTCGAACACCTGCGGTCCGCGGGTGAGGATCTCACCCACCTCACCCGGAGGGAGCTTCCGCAGAGTCTGTGGATCGACGATGACCGACTCGGTCTCGAAAATCGGTATGCCGAGACACTGGGGTTTCGGGCTCTCCGGTGGATTGATGTGCGTTGGTGCCATGGTCTCCGACAGACCGTATCCCTCGATGTACGTCAGGTGACACAGGGATTCGAGCCGACGGGCCACGGCCTCCGGCATGGCGGCTCCGCCCCCACCGATCTTACGCAGACTGGACAAATCGTACTCGTCCAGTCGCGGACTCGAGAGCAGATCGACGATGAGCGTCGGAACCGCCGTCAATCCGGTTACTCCGTGGCGCTGGATGAGCTTCGCGGCGACATCGCGATCCCATCGGGGCAAAGTCACCATCGCCGCGCCGATATAGATCGGCGCATTCATGCTGTTCTGCATCCCCGTCACATGGAAGAACGGCAGAATGGACAACACGCAGTTCCCGTGGTGGCTGGCATGCCAAAGGGCGAGAGACACGGTCGTGTGCATCACACTCCGATGCCTGTGAATGCAGCCCTTTGGAAGGCCGGTCGTCCCTGAGGTGTAGGGCATCACACACAGGTCAGCGGGAGTCGCCAGCGGCGGACGGGGTCGCAGCTCCCGCTTCAAGGCGTCCATCCAGGACGTCACGTTCTGGAACTTCACATCCGACCGCGGCGCCGTCACGAAATCCGGCAGCGCCAGGTCCGTCGCGGATGTCAGGTAGTCCGAGTAGCACGCGACAATGACCCGTTCCAGCAGCTTGCCGGCCAGCGGTTCGGCCTGGGCGAACAGGTCCTGCGACGTGATCAGCACTCGCGCACCGCTATCCTCGACGACGTGTGCGAGTTCCGCGGTCCGATTCATGGAGTTCACGGGAACGACCATCGCATCGGCACGCAGAATGGCGTAATAAGCGACCACGAACTGCGGACTGTTGTGCAGCTGCAGGGCAACGCGATCGCCGCGCCGTACGCCACACTCCTCCTGGAGGAACCCCGCCAGATGCTCCGCGTCGCGTCTCAGCTCCGCGTAACTCAACACACTATCGTAGAAAATGACAGCGGGCCGGCTCGGATAGCGCGTCGCCGAGACCTCCATGTTGTACCAAAGCGAGGTCTCCGGTAGCGCGAGCCGCTGCAGCGGCAACCGCGGCACCGGGGCGCCCGGCACGTTCATGAGACCTGCGCGCGGAGCAGGTCACTGAACGCGCCGACATGATGATCAACATCGCCGAACGTGGCGTTGATCATCGTCAGGCGCTTGAAATAATGGCTGATGGGCAGCTCGGCTGACATTCCCATACCGCCATGAAGTTGCACCGCCTGTTGGCCGACGAAACGCGCGGCTTTGCCGACGTAGGCCTTGCCAGCCGAAAGCGCGCGACGCCGTTCCGAACGATCCGGATCGCGACAGCGACCCGTGGCCAGATAGCTCATGGATTTTGCCTGCGTCGCCATGAGGAACATGTCGGCCATACGATGTTGCAACACCTGGAAACGGCCGATGGGCTGGCCGAACTGTTTGCGGGTGTTGAGATAGTGCAACGTGCCCTCGTTGACGGCCTCCATGGCGCCGACCGCCTCGGCGCACAGGGCCGCGAGAGCGCAGTCGACAGCCTGTTCCAACGCGGACAGCGCGAACCCCGGAGAGCCCAGCCGCGCGGCAGTCGGCACTTTCACATTTTCGAGTGTCATGTCCGCGGCGCAGCGGCCGTCCTGGGTCCGGTACGCCGTCAACTTCAGGCCGGGGGCACCCGGCTCGACCAGAAACAGCGAGAGACCTCCCGCCGCCTCGTCCCGCGCCGAGACAATCAACAGGTCGGCTACGGGAGCATCCAGAATGACGGCCTTCTGGCCGCTCAAGACATACGACCCCTTGCCTCGGCAGGCAATCGTGCTCACGTGGTCGAGAACATAGCGCGCTCCCGCTTCGTGATGCGCCAAAGCGACACGACAATCACCCGCCGCGACTTGCGGCAACAACTGCGCCCGTTGCGCAACAGTGCCGTGATCGCGGATGAGGCCACCTCCCAGAACGACAGTGCTCAAGAAGGGCTCGAGCACCAGCCCACGCCCGAGTTCCTCCATGACGAGCATGATCTCCGTCGGCCCGCCGTAGCCCCCCACGTTCTCCGGCATCCCCAGGGCGAAAAGCCCTTGTTTCGCCATCACACGCCAGACGTCCGCACTGAAACCGTGCGGCGATTCCAGGAAGGCCTGCCTCCGCTCGAACGCGTACTCGCGCGCGACGAGCTTCCGCACCGAATCACGCAATATCGCCTGGTCTTCGGTAAATTCAAAATCCATGTCTGGTCACCTCCCTTAAGCGCTCACAGACCCAGGATCCGGCGGGCAATGATGTTGCGTTGGATCTCGTTGGAGCCGCTGAAGATCGTCGTCTTTCTCAGGTTGAAATACCGGGCGGAGAAAGCGGGCCAGTCCTGTTCGATGCCGTCTTCGGCCCGCCAACCGGCCTCCAGCGCCTCCGGGATATGCGGCAGCGCATAGTAACCGATCGCCTGCATCATCAGCTCCGAAAGTGTCTGCTGTATTTCGGCGCCTCGGATTTTCAACACTGAGGATGCGGCGCCCGGATCGCGTCGCGCGGACTCCGCGGACAACACGCGCATCACCGTGATCTCGAGCGCCAGCAGATCGATCTCAGCTGCGGCGACGCGATCGCGGAACCTCGCGTCCTCCAACAAGGGCTTCCCTCCGCTCAACTCGCGCGCCGCGAGCTGCTTGAGGCGGCTCAGCTCCCGCCTCGACTGCCCGACCTGCGCGATGTTCACACGCTCATGGCTCAGAAGGTATTTGGCGTAGGTCCAACCTTTGTTCTCCTCGCCGATGCGGTTGTTGACGGGAACTTCAACATTATCGAAAAAGATCTCGTTGACTTCGTGCTCGCCGTCGATGAGCGGAATCGGTCGAAGCGTGATTCCAGGAGCTTTCATATCGATCAACAGGAACGAGATGCCCTCCTGCTGCCGCGCCGCGACATCGGTCCGCACGAGGCAGAAGATCCAGTCGGCGAAGTGCCCGAGCGTATTCCAGGTCTTTTGTCCATTGACGACATAGTGGTCACCCTGCCGTTGCGCGCGTGTCGTCAGCGAGGCGAGATCGGAGCCCGCTCCCGGCTCGCTGTAGCCCTGACACCACCAGTGTTCCCCGGACAGGATGCGGGGCAGAAAGTACTGCTGCTGCTCGGGGCTGCCGAACTGCATGATGACGGGAGCCACCATGCGGATACCGAAGGAGATGAGGGGCGGGGCCCCCGCTAGCGCGCATTCCTCGTCGAAGATGTGTTGCTCGACGGCCGACCAGCCGGGCCCCCCGAACTCACGCGGCCAGGAGGGCGCGGACCAGCCCTTCGCATAGAGGATGCGATGCCAGCTCAGCAGGTCCTCGCGCGTCAGCCGCTTCAGGCCGAGCATTTTCGCGCTCAGGCTGGCCGGCAGGCTCGCACGCAGAAATTCCTGTACTTCGGCGCGGAACCGCCGCTCACTTGCCGAGAATTCCAGATTCATGCCTGCGCCTCCGTTTCGCTGTGCGAAACGCCATTCCACGGAAGTTGGATGCAGCCTAATGTGCGCGCCGGCTGACAGCAAGTGCGCTCGGGAAATCAGCTTCTTCTGATAGACTCGGACCGCTCCATACCAACATCACGCGAGGATCCCGCATGTCTCTATTCGACGTTACCGGCCGTGTGGCCGTGGTCACCGGCTCATCGCGCGGTATCGGTAGGGCAGTCGCCGAGCGGCTGGCGGAACATGGGGCGAAGGTTGTGATTTCCTCGCGCAAGCCGGAAGCCTGTCAGGCGGTGGCCGACGCGATAAACACGGCGCGTGGTCAGGGTACCGCGATTTCGGTGCCGGCCAACATTTCCTCCAAGGACGACCTGGTCCATCTCACCACGAAGACACGCGCAGCCTTCGGAAAAATTGACATCCTGGTCTGCAATGCCGCCACCAACGTGCACATGGGCCCCATGTCCACGCTCAAGGACGAGCAGTTCCGCAAGATCCTCGACAACAACATCCTGTCGAACCACTGGCTCATCCAGCTCGTGGCCCCGGAAATGAGCGCCCGTCGGGACGGGGCGATCGTGATCGTGTCCTCCATCGGAGGCTTGCAGGGCTCAACCATGCTCGGGGCGTACGGCCTGTCGAAGGCCGCGGACTTTCAGCTCGCGCGCAACATGGCGGTGGAGCTCGGACCTCACAACATCCGGGTCAATTGCGTCGCCCCCGGGATCATCAAGACCGACTTCGCCAGGGCACTGTGGCAGAACCCCAAGATCGCGCAGGCGACCGAAGCCGCGACCCCACTACGCCGCCTGGGCGAGCCGGACGACGTGGCCGGCGCCGTGGTGTTTCTCTGCTCGCCGGCCGGACGCTATATCACCGGCCAGACCCTGGTGATCGACGGCGGTACGACCGTCGGCGGCAGCTCCGTCAACTAATGCGCAGTTCCGCCGGCCGCCGCGGCGACCGGCTTCGCCTCTCCCGGCAGGGTGAGCCCGCGATACTCGATCAGCGGGCCGATGTCGGGAGCGCGGCCGTAGAAATTCTTGAACATGACCTGCGGGTCTTCGCTACGGCCGCGTGAAAGAATCTTATCGCGCAGGTAGTCGCCGTTCGCGCGCGTCAGGCCACCATGTTGATGCATCCATTGCCCGGTGTCGCGGGCCAACACTTCACTCCACAGATACGCGTAATACCCGGCGGCATAGCCACCGGCGAATATGTGCAGGAAATATTCAGAGTGATAGCGCGGCTGAATCTGGGCGTAGTCGATCCCGTTCTTGCGAAGCGCCGCGGCTTCGAATGCCGGCACATCGGCCGCGGCCGGCGCCTGTGACGCGTTGATCAGGTGCCACTCCTGGTCGACCAGCGCCGCCGCGAGATATTCCGTGGTGGCGTAGCCCTGGTTGAATTTCTGGGCCGTCAGGACCTTGTTGAGGAGTTCCTGCGGCATGGGCGCACCCGTCTGGTAGTGCTTCGCGTAGTTCGCCAGAACAGAGGGCTCGCGCGCCCACATCTCGTTGTATTGTGACGGGAACTCCACGAAATCCCGCGGCACAGCCGTACCCGAGAGCAACGGATAGTGCACGCTCGAGAGCATGCCGTGGATCGCATGGCCGAACTCGTGAAACACCGTGGTCACTTCGTCGAAAGTCAACAGCGCGGGACGTCCCGGCTGCGGCTTCGGGATGTTGAGCGTGTTGGTCACGACCGGCTTGAGTTTGAACAGCTGCGACTGACGCACGAGATTGTCCATCCAGGCTCCGCCACGCTTGTTGTCGCGGGCGAAGTAGTCCGCCACGAACAGCGCCAGGGGCGAGCCGTCGCGATCGAACACCTCGAAGGTGCGCACGTCGGGCTGATAGACCGGCAGGTCCTTGCGCTCCTTGAAAGTGAGACCGTACAGCTTCTGGGCGGCGTAGAACACGCCGTCGTGCAGAACGTGATCGAGCTCGAAATAAGGCGCGACCTGTGCCTCGTCGAAGTCGTAACGGGCCTTGCGCAGCGCTTCGGCGTAGTACGGCCAGTCCCAGGGCTGGAGCTTGAACGGCTTGGTGTGGTTGCGCACGGCTTCGGCGTCGATGATCTTCTGCATCTCGGCCGCATCATGCTCGGCACTCGCCAGCGCCGCCGGGACCAGGTGATTCAGGATATCGCGCACGGCGGTCGGCGTCCCCGCGGACTCGTCCTCCAACTGGTAGGCCGCATGGTTCGGGTAGCCGAGCAGTTTCGCCCGCTCCGCCCGCAGCTTCACCATCTTCGCGATCGCCGCGTTGTTGTCGGCGTCCCCGCCGTTGGAACGCTCGATGGAGGCTTTGTAGATCTTCTCGCGCAGCGCCCGATTCCTCAGCCGCGCCAAGGGGGGCTGGTTGGTCGTATTCTGCAACGTGATGAGATATTTCCCCTTGAGACCGCGAGCCTCCGCCGCGCGCTCCGCCGCACCGATCTGTTCGGGTGACAGGCCATCCAGCTCTGCCACGTTGTCGACCTCGACCGCACCTTCCTTGCTGGATTTCAGAACGTTCTGTTTGAATTGAGTCTGTAACGAGGAAATGGACTCGTTCAGGCTGCGCAACCGGGCCTTGTCCGCATCGGACAACCGCGCTCCCGCCCTCACGAACATGACGTGATAACGCTCGAGGAGCTGCAGCGACTCGGGGTCGAGCTGGAGGCTCGCACGACGCTGGAAAAGGGAGTCGACACGCGCGAACAAGGCGCTGTCGAGCAGGATCGCATCCTCGTGTGCCGTCAACTTGGGCGTCATCTCGGTATCGATCTTGTCCATCTCGGGGTCGCTGTTGGAGGCGTTGAGATTGGAGAAGACGGTGTTGACCCGCTCGAGCACTTGCCCGGAGCGCTCGAGGGCGACGATGGTGTTCTCGAAGGTCGCGGGCCGCGGATCGTGGGCGATGGCCGCGACTTCCTGGCGATGCTCGCGCATGCCCGCCTCGAATGCCGGCAGGTAATCCGAATCCTTGATCCTGTCGAAAGGCGGCAGCCGGTACGGCAGGGTGCTGGGATGCAGAAAAGGATTGTCGGCCATGGGCTTCGTTCCTATGTTCGTTGAGACTGCGGTTCCTTGCAGCACAGTGGGGCCCGGTGCAACGGCGGCCGGCGCGACCGCCGGTCCAGCGGCCAGGATCGCCAGCAATACGGGGCTCATTACGTCACCATCCTTGCTCGAAACTTCTTATTCTCCCAGACTGGCCCGCATCGGTACACTACGCCCCCCGATCTCGCGGCAGTCGTCGCGGTAACTCACTGGACACATTGAATATGGCCATCACACAAGACTCCGTCGTGACCTTCCACTACACGCTCAAAGACGATGAGGGAAAGGTCATCGACAGCTCTAGCTCGGGAGAGCCGCTCGCCTACCTGCATGGGCACGGTAATATCGTCCCCGGACTGGAGCGTGAATTGACCGGAAAAAACACCGGCGACAAGCTGAGCGTGAAAGTCACGCCGGCCGATGGCTACGGCGAATTTAACAAAGACCTCGTTCAGAAGGTGCCGCGCCGGGCCCTGAAAGGAATCAAGAACCTCAACGTCGGAATGCGCCTGCACGCGCAGACGGCGGAAGGACCGCAGGCGGTCACGGTGACCCAGATCATTGGCGACATGGTGACTCTCGACGGCAATCACCCGTTGGCGGGACAGAACCTGAACTTCGACATCGAGATCGCCGAAGTCCGGGAGGCAACGCAGGAAGAGCTCGAGCACGGCCACGTGCACGGGCCTGGTGACCATCACCACCATTGAGGGTCGTCAGGGTTAGCGCCCGGCCGCAACTGTAGGCGTCGGGCCAGAGCTGTACCGCCCGGCTGCAACTGTACTGCCTTTGCGAGGGCCAATCTGCGCCTAGGCCGCCCACGGTGCGCTTCCTAGACTTGCGCACATGAGAATCGCAAAGCCCCTCCTCCTGGTTTCGACGCCCCTCGGTATCGCGTGGGGCCTGCTCGAGGCCTATCGACTGGCCGGCGGACTCGTCATCCTCATGGCCGCCATGATTGGAACACTGGCGGCCGCGGCGGGCACCGTCGTCGCCGCGATCCGGCGTGAGCGGGCCGCCGAGCAGCAGCGAGCGCGCTCGTCTCCGGTTTCGACTGCCAGGTAAGGTGACCTATCGTGGAAATCATCAAGGTTCTGATCGTGGTATTGCTGGGCTGCATTGTGGCCAGCCTCGGCAAGGCGATGTTTCACTTGTCGTCCGGCCCCGAGGATTCCGCCAGAACGGCGCAAGCTCTCACCTTCCGGGTCGGCCTCTCGATCGCGCTGTTCGTATTGCTCTTCATCGCCTGGTACTTCGGGGTCCTCTCTCCACACAAGGGGCCCTAGAAGGCAGTCGTAGCCGTTATGCTAGCGGGAGGCATAGAACCTCCCGCTTCATGAAGCTGTACCAGCGGCTCGCTGACGACATCTCCACTCTGATCCGCGACGGCACCTTGCGCTTGGGTGAGCGTATTCCGTCCGTACGCGAGATCTCACGCGAGCGCACTCTCAGCGCCGCGACTGTTGTGCGTGCCTATGAGTTGCTGGAGGGACAGGGGTTTATCGAGACGCGGCCGCGGTCCGGGTTTTACGTGAGCGGACAGTGGCAGGCGC
>DAITMW010000100.1:0-21754 GCA_036834945.1 Steroidobacteraceae bacterium
ACGCAGTCCACGGTGAGCTCCCGGATCCAGCGCCTGGAGGAGCAGCTCGGGGCCGAGTTGTTCGTTCGTAACAAGGCGGGGACCACGCTGACCCCGGCCGGACGACAGTTTCAACGTCACGCCGCGCAGCTCACCCGGACCGTGGAGCAGGCGCGCCAAGAGATCGGCATTGTGAGCGGATTCCGCGCAACGCTCACGGTAGGTAGCCGGATCGGACTGTGGCAAGACCTCCTGCTGCGCTGGCTGCCGATCTTCGCCAAGCTCGCTCCCGACATTGCTGTGCGTGCATTGATCGGTTTCGAAGAAGACCTGATGGAGGACTTGATCGAAGGTCGTGCTCAGATCGGTGTGATGTACACGCCCCAGTCGCGTCCGGGGCTCAAGGTCGAGACGTTGCTCGAAGAGCGGCTCGTGATGGCATCCACTCGAGCCAAACCGCCGAGTGAGCCCCGAGACGACTACGTTTATGTCGACTGGGGTCCGGAGTTTTTTGCACAGCACAGCCTGGCATTCCCCAATTTCACCGGCGCTGCCCTCACGGTGAATATGGGCTGGCTCGGATTACAACGCATCCTTGCCTCCGGCGGCAGCGGTTATTTCCCGCTAAGGTTGCTGCGCGAGCACGAGCTCGCGGGACGGTTGCATCTGGTTGCGGACGCCCCGGAATTCCGGCTCCCCGCCTATCTGTGTTATCCAACCAAGGCGGATTCGGACGCACTCACTCTCGCCCTGGACACGATTCGACGCGTCGCCGCCGACGCCGCTTGAGCGAGCGCTCGGGTCGCTCTTGTCAGCCAGGCAGAGCGCCAGCCATGGCGTCAGGAGCAGTCCGGGTTACCCCGAGGCGCACAGCTCGGCCTCAGGCGTGTCCATGGTGGGGCCGTCGGGGCCTCGAATTATTCTTACCGATAGTTCGGTCGGAGCAAACTCTCATGATGGCAGTCATACGCAAGCTCAACTACCAGCATTTGCTCTATTTCTGGTCTGTTGTTCGTACCGGCAGCCTCACTCAGGCATGCGAGGAGCTGGCGCTGTCGGCTCCCACGATCAGCGCACAGCTGCGCACGTTGGAAGCACGGCTCGGTGAGAAGTTGCTGGAGAAGTCGGGCCGGACACTGGTTCCAACCGAGGTCGGACGCTTGGTCTACGGCTATGCCGAGGAGATATTCGGCCTGGGACGGGACCTCGTCGAGGCGCTGGAACATCGCTCGACACGCCGCCCGCTGCACGTTGTAGTGGGGATCGATGACGTGGTGCCGAAGGAAATCGCAGTACGGGTTCTGGAGCCTGCCCTTCAGATCAAGCAGTCCGTGCGCATGATCTGCCGCGAGGGCACGCTCGAGCGTCTGGTGGCGGATCTCGCGATCCACGAAATCGATCTCGTGTTGTCTGACGCACCCATCACACCCAGCCTCAAGATCCGCGCGTACAGCCACCATTTGGGTACCTGCACCGAAGCGTGGATGGCACGGGCGAGCCTGGCGAAAACGCTCCGCCCCGGCTTTCCGAAATCCTTGAATGGTAAGCCGGTGTTGCTACCCACGGACGACACGGCGATTCGCCGCGCGCTCGATCAATGGCTCGCTCAACACGATGTGCACCCGGTCGTTGTTGGAGAATTCGAGGACTTCGCGCTGCTGCGCGAATTTGCGCTGGCCGGACACGGATTCGTACCCGTCCCGGCCGTTCTGGAGGAGCAATTTCGTCGCCAATACGATTTCGGACGAATCGGTCTCGCGCACGCCGTGAACGCGGAGTTCTACGCGATCTCCTTGGAACGCAAGATCAAACACCCCGCGATCGCGGCGATGGCCGAGAGCGCACGCCGGACCTTCTTGCAACTGAACACCGCCTGACCCCTGCTGTGCGGCGCACAAGTGACTCACAGGCTTGAAGTACGATCGGCAACCCGGACGCGACCTGGGCTGTATGTGCCCCAGGGAGCTCGGGCCGACCGGCGCAAGGGCGTCATGCGCCGCTGCGTTCAGAGCGGCCCATTCACCGCCTGCGTGCGGAGACTGACACGCTCGATCCGGTGCGAGAACTTTCCAAGCTGCCATTGAGGACGATTCGAAATAGGCGCCATTGCGTTCGCGTGTCAACGGTCATCCACTTGGCACGCAAGGCGATCTTTGCGAGATTACCGCTCGATGTTTCTCATTCTGATCATCCTGTTACCGTTTGCGGGTAGCGTGTGTGCGGGGCTCCTGCGAAGTAACGCCCGCAACATCGAGGCGTGGCTCGCGGGTGCCGTGTCACTCGGGGTCGCAGTCGCTGTGGCTACGCTCTACCCGGATGTGGCATCCGGCAAGGTGGTCCGCGCATCCATCGCCTGGCTGCCGCAATTCGGATTGAACTTCGAGTTGCGTGTTGATGGCTTCGCCTGGCTGTTCGCGTTCCTGATCGCGAGCATCGGCGTGCTGGTCGTGCTCTACGCCCGTTACTACATGTCGCCGGCGGATCCCGTGCCGCGCTTCTTCTCATTCCTGCTCGCGTTCATGGGATCGATGCTCGGCATCGTGTTGTCCGGCAATCTCATCCAGCTCGTCATCTTCTGGGAGCTGACGAGCTTCACCTCGTTCATGCTCATTGCCTACTGGTATCACCGCAGCGATAGCCGCCGCGGTGCCCGCGCTGCACTGACCGTCACCGCTACGGGCGGACTGTGTCTCTTGGCCGGTGTGCTGATCCTAGGCCATATCGTAGGCAGCTACGAGCTCGATGACGTGCTCGGGGCCGGCGATCGGATCCGCGCGCACGCGTGGTATCCGGCCATGTTGGTGCTGGTGCTGCTGGGTGCTTTCACGAAGAGTGCGCAGTTCCCGTTTCACTTCTGGCTACCGCGCGCGATGGTGGCGCCCACACCGGTTTCGGCGTTCCTTCACTCCGCCACGATGGTCAAGTCAGGAGTATTCCTGCTCGCCCGCCTCTGGCCTGCGCTTGCCGGCACGGACTTGTGGTTCGCACTGGTCTGCAGCGTGGGCCTTGCCTCACTGGTGCTGGGCGCATATCTGGCGCTCTTTCAGCGTGATATGAAAGGCGTCCTCGCGTACTCGACCATCAGCCATCTGGGACTGATCACGTTATTGCTTGGCATGGACAGCCCTCTCGCGCTAGTCGCAGCCGTGTTTCACATGATCAATCACGCCACCTTCAAGGCGTCCCTGTTCATGGCGGCCGGCATTGTCGATCACGAAACGGGGACGCGCGATCTTCAGCGGCTGAGCGGGCTCTCTCACTCGATGCCGCTCACCGCGACGCTGGCTATGGTCGCCGCGGCGGCTATGGCGGGGGTGCCGCTGCTGAATGGATTTCTCTCGAAAGAGATGTTCTTCGGCGAGACACTCTTCGCGGGCGAAGCGCTGGGCGTACGCATTGGACTGCCGGGCGTCGCGACCGTGGCCGGAATGTTTAGCGTCGCCTATTCGCTGCGCTTCATCCATCAGGTGTTCTTCGGTCCGCCCGCCACACATCTGCCGCACAAGCCTCACGAGCCTACCCGCTGGATGTTGGTACCGAGCGCACTCTTGGTGTTGGCCTGCCTGCTCGTTGGAATATTTCCAGCGCGGACCGTAGGCCCTGCGCTTTCTGTGGCCACGCAGTCGATCCTCGGCGTTCGCTCCCCTGACTACAGCCTCGCCGTTTGGCACGGGTTCACTCTGCCAGTGTTGATGAGCGTCCTGGCGCTGACAGGAGGGGTCGCGATCTATCTCTTTCTGTACTACACGCAACATCGCGCGATCGGCCCAGCGCCGCTCAGTCGCTTCATCAGCCGCCGGCGCCCGGTCGCCGCGCTGAGCGTCGTGCTTATCCGGGTATGGAACCGCATCGCACGCGTGTCGTGGTCACATCGGCTGCAAACTCAGTTGCTGCTCATCGTGTGCGCCACGCTGGGCACTGCCTACCTCGGCCTACGCGGGTACTCATGGCTTTCGCCCAACTCGGGCAGGTCGGCAGTCGATCCTCTATTCGCCCTCTTATGGCTGGTCGGATCGGCCTGCGCACTAGGTGCCGCTTGGCAGGCGAAATTTCACCGGCTTGCGGCTCTCATCATGTTGGGTGGCGCAGGGCTGATGACGTCCCTTACTTTCGCCTGGTTCTCCGCGCCGGATCTCGCTCTCACTCAAGTCAGCGTGGAAGTCGTCACACTGGTGCTGCTCCTCCTGGGGCTACGGTGGCTGCCTAAACGACTCCAGTTGGATAATGCAGGGCAACGAACGTTGCGTGCACGCGCGAGACGCTTGCGCGATGCGGTGCTGGCGATCGTTTCGGGGACGGGCATGGCAGGCTTCACTTACGCAATGCTCGTGCACGATGGGGGCGCATCGGCGCTCACACGCTTCTTCCTCGAGAACTCCGTCCCGCACAGCCGAGGACACAACGTCGTCAACGTCATCCTCGTGGACTTCAGGGGCTTCGACACACTCGGTGAGATTACGGTGGTGGGCATCGTCGCACTGACGGTATACAAGCTACTCAGGCGCTTCCGCCCCGCGCCCGAAAGCATCAGTCTGCCGAGCGCGCAGCGTGATGAAGCTGAGCACCACTCCCCCTCGGATGTCGATGAGCTGCTGCCACGCGGTGGAATGATGATCCCCGCCCTCCTCGGGCGGCTTTTATTGCCGGTGGCCGGTGTTATCTCTGTGTTCTTCCTGCTGCGCGGACACAACGCACCGGGTGGCGGGTTCGTGGGTGGGCTGGTGCTCGCGACGGCGTTCATCGTGCAATATCTGGTCGGCGGCGCCCTCTGGGTTGAATCACGCATGCGTATTCACCCGCAGTACTGGATGGCCACGGGGCTGCTAGCCGCCAGCGCCGCGGGCGCTGGTGCGTGGCTCGCCTCCCGGGCCTTTCTGACCAATCTCTCGTGGGATTTGCATCTGCCGCTGCTGGGGGATTTGCATCTGTCGACTGTTCTGCTGTTCGATGTGGGCGTATACGCGCTCGTGATCGGGGCGACCACGCTGATTCTCGTAGCGCTGGCTCATCAGTCACTGCGCAGTCACCGAACGGCGGCTGAGGCCGAGACATTAACCGGAATCCGAGTGGTGACGTAGTGGAGTTGGTCTATGCAATGGCGGTCGGCGTTCTCTCGGGATCCGGAGTCTGGCTTCTGCTGCGCCCCCGCACGTTCCAGGTCATCATCGGGCTCGGTCTACTCTCCTATGCGGTCAACTTATTCATTTTTGCCATGGGGCACCTGGTGAGCGACAGACCTCCTGTCATTCGCTCCGACGGAGCCACCGACCCCGCGTTGTATGCGGACCCTGTGCCGCAAGCTCTCGTGCTCACGGCCATCGTGATCGGCTTCGCCACCACGGCGCTATTTCTGGTTGTGCTTCTCGCCTCGCGAGGCCTCACGGGGACCGATCACGTCGACGGGGAGGAACCTGACAAGTGAGCACGTGGGTTCAGTATCTACCCGTGCTCCCCATCGTGGTGCCACTGATCGCGGCCGCCACGTTGCTGCTGTTTGCCGAAACACAACGCGTACCGCGAGTGATTATCGCCTTCAGTGCCACACTCATGCAGCTCATCGCGGCCGTGACCCTTCTGTACATGACCACGGATGCCGTGCCGGATGTGTGGTCCGGGGGAATCGGTGTTTACGCCATAGGCAGCTGGCCAGCCCCGTTTGGTATCGTGCTCGTGGTCGATCGCTTATCTGCGTTGATGCTCACTCTGAACGCCACACTCGCCTTGGCCGCGCTGGTGTACTCCTTCGCGCGTTGGGATCGAGTGGGCGTGCATTACCACTCGTTGTTTCAATTTCTGCTGATGGGTCTCAACGGCGCATTTCTAACCGGTGACCTGTTCAACCTGTTCGTGTTCTTCGAGGTGCTGCTGGCGGCCTCGTATGGCCTGCTGTTGCACGGGGCCGGTGTGCCGCGCGTGAAGGCCGGCATGCACTACATTGCCGTCAATCTCGCGGCCTCGCTGGCGTTTCTGATTGGGGTCGCCGCCATCTACGGCGTTACGGGCACGCTCAACATGGCCGAGCTCGGCGTCCGATGGCCCACACTCTCCCCGGGCGATCGCACCCTGTTCGAAGGTGGCGCGGCGATTCTCGGCATCGCCTTTCTCGTCAAGGCGGGGGCGTGGCCGCTGAACTTCTGGCTTCCGACAGCCTACGCGGCCGCCGGCGCGCCCGTGGCCGCAGTGTTCTCGATCCTGACAAAGGTCGGCGTGTACGCCGTGTTGAGAGTGGGCTCTCTGCTCGCCGACTCCCACGCACCCCTGCCATTCGGGGGATCGTGGCTGTTCGGCATTGCAATTGCCACCATTATCTTCGGCATCATCGGCACCCTGTCTGCGCGGCAGCTCCCGGGTCTTGTGGCCTTCAGCGTGATCCTCTCTTCCGGGACGGTGCTCGCAGCAGTCGGTTTAGGCTCGGAGTCGATGATTGGGCCGGCACTCTTCTACCTGCTGAGTTCAGTGCCCGCGAGCGGGGCCTTTTTTCTCCTCACCGGGATGACGGAGCGCATTCACATCAGCTCGCCTGAAACGGCTGATGTCGCGCCCCTCGCTCCCGCCACATACGGGGCATTCAGAATCGGCGAGCCCCCCAATCCCTATTCCGACGGCGAGGTAGGCATCGCGATTCCCGCGGTCATGGCGTTTCTGGGCCTCGGATTCGTGTGTTGTGCTCTGCTCGTGACCGGTCTGCCCCCGCTCGTCGGCTTTCTTGCGAAATTCACGCTTCTTTCCGCCGCATTCGATGCGCTGTCGTCACCCAGTACGGCGAAGCAGGGCTGGCTCCTCATCGGCCTTTTGCTCGCCGGCGGACTTGCGGGACTGATCGCCCTCATGAGAATGGGGATGCAATTGTTCTGGACCGTGAGCGAGCGCACGACGCCACGACTACGCATTATCGAAGCCGGGCCCGTGGCATTTCTGCTGCTTCTGTCGATCGGACTCACGATCGCCGCAGGGCCGATCATGACTTACACCGACTCGGCCGCACAGATGTTACGCGCACCGCAGTCGTATATTGACGCGGTGTTGTCGATCACCGGAGCGGTCATACCATGAAACGAGCGCCCCTCATCCTCATACTCGCTCTGGTCGCGATGTGGTTGCTGTTGAACAACACGCTCTCCGCTGGACAGGCCGTCTTGGGCACGGTGGTCGCGCTGATCATGGTATTGGGGTTCCGCAATCTTCGTCCGCTTCAGCCCTACGTTCGGCGTCCCCGAGCAGCACTACAGCTCACCTCTCGCGTGCTGTTGGACATTGTGCGTTCGAACATCGTCGTAGCTCGAGTCATTTTAGGCCTCACCGGCGAGCGCACCGTGCGGTCGGGATTCGTCGATATTCGACTCGACTTGCGCGATCCACATGGGCTCGCTGTGCTCGCGGCCATTGTGACCTCTACTCCCGGCACCGTGTGGGCTGGACTCACACCCGATCGCGGCACGCTGACCCTGCACGTCCTGGACCTTCAGGACGAGCTCGCCGTTACCCATACGATCAAGGGTCGTTACGAGCAATTGCTGATGGAGGTTTTCGAATGAACGTGGTGTTCGACTGGACGGTCACGTTTGCACAACTCTGCTTTGTGCTCGCGATGGCATGCGCGGCGATTCGTATGCTCCTCGGGCCCTCGTCACAAGACCGCGTGTTGGCATTCGATACCATGTACCTCAACGGCATGCTCACTCTGCTGATGCTCGGCATCCGCTCGAGCACGCTGTTCTTTTTGGAGATCGCGCTTCTGATCGCCCTGTTCGGCTTCGTCGGCTCCGTTGCGCTGGCGAAATTCCTCTTGCGGGGCGAGGTGATCGAGCCATGACCGGCGCCGACCTGCCCTTGTGGGCGACGATTCCGGCGGCGTTATTGCTGGTCACGGGCGGCCTGCTCACGTTGATCGGCTCGGCCGGGCTCCTGCGACTATCGACTTTCTTCGCCCGCATGCACGCACCCACGCTGGGCAGCACGCTCGGCACCGGATGCGTGCTGATGGCCTCGATGCTGGTGTCCTCAGCGCTGGCGCACCGGCCGATGCTCCACGAACTCCTGATCACCGGTTTCATCGCCATGACGTCACCGATGACAGCGATTCTGCTCATGTGCGCGGGCACCCGTCGCAGTCGCCCGAGCGTACGTTGACTCAGCTCAGCACCGGCTCGGCCCCCGCTCGCGCTCGCATTCGCCCGACAGCCGCCCAAAGTCATTGTTGGTGATTTCGGCGAGGGCGGCCACTGCAACGGTCGCGTTGCTCACGCGCGCCTGGGGCGCGATCGAAGAGGAACAGCGCGAAGGATCTGCGCGCGCGGCTTAACTGTGAGAGCGAATGAGGTTATCGTCTCTACTGTTGGGCTGGTAGTTGGTGCCGCCGGCACTTCGGTAAACAATGGGCGCTAGTCACATCCGCACACAACAATTCGCGCGGAGGCAGTTGCTTATGAAGAAGATTCTGTGCGCCACGGATCTATCGTTGAGAGCAGATCTGGCGGTCGACCGCGCGGCAGGCCTCGCAGCTCAGTTCGGCGCCGAGCTCCGCCTGCTGCACATCGTGGATGAGGATCAGCCGCGCGAGATCGTCGAGGTCGAGACGCAGCGCGCACGAGCCGCGCTCGAAGCCCGCGTAGCCGCGATACGTCCTCCGATCCCCAATATCCAATGCGAGATCGCGGCAGGGAGCGCATTCGACAGCATCGTCAAAAAGGCGCACACATGGAATGCCGATCTGCTCGTCCTCGGCGCTCATCGCAGGCGCATCCTGCGAGACGTGGTCGTGGGAACCACCATCGAGCGCGTCATGCGCACGGGGCAACATCCGGTTCTGATGGTGAATGCGGCGACTCTCGTTCGCTACGAGTCCGTGCTGCTCGCGCTGGATGCATCCGATGCCTCGGCGCGCGCTGTGCGTGCAGCGCAGTCGCTCAGCCTGCTCGACAATGTTCATGTTTCGGTCGTGCATGCGTTCGAACCGCTCTACAAGGGCATGCTCGGCTGGGCGGGCGTGCGGGAGGATACGATCACAGAGTATTCCGCTAATTGGGAAAGAGAGGCCGGCGAGGAGATCCGCCGCTTCCTGTCACAGTTGGGGCTCGATGGGGCGGCGGCACACGTCGTGCTCGAGGAAGGGGCGCCGTTCTCCGCGATCAAAGGCGCGGTCGAACGCCTTCGGCCACACCTCCTCGTCATCGGCACGCATGGCCGCACGGGGCTTGCTCGGGCGCTGCTCGGCAGCGTCGCCGAGCGCGTTCTCAGCGAAATCGAATGCGACATCCTCGCGATACCGCGCGCGAGTGTTGCGTGTATCTCGTCGTGATGGCCATCCTAAATCCTGCGGGGTCAGTTGGGTGGCGATCGCATGAGCGTGGCGCGAGATTTCGTCAGTCACTGTCATGCCCTGCGGGAGTCGCTGTCGCGTGCGCTGGACAGCTTTGGGGAATCGCTAAAATGGGGAAACCGGACACTTGATGAGTGGGCTCGAGTGAGCCCGCTTCGAGGAGCCGCATTTCGCAGTGGACGCTGGAACCGTCAGCTGTGCTAGCGTGGAAAAGTTTAGCCTTTGGATGGTCGGCGCTTGTTCCCGCCCCGCCCGGATGACCCCGTGCGATCCGTTGCGTCCTCCTCGTTCGGATTCCAGGGTTTCCCCGTACGCTCCTCAATGTACGCGCGAATCATGCGTCGCACGACCTGCGAAGAAGTGAGGTCTTCCTGAGCGCACAGCCGCTCGAATACGGCTTTTTTGCGCGGATCGATCAGTATCGTCAGCCGCGCGGTGCGCTCTTCAATATGCACGATGGGCGAGTTCTTCATTCACATTTGAATCACATTTAAGGATAACGCGAAGATTAGCCTGAAGCGGAAATGCGACGCAAGAAGCCGCACTGGAAGGGGGACTGCAGGCGGCCCCATGCAGTCGATGTGAACTCATGGTCTTCGGAACGGGTCTCTTGTGATAATACAATATGTGTTCGAGTCGAACCGAGTGTGATGCCGGCATGCTTTGCGGGAGACACACGCCATGCACACCATCGACACCTCGGTCCTCAGCTACCTGCCAACGCTCGTCGTGGACTCCAACATCAAGCATGCGCAGCGCCTCGCCAATCACCTCAGCCAGCAAGGCTTTCCGGCCGACTTCGCCATCGACTGTGCAGCCGCAGAGGCGGCTACGCATATCCGGTGTTATGGTTCGATTGTGTTGGTGAGCACTTTGGATGAGCACGGCACGTTGGATTGTCTCGGCTCATTGCGCAAGCGAAGCCCCGGTACCTGGATCATCGTGATCAACGACATTGCTGGGCATGATGCGCGGACAACGGGTGCTGCGCCATGGCGCGGATGCGCTGATCAACTCCCCATACTCGATAGAGGATCTGCTGGTGCGATTGTTGGCCTTCTCAATTCGATCGCGCCCGTCCTGACGAGGTGGAATACGCCTCCACGCTCCGAAATAGGAGCGCTGACTAGGCGGGTGCCTGGGCACTCAGCAAGACCTCGGCGCTGGCGACCTGCTCATCGCCGACCAGTGCTACCGTCGAGAATCGCATCAGCCCATCCGAATCGGGCTCGTGGTGCGCTGTGAGCAGCAGCTGGTCGCCCGGCAGGACCGGCTTGCGAAAACGTGCCTTCTCAAGCCCCATGAAGTGCAGGTTTGCAACTCGCCGCGGAAGCGGGCCGGGACTCAGGATCGCCAGGACGGTGGCAGCCTGCGCCAATGCCTCTACGACGATCACGCCCGGCATCACGGGTCGGGAGGGGAAGTGTCCGCTGAAGAACTGCTCGTTGTAAGTCACGTTCTTCAGGGCCCGGATGCTGCGCCCCGGGCGGACTTCCACCACGCGATCGATCAGCAGCATCGGGTAGCGCTGTGGGAGCCGCGTGAGAATCGAGGCAATGTCCAAAGCGTGTGGTTCAGTCATACGGTCCACCGATGGCGGCCAACGCGTCCGACAGCTCACGGTCCGACAGGCTCTCCCAGCGCGTCGCCAGAAATTGGAAAATGCGAGTCAGCAATAGCCCATAGGCCTCTTCAAAGGCGATCTGCAGGTCGATCTCTCCAGCTATCAGTGCCGCAGGATCTGGCGTGGGCCAACTCGCGATCACTGTGTCGGGCGACCAGTTCGCCCCGGATGCGTAAACCTCATCGAGGCTGATGAGGAACCGAACGAGCGGTTTGCCGAGACCGAAGAACTCGCCCCATCCCTTGTTTTGCAGCCCCTTCGTCGCCACACCGTGAGCGCGAAGGCATTCGAGCGCGGCGGGGTGGACTGCTTCCTGGCCGGACGACTCCCCAGCGCTGGCCGCAATCACGCGCCCGTGTGCGAAGTGCTTCAGGATTGCTTCCGCCAGGATGGACGCCCCCGTGTTTCGACGGCTGACGAATAGGACGAGTGGGGGCCCCGAGCTCAATATCGCACCGCAAGATCAGGATCGCCCGTTGCGCGGGGCGCGTGAGCGGGAGGCTTGCTCCGGCTCGTCGGCCGACTTCGGGGGTGGTGTCCACGGCTTGCCCGTGCGCTCCTCGATGTAGCGGCGAATCAGCCGGCGCACGACTTGAGACGGCGTCGCGTCCTCCTCGGCACACAATCGCTCGAAGAAGGCCTTCTTGCGTGGGTCGATGAGGATCGTCAGTCGTGCGGTGCGGTCTTCGAGGGCCACAGCCATCCTGCTCAAGGGGTGCGACAGCGCGAGTACAATCCTATTATAATCGAACGCGTATCTGAGTAGCACCCGTTGTGAATACCGGTGATCCACTCCTCGCTGAGCGCCTGTCTAGTCCTCGTTGCCCTTTGGGGTCTCATCGGCCTCCTCGGTCTGTTGCGCCCGATGAGCATCGGGTTTGTCGCCCGAACACTTTTCCCACTGGGCGCCCTGTGCGGCGCTGCCTTGGCAGTGGTGGCTGCGACCAGCCTGGGGGCGCCTGCGGAGCAGGCGGTCCTTGCGATCGGCCTGCCGGACCTGCCGATGCACGTGAGGCGCGATGGGCTCGCGAGCCTCTTTCTCTTCCTGCTGGGTGCCGCTTCGGCCGGCATTTCGGTGTTCGCCGCCGGTTACTTCCGACGTGGCGAGGGAACCGCGCCGGGGCTTCTTTGCCTCCAATACCACCTGTTCCTCGCCAGCATGGGATTCGTGCTGCTAGCGGATGACGCCTACGCTTTCATGGTCGCGTGGGAAACCATGGCGCTGTCCTCCTACTTCCTGGTGACCACTCAACACGGCATTGCCGAAATCCGCCGGGCGGGCTTTCTCTATCTGCTGCTCGCGCACCTGGGAGCCATTGCCATTCTGTTGAGTTTTGGCGTGCTCCAGGGCGGCAGCTGGCATTTCACCTTCGATGCCATGCGCCACGCACACCTCGCGCCGCCCTGGGCGGCCCTTGCCTTTGTGCTGGCGCTCGTCGGCTTCGGCGCGAAGGCGGGACTCGTGCCGCTACATGTCTGGCTACCGGAGGCCCACCCGGCGGCCCCCTCGCCCGTCTCGGCGCTCATGAGCGGAGTGATGTTGAAGACAGCGGTCTACGGCATCCTGCGCGTGACATTCGACCTGTTGGGAAAACCCGAGTGGTGGTGGGGTCTCGTGCCGCTGGGCGTCGGACTGTTCAGTGCCCTTTATGGTGTGGTGTTCGCCGCGGTCCAAACCGATATGAAGCGGCTTCTCGCGTGGTCGTCGATTGAGAATCTCGGGATCATCCTGACAGGGGTCGGGCTCGCCATTGTGTTCCACGGCGTCGGCATGAATTCGCTTGCTGCGCTGGCGCTGATTGCGGCTCTCTATCACAGTCTCAACCATGCCTTCATCAAGAGCCTGCTCTTTCTGGGCACGGGCGCCGTGTTGCACTCGACCGGGGAGCGCAACCTGGGACGCCTCGGCGGGCTGATTCATCGCATGCCCTGGGTCGCTTGGCTCACCCTCGTGGGTGTCCTGGCTATGGCGGGGCTGCCACCCCTCAACGGGTTCGTTTCCGAGTGGCTGCTCCTGCAAGCCTTCCTCTTCGCACACGAAGTCCCCCGGGCATTCATCGACATGCTCTTGCCGTTGGGCGCCGCACTGGTTGCACTGTCCGCGGCTCTCGCTGGCTACGTCATGGTGAAGTTCTTCGGGGTGATCTTTCTTGGGCAACCGCGCGAGCCGGCTTTGACTCGAGCCCATGATGCCGGAGTCCTCGAGCGTATCGGCCTGCTGTGGCTCGCGCTCGGCTGCTTCGCCATGGGACTACTGCCGACATTCGTCGTCAGAGAGCTGGGCACCGTGGTCAAAACCCTGAGCGGCGACTCTTTGTCGAGCACGCCAGGCCCTTGGTGGCTGCTCGTACCGCTGGCCGAGCGACGTGCCTCCTATTCCGCCGCGATCTTTTTCGTAGCATTGATCGCCGTGGTCGTGTTGACCGTATTTTCGGTCAGACGCGTCTATCACCGACGGGTACGGCGTGCGCCAGCCTGGGATTGCGGTTTCGGTCGCCTGAGCGCCCGTATGCAGGACACGGCCGAAGGATTTGGCCAGCCGATCCGCCACATCTTTGGCGGCTTCTTCGCGATGACTCGAGAATTGCCCTCTCCCTTTGATACCCATCCGCGCTACCGGGTCGTTGTGAGTGATCGCCTCTGGAAGAGCCTCTACACCCCACTGGGCACTCTCGTCCAACGCATCGCGGACGCGCTCGCATGGGTGCAGCAGGGGCGTATCTCAACGTACCTCCTCTACAGTTTTGTCACGCTCATCAGTCTGCTGGCGCTCATCCTATGAAACCCATGGACCTGGTGACCCAGGCACTGGAGCTGATTGCCGCACTCGCCGCTGCGCCCCTGTTTCTCGGTTGGGTCAACCAGTGCCGTGCGTGGCTGCAAAACCGGCGGGCGCCAAGCATCTGGCTACCCTACCGCGGCATTCGCAAGCTGTTCTACAAAGATGCGGTGATCGCCGAGGGTGCATCCTCGTTGTTCCGCGCAGCGCCCTACATCGTGTTTGGCGCCATGGTACTCGCCGCCGGTATCATTCCGTCGATGGGCACGCGCCTGCCCTTCACGATCGCAGCGGATGCGATCGCGCTTGTGGGCTTGCTGGCCACCGCTCGCGTCTTTCAGTCGCTCGCCGCAATGGATATCGGCACTGCCTTTGGCTCCCTCGGCGCTCGCCGGGAAATGATGGTGGGCTTTCTGGCAGAGCCCGCGCTGCTGATGGTCATCTTTGTGGCCTCCATGATCTCCGCCACCACCGCCCTCCCGGCCATTGCGGAGAATCTCGCGACCCAGAAGCTCGCGCTGTATCCAAGCCTGGCTTTCACGGCGGTTGCCTTCACGTTGGTATTGCTGGCCGAGAACGCCCGCATCCCGATTGACAATCCGGCGACCCATCTCGAGCTCACGATGATTCATGAGGCCATGCTCCTGGAGTACTCGGCGCGCCACCTCGCATTGATGGAATGGGCAGCCGCCCTGAAGCTCTTCAACTACGCCTGCATCGGATTCGCATTGTTCGTTCCCTGGGGTCTGGCGACGGGCGCGGACAGCCCGATCACCCTGTTGGCATCCATTCCGCTACTTGCCGTGAAGCTCGCTGTCACCGGAGCGGGTCTCGCCTTCATCGAGACCCTGTCGGCCAAACTGCGTGTATTTCGCGCCCCGGAGTTTCTCGCGACCGCGTTCCTCTTTGCGGTATTGGGCCTGCTCGTGCACCTGCTACTAGGAGCCTGACCTGTGAGTGGAACGCCTTTCGATCTGCAACTTCTGAATCTCTGCGCGGCACTTCTCTTATTGCTGTCATTCGCGATGCTGGCGCAGCGGCGGATCGTGACGCTCGTCAATCTGCTGACGGTACAGGGGAGTCTGCTGTTGATCGCGACGCTCCTGCTGGCCTGGCGCACCGGCGAAAGTCACCTCTATCTGTCGGCGGCACTCACACTCGCACTCAAGGTTGTGTTGCTCCCCTGGATGCTCCACCGGCTCATTCGCCGCTTGCAGGTCTACTGGGACACCGAGCCGCTGCTGAACATCTCGGGCACGATGCTCGTCGGCCTGGTCGTTGTGGTGTTTGCTTTCGGCCTCGCGCAGCCGATTGCGGCGCTGGCCAGCACCGCCACGCGCAACGCGATCGGCATTGCTGTCGCGGTCATCCTGCTCTCCTTCGTCACCATGATCACGCGGCGCAAGGCCATGTCGCAGGTGGTGGGCTTTCTGTCGATGGAGAACGGCCTGTTCTTCGGTGCGATGAGCGCAACCTACGGCATGCCGATGATCGTCGAGTTCGGTGTCGCCCTCGATGTGCTCGTAGCCGTACTGGTGCTCGGCATCTTCTTCTTTCAGATCCGCGAGCAGTTCGACAGCCTCGACCTGCATCACCTCGAGTCGCTCAGCGAATACCAGGCCGATGCAATCGCGAGTGCGACACATGGGTCGCACGGAGCGGCCCGTGAGAGGAACGCCTGGATCGATGGCGAGGATGTAACACCGGCACAGAGGGAGAACTGACCCGTGGAGTTCGTGCTTCTACTCGGCGCCCCCCTCTGTGGCGCATTCCTGCTCGGCCTACGCGGAGCCCGGCGCTGGGCCGCCGAGTTGAACGCAGCAGTCAGCCTGGTCACGTTTCTCGCCGCCTGTGCCCTCACCGCGCGCATCGTGCGGCAAGGCTCACTCCTGATCGTACACGAGCTGTTCTTCATTGATCCCTTCAACGTCTTCCTTGTCACCTTGACCGCCCTGGTTGGCCTCACGACCGCGCTTTTCTCCCGGCCCTACATGCGCGTGGAGATGGATCACGGGCGGGTCACCACACGAAGATTGCGTCTTTATCACAGCATGTATCAGCTCTTCATGGCGACGATGCTGGTTGCGCTCACCACCAACAACATGGGACTCCTATGGGTCTCAATGGAGGCGGCAACACTGTCGACCGTACTGCTCGTCACACTGTACCGCACGCCCGCCAGCCTCGAGGCCGGGTGGAAGTACTTCATTCTTTGCGGCGTGGGCATCGCGCAGGCCCTCTTCGGCACCATCCTGTTGTACTTTGCTGCAGAGAAGGTCCTCGGAGCCGAGGGCGTCACCGCGCTCTTGTGGACCCACCTGAATGCGGTCAAAGGGCAACTGGAGCCGACGGTACTGGGTCTGGCATTCGTCTTCCTCTTCGTCGGCTACGGCACAAAGGTAGGACTGGCCCCACTGCACAACTGGCTGCCGGATGCGCACGCGGAAGGACCGACCCCCATCTCCGCCGTCCTCTCCGGACTGCTGTTGAATGTGGCCATCTACGCCGTTGTCCGCTGCAAGGTACTCGTCGAGGGATCCCTGCATTCGCCCCTGCCATCTCAGGTCCTCATGGGTTTCGGGCTGCTGTCCGTTGTACTGGCCGCCTTCTTCCTGTGGCGGCAGCGCGACATCAAACGACTCTTTGCGTATTCCTCCATCGAGCACATGGGCATCATCACCTTCGCCTTTGGAATGGGCGGGCCCGTGGCCAACTTCGGCGCCCTATTGCACATGACGGTGCACTCGCTCACCAAGTCCGCGATTTTCTTTACAGTGGGACATGCGGCGCAGAAGGCGGGCTCGCAGCTCATGGAGAACATCCGCGGACTCATCACACTCAGTCCCACGATCGGCTGGGGACTGATGATGGGGTCGCTCGCGATCCTCGGGATGCCGCCCTTTGGCGTGTTTGCCAGCGAGTTCCTCATTCTCACCACTGCGATGAGGGAACAGCCCTGGGCAACGCCCATTCTCCTCCTCGCACTCGGTGTCGCGTTTGCGGCGATCTTCGGACGCGTACAGCCCATGGTGTTTGGTGAGACCACCGGCCAGCGACTAAAGCACCCGCCCGCACTCCTGCCGGTTTTTGCACACCTGGCTCTGGTCCTCGTGTTGGGCGTTTACATACCGCCCTACCTCGCCGACTGGTATCGGGCGGCAGCACGCCTGATCGGAGGCGAGTGAGATGGCGTTGCAGGAATGGTTTGCTGGCAGCCATCACCAACCGGGCGCGCCAGGATTGCGGGCCCTACTCGTCTCACGCGACCAATGGAGGTCCATCGCGGAGGATATGGCTGTCGCTGGCGCACGACTCGGTCCCCTCTGGACGAGTTTCACCCAAGATACTGGGCCTCTGGTTCATGCCGCCTATTTGACGCACGGTAGCGGACTCGTCCTCACTTTACCGCTACCCGACCCTGACACGCCCTACCCGGGGATTGATGATCTTTTTCCCGCCGCAGCCAGGATGCAGCGAGCCATCACCGACTTGTCTGGATTGCGCTCCACCGCAACAGACGCCCGCTCGTGGTTGAGCCACGAGGCCTGGCCGCAGCCCTATCGCCCCTTGATCGACCCGCCGGTGTCCCAGTTTGCGACCGAGCCGACAGTCAGCTCCTATGACTTTGTACGCGTGGAAGGCGACGGGGTCCACGAGATCGCCGTTGGACCGGTGCATGCCGGCACCATCGAGCCCGGGCATTTCCGCTTCTCGGTCGTAGGCGAAAAGGTCTTGAAACTCGAGGAGCGCCTGGGGTACGTCCATAAGGGCATTGAGCAACGCTTCACGCAATTGCCACTCTTCCAAGGACACAGGCTTGCCGCGCGGGTGTCGGGCGATTCCGCTGTCGCATTCTCATGGGCGTACTGTCAGGCCCTCGAAGGAATCACCAACAGCGAGTTACCCGCGCGCGCGGGCTGGCTGCGTGCGCTGTACCTCGAGCTCGAGCGCATTGCGAATCATCTGGGCGACCTGGGGGCCCTCGGGAACGATGCGGGATTTGCCTTCGGCTTGATGCAATTCGGACGTTTGAAGGAAAAGCTCCTGCGCGCCAGTCAGGAGGCTCTCGGGCAACGCTACTTGATGGACGCGATCGTGCCGGGCGGCACTGCACGGGATCTATCTCCGCTTGGCATCGCAGCGCTCGGTGAGTGCATCCGGGAGATCCAGCGTGAGGCGGCTTCCCTGCGAACCATCTACGACGAGCACGCCGGACTGAGGGACCGCTTTTCTGGCGCAGGTACAGTCACTCCCGAGCTCGCGGCACGCCTCGGACTCACCGGCCTTGCAGGACGAGCGAGTGGACAGTCATTCGACCTTCGGGTCGATATGCCTTGCGAGCTCTATCGGGAAGTCCCGATAACGAAGGTCGTGCGCAGCGAGGGAGACGTCGGCGCTCGTGTCGCAGTTCGCTTCGACGAGCTGCGGGAATCCTCTCGCTTCATTCAGTACCTCCTGGGTCGACTGCCCGAGGGAGCACACCGCACGTCCGTACGGCTCCCCGATGAGGACGCCCTCGGCGTGGGTTTGATCGAGGGATGGAGAGGCCCCGTGTGGATCGCACTCCAAGCAGGGCCTGGCGGGACGATTCGCCGGTGTCACCCACATGACCCTTCCTGGCAGAACTGGCCCGTGCTGGAGCACGCCATCATCGGCAATATCGTCCCGGACTTCCCGCTCATCAACAAGTCCTTCAACCTCTCGTACAGCGGCCACGATTTGTAGTGCATCCCCATGTTGAAAACACTCCGTCAGATCGCATCGATCGGTATCATCTCCGAGCCGCCACCGCAGAGTGATGACAGCTTGCGCACGAGCACCGGGCTGCAGGAGCAGATCCGCGCAGTGCTGGGGCGTGCGCTGTGCATCCGCCACATCGACGCCGGCTCCTGCAACGGCTGCGAGCTCGAGATCCAAGCGCTCAACAATCCGATCTACAACCTGGAAGGGTTGGGGATCCGGTTCGTCGCCAGTCCCCGCCATGCCGACCTGCTGCTGGTTACCGGACCGGTCTCGAGACACATGGAAGTGGCTCTGCGGCGAACCTACGAGGCCACCCCTGACCCGAAGCTCGTGGTGGCGCTCGGTGATTGTGGCTGCACGGGCGGAATCTTCGGCGAGAATTATGCCAGCCGCGGACGCATCTCCAACGTCATCCCGGTCGATGCCGCGGTTCCCGGTTGCCCGCCCAGCCCGACGCGAATCCTCCAAGGCATCCTGACGGCCCTCACCAGCTCAACGACGCGAGTCTCGGGGGCCGGAGGGCGACCTTGAGTGGAGGTTTGACGCAACTGCTGTCGATGGAAGCGCCCCTGCAACGACGCCGCATTTTGTTGCACTTCCTCGAGCCCCCCGATTGTTGCCGCAGCTCACTCCTGGAGCGCCTCTACGCCGGCACCTACGACAAACCGTTCATCATCGACCGGGGCCTGCGCCGGTTCCTGCATTTCGACCTCTTCGCGATACAGAGTGCGATGCACCTGAGGCATCCAGACCATCTGAGCCTTGCCTATACACGCAAGATGATGGCCTTCCTGCTGTTCAATCAAGCGCCTGCGCGCATCCTGCTGTTGGGGCTGGGAGGCGGCTCTCTTGCAAAGTTCTGTTACCGCAATCTGCCCGGTGCGAGGATCACCGCCGTCGAAGTGAACCCGCATGTGATTGCCCTCCGGGAAGCATTCCATATCCCGGGAGACGACGATCGTTTTCAGGTCGTCTGCGAGGAAGGCGCCGCGTACATCGCCAGACGGGGACATCCGAAGGACGTGATCCTGGCGGACGCGTGTGATAGTGGCGGGGTTTCCGAGAAGTGCAACACACTGGAATTCTACCAACATATCCACCGCCGCCTGTCCGCGGGAGGCGTGTTCGTCAGCAACCTATGTGTCGATGTGTATGGCAACGCCCAGCAGATCCGAAGGATCTGCAGAGTCTTCGGTACCGATTGCGTGACCCTGCAGGTCAAGCAGGACGGCAATGTCATCGTGCTGGCCTTCAAGACCCCAGGGCCGATCATCCCATGGACGCGACTCGAAGCCGCCGCGACCGCCCTCAAGAGACAATTTGGCCTGGACTTCCCGCGATATTTGCGGCGAGCGCAACAACAACGTTAGCATGGCGGAAACGTCATGCCAACCTGCGACCAGAGCCTCCCGCAATTAATGGGAGAGTTCGCGGCGGGGCCGGCGGCGAGCTCAGCGATTGGCTGACCTCGCAGCGCTGACAGTCTGCGAGGGAGGGCTCAATCCGCAGTTGCCACGACGGTCTACGCAAATTTGCGTACTGTCCTGGTGAGGATGTCAGCCTGCCGGCGAGGCTCGTGGTGTGCGGGCTGACCAGACCATCTTCAGTATTTCGAGCCACAGCAAACACCCCGCACCTGCCACGAGACTGAATGTGAGATCACGAGCGTGCAGCGGTGCGAATGAGAAGAGTCGCTGGAGTGCTGGAACGGTCAGGATGGCGGTCAGAAACGCCGCGGCCCCACTGATGACGGCCCAGACGGCCGGATTGGGAATGCTCAGCGATTTCACGATCGACTGCGTCCAGGAGCGGTTGACGAGGATCATCGTGATGAGTCCGACGACCAGACTCGCGAATGACAGCGCGCGTGCTGCGTCGGGCCCGTGTCCCGGCAGGGCGAGGTACACGACGGCCAGACAAACGACTAGCACACTGAATCCTTGAAGGACGGCGATGCCCACACTGCGACGTGAAAACAGCCGCTCCGCGCGATCGCGAGGCGGTCGCCGCATGATGTCGTTTTCCGGCGGCTCAGCCTCGAAGATCAGGGAGCACGACGGATCGATGATCAACTCGAGCAAGGCGATGTGCACGGGGAGAAGCAGCAGTGGCCACGCAGGGATGAGCACCGGGACGATGGACAAGCCCGCAATCGGCACGTGCACCGCGACAATGAAGGTGATTGCCTTACGGATGTTGTCGTAGATCCTGCGGCCCAGTTTCACCGCCTCGACGATCGATGAGAATTCATCGTCCAGCAGGACCAGGGAGGCAGCCTCACGAGCCACATCCGTCCCACGACCACCCATCGCGATTCCGATATGGGCGGCCTTGAGCGCTGGGGCATCATTGACGCCATCGCCGGTCATCGCTACCACTTCTCCGCTCTTCTTCAAGGCGATAATGATTCGAAGCTTCTGCTCCGGGACAACGCGCGCGAATACCTGCGCACGGCGCACTGCCGAAGCCAGCTCAACATCGGACATTCCATCCAGCTGCTGACCGGTCAGCACGGTGTCGGGGTCGGCGAGCCCCGCTTGACGAGCAATACTTCGTGCCGTGTCAGGGTAGTCTCCCGTGATCATGAGCACCCGGACACCGGCGGTAAGACATTCAGCCATGGCGGCCGGTACGTTTTGCCGCAGCGGGTCTTCGAATCCCACCAGGCCAGCGAACTCGAGGACCAGATCGTGATGTTCCTCTGGAAGGCTCGAGACGTCGCTGCTTCCATACGCGACTCCCAACACACGCAAACCCTGGGCGGCAAGGACTCTGGATTGCCCGAGGACGTGAGCGAGCCGCTCGGGTGGGAGACGGCATAACTGCGCGATCGCTTCCGGCGCACCTTTCGAAGCGACATATACCCTGCCTTGCGCGGGCCGCTGCCACACGTGACTCACTGCGAGAAGCTCAGGTTTCAAGGGATATTCCCGAATCAGCGATCCGTGCAGGGTCGCCGGATTCTCCGGCGGGTTGAGCCGGTTGCACGCTGCGTGCAAGGCGCGCTCCATGGGATCGAACGCGTCCGGCTTGCTCGCCAGCACCGCCGTCTGCAGTACTCGCCCGAGCACTGCAGAAACGAGCTCCGCGTCGCTGCGGAAGATGATGGTCTCGCTCTCCGTAGCCAGAGCCTTCACAGTCATCTGGTTCTGTGTCAGCGTACCCGTCTTGTCGACACAGAGCACCGTTGCGGCCCCCAACATCTCGATCGCCGGCATGCGACGAGTCAACACACGGCGCCGCGAAATCCGCCACGCCCCGAGAGCAAGAAAGATCGTCAACACCACCGGAAACTCCTCAGGTAGCAGGG
>DAITMW010000101.1:0-14961 GCA_036834945.1 Steroidobacteraceae bacterium
GATTGGTGACTGAGAAGCCATTCGGGCGAATCTGCCGTCGAGGAGGTTTACAAGAACAATTTACGGGACGATGTAGGTTCCCGGCCTCTTCATTCGTCGTTCCTCTGGCTGGCCCGATCGGCCAGGTTTCGGAAAGCCATCATGAAACTGCTCCTCACTTCCGCCGGCGTCACGAACCCGAGTATCCACGACGCGCTGCTCGAGCTCTTGGGTAAACCCATCGCCGACTCCCATGCGCTCTGCATCCCCACCGCGCTCTACGGACACCCTCTCGGTGATCCGGTCAAGACGTGGAATTTTATCGCGGGCGAGGAGCCCCGCACGCCAATGTGTGAGCTGGGATGGAAATCCTTGGGCGTGCTCGAGCTCACCGCCCTGCCCAGTATCGGCAAGGAGCGCTGGGAGGGCTGGGTTCGGCAGGCGGATGTCCTGCTGGTGAATGGCGGCGATGCCCTGTATCTGTGTCACTGGATGCGACAGTCAGGCCTCGCGAGCTTCCTTCAGTCGCTGCCCAAAATCGTCTGGGTGGGCCTCAGCGCCGGGAGCATGGTCATGACTCCCCGAGTCGGAGAGGATTTCGTCGCGACCCGGCCGCCCATCACCGGTGAGGACATCGCGCTCGGGATCGTGAATTTCTCGATCTTTCCTCACCTGGACCACCCCGATTTGCCGGAGAACACGATGGACGATGCGCAACGATGGGCAGCCGGCATCGGGTGTCCCGCGTACGCCATCGACGACCAGACGGCTATCAAGGTGGTTGATGGCAGGGTGGACGTCGTGTCCGAGGGGCGGTGGAGGTTCTTCGCCCGCTGAGGAGAAGAGTCAATCTGGCGATCAACAGCAAACCGCGCGTTGGCGCCTCAATAAGGGCGCCAATCGGCCAGAAAGCGACATTCACGGCGCGGCATAGGGGGTTGCTCCAGAGCGGCCGTTCAGGCGAGGCGGCGGGTGGAGCAGCTCCGACGGGAGCACGCGAGCGGTCGCCATGTTTGCGGACGAGTCGCGGATACAGTAGCAGCCTTGCATGGACACTTCTAATGAAATCGCCATCTGTGTAAGATGAAACAATGAAGAAAAGCAACATCGCGTTGATGGCGCTGGCGTCCTTGTGGCCAATTGCGAGTTATGCCGGCGGAATCGACATTCCACAGATCGGTGTACACATCGGTGTTAACATCGTGCAAGCGTCGGACAACGCTCCCGTTACACCACAGGTGCTACGGCGGCTTGATGGGTATGAGGCAGTATTGCCCCTCGGTATTGCCACATTGCGGATCGCACGAGTGGAAGATCCAGTTCCCTTGGGTAGTGATATTCGGGACGCCGGCTTTCTGGCTACTCAGCAAGCGGAATTCTACGATCAACCTGACCCGAAGGTTCACCCGGAGGCTACGACGGTTGCTGGACACGATGCGTGGTCGATTGTGACCGTCCGCAGCGGCGGACCGCTTACCGTCAATTATCGATGTGTCACCTACACCGTCGCTGATCAGCACCTGTATCGACTTGTGGCATCTGCGACAGGTACTGACAAAAAACCACCACCCGACTACGAGGCGGCCGTGCGCGTGATGTCGGCTCTTACATTCGTGCCGGTAGATCAATCCTCGCTAGCAAATACCGGAACGGCAACGGGTCTGTTAAAGATGCCCAGGCCACAAACCTCGCACAATCGGGATTGGTATCCCCTGCCGGCGAAGCGGGGACGGGGCGAGGAAGGTGTTGTTGACCTTGAATACAGCATCGATAGCAACGGTCGCGTGCGAGATATACAGGAGACTTCCTCCGCCTCAGGCACGCTCCAGGACGCCGCGCAAGCGTTTCTGAAAAGCACGACCTTCAAGGTAAACCCAAGCTGGGACGCGGATGGGTATTCAAAACTGCGGTTTACAACGGAGGTACAGTTTTGGCTGCATAGCTGCCCCCGAAACTCTCCAGCTCGCACGCTTGGCGCCGAAGTGGTCACGATATGTTCATCTTTAATGCCTCGGTGAGGGGTCGCAGTGTCAAACTATAGCGGGCAAATTCGGCCATTCACCGGCGCCTAATGTCTCCGAAGAGTCGGTTTAGGTCATAGCGGATTGAACGCATTCGACCAATAACACAGGACGCCTCAGGGACTGTCCGCTTCGGCCGTTCTGACTGTCTGTTTTGGCGCAGGTGCGATGTCTGTTCAGGGTCGATACACGTCAGTCAGGCCTCGGCTGGGAAGGCTCGGCACAACGTAGAACCCTGCGGTGAGAGGTCTGCGTGTTACTGGCTCGCTGATACAACATCGATCAACGGGGGCACCCGGGGTACCGGTGGACGCGCGTCAGCCTGCTTCAACGTTGGACGGTTTTTGGCCTTCGAGATGTTCACGCTCTCCCAGCGGCCGGTGTTGATGGATTTCTGCATGGCTTCAATGATGCGAATGTCGGCAAGCCCCTCAATGCCTGAGGGTTCGGGCTGACGGTTGTGCAGGATGCAACCGGAGAATATAGAGCAGCTCAGCCGCGAACTGGTCGTGCTTTCCCGCTTCTTTGTTCCGTTCGCGACCGTCAATGGTCGTCTGCGATGCGAGACCTTCCGCGTACTCGTAGGCGGGGTCGAGTGTGATGCGGCCTCGGGTGCCGACTACTGTGAATGTAGAGCGGTCCGCAGCCCCGAAACTACAAGTGAAACTGGCGATGCGCTCGTCTTTGAAACGCATGACAGCGGTCACCGTTTCGTCGACCTCGTGGAATCGCGGGTCGCGGCTCTTGGTTGCGCTGGCCCAGACCTGTATCGGCTCTTCTGACAGGGTGTAACGGGCGGCGTTGATGCAATACACGCCAATATCGTACAGGGGGCCGCCTCCTTTGGCCCGCTTCAGGCGAATATTGTCCGGACTGAAATCGGAGCTGAAGTAGCGTAAGGCGCCCAGCTTTCCGTTGCGGGCGAGCTCGGACGCTTCCAGGTTGGTTCGCTCAAAATGCAGGCGGTATGCGACCATCAACTTTACGTTGGCGGCCTCCGTGGCTCGCATCATCTGTTCACAGTCGCGCGCGGTTACCGCCATCGGCTTTTCACATAGAATATGCAGGCCGGCCTGCGCAGCCCGCATCGTCCACTCCCGGTGTTGGTCATTTGGCAGCGCGATATAGAGAGCGTCGACTTCGCCGCTCGCGAAGAGCTCGTCGGCCCCATCGTATCCACAGAGGTTGGTGATGCCATAGCGTTTTCCCGATCGTCGCAGTTTCTTCGGGCTGCCTGAGATAATTGCGCGGAGCACGCTGTTGCGTCGCGCGTGTCCGAAGGCGGGCAATACGGCGGCTTGGGCAATGTGCCCCATACCGATTACTGCGTATCGGACGGAGGGCGTTGACGATCCTCGAGTTCGAGGTCCTCGTTTCCTATCCATTGGAGTCCCTTGGTGGGCATGGCAGGGACTTGAGGTAGCAACAATTGAGCCCTTTATCCACCGACCAACATGGGTGGGTACGCGCAGTCCACCGTCAAGCACACCGTCAGCATAGACGTGGCCAAGCGCCGCTCGTTATCCACGAGCGCATGTCGAGTGACCTGTGTTCATCCAGGTCGGACACCATTCCGTGCAAGCCGCCGGTGGTGAGGTTTCTCAGCATTCAGCAGCCGATTACCGCTCGAGTCGGCGCTGCAAATGCGATTGTTGAATGCCGGGAGGGCTCTGGGCGGGTGAAATGTTCTACTGGGGTCGGCTGCGCAATTGCTGATGCGCTGGCCAACGCTGAGGTCGACGCCGTTCGAAACTACGATCCGGACACACCACGCGCGTGCGTAAGCTCGCGAAGCTTCCTTTCGGCCAACCCAGCTTGGAAGTCATCATATCCTCGTGAATGGGATGGCCACGGGCGAGGTCGCCTCCCGCAATGGACTCGGACGAGAGCCCCTGGCGACCGGAGTGCAAACACCGAGCTGTGCCGTAAACGGTGCTTTGAGATGTAACCGCTACGTGAACTCTCGCGATGTTGCCTACCTAGAGAACTGTGAAGGTACCTCCAGGACAGTGCGCGCAGAACCCTTGAGACACTCGCGGGATTAAGATCAATACACTGCTCTTCGCGCAAAAAGTATCTCATCCCAGACAATTTTTTTTGGCGACTGCTGAAGCTGTGCCAGCCGCACGCCATAATGGACCCGCGGTGGGTCGCAGCACGATGAACAGGGAGAGAGGTATCGTGAGAGAAGATTCCAATCAGCCGCTCGTGGCTCTGAATTTCCGGGTTCCACTCGATTTGCGCCGACGTCTGAAGGTCCTCGCGGCCGAGCGCAGCGTGACGATGACAGATCTGCTGCTCGAGCTCCTCGAACGTCTCGAGCGGGAAGAGCAGTCCGTAAAGAAAGCTTGATTTGCAGCAATCTTTTTTTTGCCGCCGTCGCTCGCAAACTCTCAACTTGCATTTATTCTGATCGCCGCCCCCAGTTTGGTTTGCCGTAAACCAGGTTTGTTTTGGAGGAGGTGATCGGTGATGGACCGTCGACTATCAGTACTGGCGCTCTTGGCAGCGCTCAGCGGGTACATCGACCCGGTGAGCGCACAGTCATCTTGGACAAGGACGTTGACTCTCGCTCATCCGAAGGTCAACGCAACATTTGTTGACTATCTGCCGCCCGAGGAACGACTCAGCGTCGTCGTGACGCTGAGACTGCGTAATCGAGCACAACTCGACAGCGTGGTCGAATCGTTGATAACCCCTGGAACGCCGACATTCAGACAGTGGTTGTCGCACGAGGAGATCGTCAGCAACTATTTGCCAACGCAAGACCAGGTGGAGCAGGTTGCGAGCTATCTTGCACGGATGAATTTCGTCAATATAGCGGCGGCACCCAACAGAATGCTCATCACCGCGGATGGCACGGCGGGAGCGGTGCGCACGGCATTCAATACCGACCTCGCCCACTTTCGCCGTGGAGACCGGGTCGCCATCGCCAATACGGGTGATGTGCAAATACCGGCCTCATTGGGACAAGTCATCGGATCGGTGCTCGGATTACAAGAGCTCGATCAGCTCCATACCATGGTCGTGAGCACTCATATCCCCACGCAGTGGCCGACCATCTACGATGCCGGAACGGTATCTTCCGCGGCCAACACAGTTGTCGGGGTCATTACCGAAGGCAGCATGACGCAGACCATCTCCGACCTGCATACATTCGAAAGCCAGAATGGCCTGCCGACCATCAATCCGACTGTCGTCAACGTTGGGGGATCGAGCAACGACACCAGCAACACCATCGAGTGGAACCTGGATAGCCAGGATATTCAGGCGATGGCCGGAGGGCAGCTGGGCGGGATGATCTTCTATACCGCCCCCTCGCTGACGAATGCGGCCCTGACGAACACTCTCAATGCGGTGGTCACTGCGAACGCCGCCAAAGTGATCAACATGTCGCTCGGGGAATGCGAGACGGCTGCGCAAAGCGATGGCAGCATGGCCGCGGATGATTCGATATTCGAGCTGGCTATTGCGCAGGGTCAGACGTTTGCGGTCTCCAGCGGCGATCTGGGATCGTATGAGTGCGGCACTGGGGGCGTGAACGGTGTGTCATACGGTAGCCTGCTGGGCGATTCTTATCCGGCCAGCTCGCCATACGTCGTAGCCGTGGGCGGTACGACGTTGTCCACCAATTCCAACGGCACTTACGCAAGCGAGACTACCTGGGCTTTCGGCGGCGGCGGACCCAGCTCATACGAGCCGAAGCCCAGTTGGCAGGCCGGGGTGGTACCCGGTACGACCAGAGGAGTACCCGATGTTTCGTTTACGGCGGATCCGGCATCAGGCGCTCTTATCATCGTCAATGGAAGCCAGGTGTCAGAAGGAGGTACGAGTCTCGCAGCCCCCTTGTTTGTAGGTGCCTGGGCGCGCCTGGAATCCGCGCATCACAACAGCCTGGGGTTCCCGTCAGGCTGGCTCTACTCGCGCGGAGCTGCATCGCCTGAACCATTGATGTTTCACGACGTGACGACGGGTTCCAATGGCGCCTATTCAGCGGCGGCGGGGTGGGATTATGCCACCGGACTGGGTAGCCTCGATATCGCCAAAGTCAACGCACAGCTCTCATCCGCCATCGTACCGATCATCAACTTCCTCCTGCAATAACAAAGGAGAGTTCTCATGCATAAGGGACTTCGCAGAACGGGTGTTGCTGCTGCGCTGACGATCGGAACGCTGTTGGCGGGCACGGCTTCCGCGTCCATCTTCTACGTGTCAGGCACCGTGCAACTGATGGTCGCCCAGGATACGGGGTTTGGGGCAAATGCCGATGGCTTTGTTCTAAATGGCGTCCCTCCTCAAGGCAGTTGCGCTGCCAACCCGGCATTTTCGTCGAATATGCTCATCCTGGTAAAGGATGATCAGTATGGGTCGCGCCAGTATGCATTGGTGATGGCGGCTCTCGCCAGCGGGACTACTCTCACCGTGCGTGTGGATGATACGTACAAGAACGGGGCTGCGTGCTTCGCTGAGTTCATCTGGTAGACAGAAAGACATCCGGTTTACTACTGACTGACAGAAAGGGATCTTTCCATGAAATCGATACTGTTTGCAGGATTGCTGTTAGCGTCCAGTTCAGCGTTCGCCGATGGCTGGACCAGTGATTTCAATATCGCCAATATCTATGTCGCGGGCCAGAACAACTTTCAATACCGGATTTATGGGATGCCGCCGGTGGCCTCGTGCACCAATGGCACGAACTGGGCGTATCTCAACGACAGTGATGGCGGCTCCGCGGGATATTACGCCACATTACTGACTGCCTATTCAACGGGGAAACTCGTAAGGCTCAACCTCGTGACCACCAACGGATTTTGTCACATCATCGAGATTTTCGTGTCAGGTTAGAGGCCTGTCGGGACGAGCCCGGTCCGCAAGGGTGCGGGCTCGTCATCCTCGTGCCGAGCCTGCGGCGCTCATGGCCTTCGCCAGGACTCCGGCACGCGCAGGTCGGCAGTCAAGGCAGCTTCCGCAGAGGACGGCCCGACCTCGATGCGGTACTCACCTGGGGTGACGTGCCAGCGTTGTTTGTTGACATCGAAGTCAGCCAGGAGGCGGGGGTCTATCGTTACGGAGACGCGCTGGTCTGTGTCGGAGCCCAAGTCGACCTTGGTGAATCCGATCAGGCGCTTCACCGGCTTTCCGGCTGCTGAGGTGAGATAGATCTGCGGCGCGGCCTTTCCCGGTAAGGGGCCGTCGTTGTGAACGTCGAAGCTGACGGTCAGCGTTTTTTCGTTCACGAGCTTGAGGTTGTGATAGCTGAAGTGGGTGTAGGAAAGGCCATAACCAAAGGGGAACAGCGGCTTCTGATCGATCCAGCGATAGCCTACGGCCGTCCCTCGTGGGTGGGGTGCGTCGAAGGGCTGTTGCGGCGGTAGGCCCGCTCCAGGCAGCGGGCCGACGGAAGTGGGGAAGGTGATCGGCAAATGCCCTGAAGGGTTGACCTTGCCGAACAGGATGTCGGCGATCGCGTCCGCTGCGCCGGCACCGGGATACCAGCTTTCCAGCACAGCGGCGGTGTCGTTCAGCCAGGGCATCTGGATGGGGCCGCCCGTCTCCAGGACCACCACTGTGCGTGGGTTTGCGGCCGTCAGGGCTTTGATCAGGTCGTCCTGGCCTGCTGGCAGGCTGAGCTCCGGGACATCTTCGCTCTCGGTGGTCCACTGGGTCGCAAAGACGATGACGACGTCCGACCGCCTCGCCAACTCAGCCGCGGCGGAAGGGTAGCGGCCGTCGTTGAAGGTGATCGTCGCCTTCGGGGCCTGCGCGCGGATGGCGGCCAGTACAGAGGTGGACTGGAAAACCATGCTCCTCCAGGCGGCCATCTCGCCTTCGCCAGCACTCAGGGGGATGACGGCGCGTGGGTTGATGTGCGGCGGGAATACCTGGGAGGAGCCGCCGCCGGACAGTGTACCCACATCCGCCCGCCCGCCAACGACCAGGATGCGGCTCGTTGCAGCAGATAACGGTAGTGCCGAGTCGCGGTTGCGCAGGAGGACGATACCTTCATTGGCTTCCTTGCGAGCAATGTCAGTATGGGCTGCGTAGTCGATGTCGCTTCTCTGCACGGGATAGTCGAAGAGGCCGTTTGCAAACATCGAGCGCAGGATCCGGCGCGTCATGTCCTCCAACCGCGCAGCTGGGATCGCTCCGGATTGGACGGCGGCACGTAGCGGCGCGCCAAACCAGACTTGTTGGTCCAGCTGCTCGCCCGATTCCTGGTCCAGCCCTTTGGTGGCGAAGTCGGTGGCGTAGACGGCGCCCCAGTCGGACATGACCCAGCCGTTGTAGCTCCAATCTCGTTTCAGGACGTGATTCAGGAGGAAGTCGTTTCCGCAGGCATAGGGGCCGTTGACCTTGTTATAGGCGCACATGACCGCGCCAGGGTGTCCGCCTTCGATCGCGAGCTCGAAGGCCAGCAGGTCGGACTCGCGCAGGGCGGCTTCGTCGATGAGCTCGTTCACCACGTGCCGGCCAGTCTCCTGGTCGTTGAGGGCGAAATGCTTGGTGGTGGAGATGATGTGGTTGCTTTGGATGCCGCGGATGGATTCGGCGGCCAGGGTGCCGGCGAGGAGCGGGTCTTCGCCGAGGTATTCGAAGTTGCGGCCGTTGCGGGGCTCGCGCGTCAGGTTGACTCCGCCAGCCAGGAGGACATTGAAGCCTTTTGCGCGGGCTTCGCTGCCGATCATTGCGCCGCCGGCGTAGGCTATTTGCGGGTTGAACGTTGCAGCGAGTGCGAGGCCGGAGGGCAGCGCTGTCGCGCCGTCGTCACCACGGACTCGCAGAGGATTCGTGACGCCCAGACTGGCGTCTGATTCGTAAAGTGCGGGGATTCCCAGGCGGGGGATGCCCGGGATGTAGCCTGCCGCGGGAATGGCTTCCGGTGGCAAGGGTTTGCCTCCGATAGGAAGCGCCATGGGGCCGTGGACCAGGGTGATGCGCTCATCGAGCGTGAGCTCGCGGTTGAGCAGCTCGGCGCGCTGATCGGGAGTCAGGTGTGTGTCGTTCCAGGCCCTCGTGACGGGGCGAGGCGGTTCGGGGGCTGGGGGAGCAGCCAGAGCGCGGAGAGCGCCGCCGCAGACGATCGCAAAGAGGGCGAGGTTGAATGCGTGGAATGTGGTGGTTTTCATAGTTCAGTAAACGTCAGGAAGCGAGATGCCTCGAGAGCAGACATCTCGCCACACGCAGCCGCAAGCCGGCGGCGATCGGGAAGGTTTATTCTTCTCCCCAAAGGGTTACCAGCGCTTCACCAGCATCACCGAGACCAACCGCCCGATCGGGTTGGCGTGCGGGGCGCCCACGGCACCTGAGTTGAATCCGTTCGCGCCCAACAGAAATGGCGGGTTGCGATCGAAGAGATTGTCCGCCTTGAGCGTAATGTCCGTCTTGCCGAGGAAAAATCCGGCCGATTCGTCGATGTGATAGGTCACCCGGACGTCGGTCGTCATGTAGGTGGCCACCTGATAGGTCCCGCCCACTGCATCGGTTCCGGTCACATTGTAGGGACTCACGTAGTTCTCGTTGATCCCGGCGGTCCATTGCGCCATGGACCACTCGAGGGCTGCCCGGAACTGCAGGCGTGGGTCGGTGGCTGTCAGGTTCACTTCCGGCGCGCCCGGCCCGGGAATATTCAGACGTTGCAGTTCACGCGTGCCGGCGAGAGAGGCGCTCCAGTCGCCAAAGCCCGTTTGCCAGTTGTAGTTCACATGGAAGTCGATGCCATCCATGGTGGTCGTTCCCAGGTTCTTACGCCGCAGATCAATGATGTAGCCGCCGTTCAGCAGTCCCTGCTGGTAGGCCGGCGTGAACGCTGCGTTCGCCTGGTCGACTCGGTACAGCGATAACAACTGGTTCAAAACGGCCGGCGTCAAAGATTGACCACCGGGACCCCACCAGAACGACTGGAAAGCCGCGTTCGTGAACAAGGGGACATTGAAGGGGAACGCGAGTCCGATCTGCTTCGAGATGTGTGAATGCCAGTAGGTCGCCCCTGCGTTGAAGCCGCTGGACTGGGGCGCGACCTCAAAGCCGAACGAATAGGTGTGCGCGGTCTGCGGCTGCAGTGTCGGCGTACCGCCGGCCAGGAAGATCTCGGGTACGTTCTGAAAGCCCGTCGGGGTAAAAGGGGCGGCAGCCTGCGTCTGCAAGCGGGTGTCGACGGACCTCATATCCGCAAGGCTCGGCGCCTGGAAGGAGTTCGATGCGGACCCTCGCAGCGTCAGGGCGTCGATCGGCTTGTAGTCCAGGGCGAATTTCGGATTAGTGGTGGAGCCGAAATCACTGTAGTCGTCGTGCCGGCCTGCCAGTGACAGGACCAGCTTCTGGATACCGGTGGCCGCGTTACCGGCACCTACGATCGGAACGAACAGCTCGAGATACTCTGCCGTATCGCGACGTGAGGCCGATTGCGGGCCCCCGACAATGTCTGTCGCAAGTCCGTTGGAGAGAGTGTAAGGCACCCCGTCCAGACTCTCGGTGCGCATCTCCGCGCCGACCGCGAGGCGTACGGCGCCTCCGGGCAATGTGAACAAGGGGCCGTCGAAATCCAGCGAGCCATCGTGCAAGCCCTGCTCCGACCTGTAGGCAACGCCGCCGCCTGCCAGCGCGGCGAGCACGTTGGGCGACGTCTTGCCCGTGAAAGGATCGAAGGCGGTCGCAGGCGTCGTAGCCGCAACCGCGGTGTTCAGCACACCGCCATCTACGGCCGGGGTCCGGGCGTACGTCGTACCCTTGCCGTAGTTACCACTGAGCTTCGCCTGCCAGTCATTGCCAAACTTGACCTGCAGCGACAGGTCGACCCCGAGGGAGTTCCATTGCACCTCGCTGCGGTTGGTGGAGCCCAAGTCGTTGCCGAACCAGTAGCCGACCGATTCACTGGTCGCATTGGTCCCCGGAGGAGCCTGGAAGAATGGGTTGGCATTGGTGATGTTGAACGTCGAGGAGCTCTGGGCCACCTTGTTGGTCTGGTCGTTCGAGGAATAATACGCATCGCCGCGCAGCTCGATGTTGTCGGTCAACGATTGGTGGCCGGCGAGGAACCAGCTGGCCCGATGCTGATACGGCACGAGATCGGTGAGTGCGTTCGGATCGCACATGTTCTGCCCCGGTGCGTAGGTCGGACCCGCGTAGCTCACACCGTTGACGGTGACGTTCGGGGGCGAGCAGGTGGTGAGGAAGTGGTTCTTGCCGCCTTCGGCGCTCAGGTTGTTGTTGTAGAACGAGCGCGACCCGAAGGTGAAATCACTGTGGGACGTGTACTCGAAACTTCCCATGATACTGCCGCTATCCCAGGTGGTCCCGAGCAGTTGGCTCACATCGTATTCGTGGTAGTGCGATCCGTCCCCGTAGGAGGCCCGGGTCTCGCCACCCTTGAAATGATCGCGCAGGATGAAGTTCACGACACCGTCGACCGCGTCCGCGCCGTAAGTGGCTGAGGCGCCGTCTGGCAGGACTTCGACGCGTTCGATGGCACTCACGGGGATTGCCGAGGGGTCGGGTGTGGTCTGCAGGATTCCCGAGCCCACCAGGCGATGGCCATTGACCAGCACCAGGGTTCCGCCGGAGGCGCGGATGTTGAATTGGGGCACGGGGTTCGCGAAATCGGTGGTGCCGGTCGGCAAGGCGCCGAAACTCGACAGGCTCGGTAACTTGGTCATGAGGTTGGTCGTCGTCGTGGCGCCAGTCGCCTCGATCGCCGCCCGATCGACTGTGACCAACTCCGACCCGGGCGGCTGCGTGCCACGGATCAGTGTGCCGGTGATGACAACTTCTTGCAGTACGGCCGGCGCTGGTTCATCCGCGTTCGCAACGGCCGGGCCGGCGGCCGCGTTCTGTGCCGTGGCAACTCGGGTCAGCGCCACGCTCGCAGCAATGGCCGCGCGTACAAACCAACGTGGCGTCATGCCAGTGTTGCTCGAGCTCCTCTTCTGTTGAAACATCATCGCTCCCCCCTGTTGTGATACTGGCGGCGGTTGCGTGACGGCGCGGACGCGCCAAGACCTGGAGCCGCAACCTGTCCGGGGATGTTTGCACACCAAATTATCTTGTTCAACCACTTTCGATCATTATCTATCATTACATGAGTGTAACTGAACACATACGCACAAAAATGATGCGAGCAAAGCTGAGGACGGCGGGTTTGGAAAAATGGGGAAGGAACGCGATGCTACGGGTGCGTCGCGGCTGCGGGTGGGCGGATTGTGCTGGTCAGAGTGTGGTCTGCGGCGTTCGACGCTACAGCGATGTCATCGTGCGCAGGTCAGGGAATTGCGAAATCGCCCCGGGAGACAGCTCGATCGCAAGGGCCTGAAGCTCATCATGGAGTGACCCGCGAGAGCTTCACGGGGCCTAACAAACCCGACGGCAGTAGCGGGGAGTCCGCCTTATACGGGTCGAACGTCGAGTAGGCGATCCGCTGGGCACCGGGTTGCTTGTCGCCGATTATCCGGTTGGGCCAGACGTTGGTGACTTTCACTTCCAGTTGGTTCTTACCGGCGTGGAGCGCACCCGTCACATCGACGGCGAAGGGATGCTTCCAAAGTACGCCAAGAGGCTGGCCGTTGAGGCTAACCTCCGCGAGGTCTTTGACGTCGCCCAGGTCGAGTTGCACACGCCCGCCCTTACCCAACCCGCGCTTGTCCGCGGTGAAGGTGGTGGTATAGGTCGCGGTGCCCGAGAAATATTTCACGCCGGGATCGGAGTTGGCCGTCCAGGAGGCGAGCTCCACAAAGTGGGCATGGGAAGGTGCGCCGCGATCGGGCGGAAAGCTGACCTCCCAAGGTCCTGATATGGTGGCGAGCGCCTCCGATGTGGGTTCCTTGATGAGCCGGGTGGGCGCGGAAGCATTGTCGCGGAAGACTACGAAAACCGCCTCGTGAGGTTGCAGCTTCAAGGGCACCTCGGTCCGTTCCCCTTCGGTGTAATAGGAGGCAGGTGCAATCTTGCCGGTGTCGGCGTGCCAGAGCTGGGGTGCTTTGCCCGATGAGCGGAAGCTCGCCTGCATGTTTTGGTTTGCATCGGAGCCGTTGAGGATGAAATACAGGTCGCCTTGGTCCACATGGCGGTGTACGAACGAGAGGGCTCGAGTGTCCGGGGTGCCGGTGAACGCGCAATCGGGCGCTATCGAGAGTTGCGGGAGCGCCGTTGCCAGGGTCTCGGCTAGAACCTTTCCTTTACCGAACGAGGGGTGCGCGCCCCAGAGTCGGTCGACGATAGTGTTGAATTCGTTCTCATCGTCCGCAAGGCTCGCAGCTCTGGTAGGTCGCGCGCCCACTACCGTTGCGCCCTGCTCAACCAGGGCGTTGATCTTACGCAGGACTGTAAGGGACATGCGCTGAGTGCTGGGGTCCAGCGCCAGCACGCGATACTGCATGCCTGAGGGCGTCGACAGTGCGCCATCCTTGACGGTGAGCACATTCACGAGTACATCCGCGTTGACGTAGTCGAAGTTGTAGCCGGGCGGAATCGGCGGTGGGTTGTGGCCGAAGAGATTGGTTATGTTGTTGTCCTCGCCATACAGGTAGGCGATGTCCGCGACGAAACGACCCTGTTGTAGCAGGTACACGCTGCGCGTCAGATAGGAAATCCAGGGTTGGGCCTCCTGGGCCCAGGTTTCATGACGGGTGAACCACTGGCCAAAGGGTCCCAGCGTGACGCCGGGACCCGGACGGTCGTCCGGCTGATGCACGGATGTATGGATCACGAAGCGGTTCAGGCCGTCGGCCAGCTCGCGGTCCGCGAAGGGTTTCAGGGTTTCGGGGGTGAAGGCGAACGTGTTGCCGAAAGCGGTGAGTGATTCGGCTGCGACGAGATTTTGTCCGTAAATGTGCGCGACCGAGGCGGACTCGCGGATGTCCGCATCGAAGGTTTCGCGGGGTTGGCCCAGGGTGGAGGACCACAGAGCCCCCATGGGGACGTCCGCGCTTTTCTTCACTTGCATGCCATCGCCCACGAAAGCGCGGCCGCTCTCATGAGACTCGCCGTAGCGCCCCATCCCATGCTCGTGGAGCAACCGGGAGAGTTCACCGTAGTGCGCGTCCGCAATGAGATCGGCGAGGGTCTGGCGGAAGTCCCACAGAAAGCGGTCGCTTGCGGCGGAGCTGCCCACAACGCGTCCTACGAGTACCGGTAGGTAGGGTCGCGGGTCGTAGCCGCGGCGCTTATTGAATTGCGAGAGGATGTCGCTGGTCCAGTTCGCGATGCCCGCCTCGTAGCTATCGGTGAGCATGTTCTGCAGGCCCTGCTTGCCGATCATCTGCGGACCCAGCGTTTTCTGGTATTCGGCGAAGTAGGCGTCAAAGTAGGCTTTGACGTCGTCCTGGTTGAGTTTGTCGACTTCAAGCCCGGTGCCCTCGCGGGAGGCCGGGTGGTTGGTACGGCCGGTCAAGGAGTAGCCGAGACGCAGGACCATCCAGCGGCCGCGCGGCGGAGTCCAGTCGAGTGTCCCGCCGGGGCGCATCCGGCTCGTCAGGTCGATGACCGCATCCTTCGCGATGGCTTCCTGCGGATCGGTGACCGGCGTGTCATCGGCATCGGTGATGGCTCGATTGGAGAAGCCCGCCTTGTCTTCAAAGCGGTTCACGCGAGGGTCCGCATGCAGTACCACTTCAAACACGCTGTGGGCCGTCGGTGGCGGTCCGGAAGGGCGTCGCAGGAGTGCCTCGAGGCCGTTGGGCCGTGGGTCGGGCCGCTCGAGCACCAAGCGGAAAAAGCGAGCGGTCACCGGTTTGAAGGCCAGGGTCTGTTGGGGAGCGCCACTGCGCGGTACATCCACGATCTTGTGGAAGGCCTGTCCGTCATCCCCGGCTTCCAACGCAATCGCCCCTCCCGAGGCGACATCGGAGGGGGCCAGGCCCGAGGGACGTGCCACGGAGACCGTGATCGACTGGATCCGCTGGGGCTTGGCGTAGCCAAACTGGATCCAGGAGGTCTTCCCCTCTCCGTAAGGGAGCGACACGGCGTGCGC
>DAITMW010000101.1:15061-19295 GCA_036834945.1 Steroidobacteraceae bacterium
GTTACTTGCCCGCTTGCGCCCGAGGCAAGCAGGAGTGCGGTACTCGCGGCGCACGCGAGACTCAGGCGGGTCGCAAGCGTTCTCCTACCCGGCAATACTGGTCGCGGCATTCGACATCCCCCTCGAAGCGAATCTGGCCAGGCGCGAGATTGCTTCGATACGCTGATCGAAGTCAAGCGTTATTGATTGGACTTGATTGATTAGAGAGGGACCGAGACGCGACGATCAGTTTGATCCCGTTTCGCTCCAGCATCGCGGCACTCTCAGGGCTCACCCCGGAATCGGTGATGAGGATGTCGATCTCCTCGAGGCCGCACACGACCTGGCCGGAGGAGCTGTCGAATTTCGAGCTATCCGCCAGAACGATGATCTGCTCGGCGCGGTCGATCAGGCGGCGCTTGGCGGCGACCAGGATGAAATCCGCCTGCACGAGTCCGTCCGGGCCGATGGCCGCGGCTCCCATGAACAGCTTCGGCGCGTGGAAACGGGGCATGTCGTCGTCGACTGCGGCGGACAAGATGATGTTCTGTTCCGCGAACACCTGACCTCCGGGAACCAGGACGCGCGTTCCTCTTTGGGGGAGCAATGCGTTCACGATCAGCATGGAGTTGGTCAGCACCTGCAGCTTGAGGCCTGCAAGGTGCGCACACATCTGCAGCGTCGTGGAGCCGCCGTCAATCATCACCGCTTCCTTGGGGCTGCACAGGTTCGCGGCTTCCCGGCCGATCAGCTCCTTCTGGTGGCGATTGCGGGCGGGTGGCGCCTCCTCCAACGCCGTCGCTCGGTGCGGTGCCACAGCCAGTGCCGGGATAACGGGCATCCGGGTAACCGTTCCCACTCCGGTGAGCGGCGCAAGTTCGCGGTGGACGAGGGCCTTCGGGTCGTTCATGGGAACCTCCGCTTATCCGATTTCGGTCCAGGCCTGGCGCTCAGCGGGATAGGGATCGTGGGCTACATGACAGCGAGCCTCGATCATCATCGTGGCACGTGTTTTCAGGTTGTAGGCCGGCCAGTCAGGTTGGCCTGGTGCGGCCGGTTGACTGGAGCGCGCAAACGTGGCCCACAGGCGGCTCATGTTTTTCGCCGCCATGGCGTGGTCGGCTGCCTCCTCAGGTGTGAGTGAGGGTTGGCGGGCTTCGGCCACCTGGAGATTGTCGAATTTCAGGCGGATGTCCATCGCGTGCATGGCGCCGATCGGATAGTTCGCGCCCGGTACCGTTGCGTTGATGTGATCGGTCATGAGGTACATGAATACCGGTGCGCGTTGCTGCAGGGCTTTGCGCTCGGCGATGGCAATCGAGCCGGTACCGGCAAATGCCGCGCTTTCCATGGCAACCGCGACTTGCGACGGGGAGGCATCCGGGCGGTCGCTGCGGTAGGCGGCGAGCAGCTTTTGCGCATTCGCACCGAATCGAGCGGTGGCCCGAGCCACCAATCCTGCTTCATCCAGAGTAAATACCGCCTTGTCGTGGGACTCCATGTAGAAGAACACCACTTCGTCGCGGTTCGATCCCACGATCAGTGGCTTGTCGGCGGAGATCGCTGGCGCGGACGGATCAAACGGGTGTGCGGGTAGCACCAGCCCGTCCACCACCGGACTGAAGCCCCCTACTCCGGAGGCACCGATGCCCCGACGACCGCCGCCGATTCCGAGAGAGCCCCCGGGCGGGGGATTCATTTGCAGCTCCAGCAATTTCGCCGCCGGAACCTCGAGAAGCTTGTGTGCTTCGCGCACCGACAGGTCGAGGTTGTCCAACACCCATCGGGCGGTCTTCGCGGCCACCTCACGTTCGGTCATGCGCACGCCCGGGCCGCTTTCGATCGAGGCTTTGTGAAAGTAGGGTGCGGCCGCGGGCATGGCGTAGATGCAGGAGGTTTTGGCGCCTCCGCCGGACTCACCCCATACCATGACATTGCCGGGGTCGCCGCCGAAGGCTTCGATATTGCGTTGGGTCCAGGCGAGTGCGGCGACGATGTCGAGCATGCCGGCATTCGCGGAAGCGGCGTACGGCTCACCCAATATATCGGCCAGGAACAGGTAGCCCAGGATGCCGAGGCGGTGATTGGACTGCACCACGACGACATCGTTCTCGCGGGCGAGATTGGAGCCGTCCTGGAGAGCACTCGCGCCAGAGCCCGTTGAGAAGCCGCCTCCATGGCAATAGAACATGACCGGGCGCTTACGGCCGTCGTTGACCGCCGGTGTCCACACGTTCAGCACCAGGCAGTCTTCGTCGGGCTCTGGCTCGTTGATGCCCAGGGTTCGGTGGGGCGGCTGCACTGCCGGGTGGCCCCAGACCAATGCGTCACGAACGCCTTTCCACTTCTTCAGCGGTGGGGGCGCTTTGAACCGTGCAGCACCCATGGGAGCGCCGGCGTATCGCACGCCACGGAAAATGCAGACTCCATTTTGTTTCTGCCCCCGGAGGCGGCCTTCGATCGTGTCAACTTCCACCCACTCGGCAGGAGCGGACTGGGCGCGCACCACTGGTGCAGCGGCGACGAGTCCCAGCGCCGCTGTTCGCAGAAGCATTGAACGTCGTTCGGGAGAGAAGTGGCTGTCGTTATTATTCACTGTGTGACATTCCCGCAAGCGCTTGTATCTGGGAGATGCTGCTCGAGACGATGGCGTCCTCGGCGCAGCCTGGTTTCAGGCGCGAGCCGATGACCTCGAAGGTGAGGTGATCGCTGGCCGCGTTGGAATAGATGTAACCGGAGCGGGCCGGTGGACCCGAGGCGAGCGTGACCATCATTGTCTTCGCCACGGGGGATACACGCTTCAGGTGGGTCGCGATCTGGTTGTAGACCTCTGCGTTGACCGACACCATATCGATATCGCCGATCCTGAGGGCCGCCACCTGGACATCGACCGGGTCGCCATCCCGGTAGGGTGGCAGCACTCCCTGTCGGGCTGACTGGTCGAGGCGATCGCGGCCGGGGCAGGTGATTTTCGCGGTCGACCCGGCAATGACAGGCGCGGATTGCCAGTTCACGTCGGGATCTTTGAGGGCCTCGATGGAGGCTTCTCCCATGAGGACGCCGTAGGCATGGACGAGCTCGTCGTCGAAGGCTTTGGCTTTTGCGTAGGCTGCTGCTGACTGCGGGGGCATCGGACGGGTCATGGCCTTGACGGCATCCGCATTTTCATTGAGCGATAAGGACCCGCTGTACCAAGGCTCGACCTGTCCGATCCGATCGTCCGCGCGTGTGGTGTCGCCACGGCGGGCGCCAGCGAGTTGTAGGAATGGGACTTCGTAAAGCGCGTTCTGATCGCCTGAGGCGCCCTGGGAGAAGATCGCCACTGTCTTGTAGTCGTAGCGACGCTCGATATAACTCGAGGCATCCCCCGGAAAGTCTGCACTCAGGACACCTGTCAGGTAGTAGTGGATGGGATGCGCGGCGTAGTTCATGTACACGCCGATCGGGGTGCCGTCCGTGGCGATGAAGCCTACAACCGCCAGTGTCTTGTCCGAGGGGCCGTTGGGATCGGGGCCCTGGTACCACTTGTTGTGCGCAAAGATTTCTTTGTTGACGTTGAGGTACAAATCGGTCGTGCCGTAACCGACACGGGCGGGCTCGGCTTTTGTCTTCGCCTCTGTGGCGGCTGTTATGATGGCAGCATCAATGGTGGCCTCATCGGGCAGGTTGTCCGCCGGTGTGTCCGCTGCGGCGTTCTTCGATCCGCCTGAGTGGGTGTGCACGGCAGAGACGATGACGTGGTCACGTGGACAATTGACAGCTTGTGCCGCCTGCTGCACGGCGGGCTCTGTGCCGCGCAGTGCCCCCTGCTCTACCCCTACGAGAAGACCGCAGGTGCTGCTGTTTTCGAAGTAGATGGCGCGCACGTGGAGGGGATCACGGATCGAGGTCACTGGCAGGATTTCGCCTGGTCGCTTTCCCGCGTTGATCGCATCGAGCGAGGGGGTGATATCCACCTTGGCAGCTCCTGCGCGAAGGGGGCTGGGAGGGCTGACGGCGCTCACGGCGTTGGTTGCAGTGGCAATGAGCAGGGCGAAGCTGGCACATAGGAGTCCTGTGAGGACCGGGTGGTGGCAATGCTCGGGTCGCGCAGGACGCGCTTCGCATAGTGTCAGCCGCAGAATCATTGTTCATTCTCCGCGAGCAGCGAGACAGGGCTGAGCGTTGGACTCAGTCCAGCACTGAGGCCGTGGCCAACATCCGGAATGTCTCTTGATAGTAAAGTCGTTTTACAATCATGGCAACCCCGGGAACG
>DAITMW010000101.1:19395-21751 GCA_036834945.1 Steroidobacteraceae bacterium
GTTGGATTCGCAACGGAAATTGGCCGCATCGTCGATGCTGCCCGTGCCGATGTAACGCGCGACTTTGGGGTAGGCGCACAACGGTCGCGTGCGTCCGGGCCAGGGACTTTGGCTTCCGGCGCGCGCCAGGATCTGCGTCGGGGCCCTCCCGTGCTCTACCCAATCGACTATCGCCTCCAAGGCATCAAATTCATCGGTGGCGGGGCCTCCACGGCAGTGGGTCATGCCGGGAACCGGAAAGACCCGTACAAACTGCGCCGCGGTGCCGTGGTTGAGTTGGTCCAGGTCGTGATACCACGCTAATGTGTCGTTGAGCGAGAAGACCGGGTCCGAGGCGCCCTGCGGCACGATCATCTTGCCGCCGTGAGCACGAAAGCGCTCGAGGTGCGCGGATCGGGCCGACATATCCGCCCATGCTGAGTGTTGGAAGACGGCGTTTGTGGCGTAGATCTTCGCAGCATCTCGATCGAAGTCGAAGCGCAGAGCGAAGTCCAGGGCGGACTGGGCAGCGCGGGCGTCGAGGGCTATCGGGGGAGTGGTGAAAATCGCGGCCAGTGCGGGGCTGCCCATCGTGACGTTGATGCCGGGGAAGCCGCTCTCAGTTGATCCGATTTTCCAGAGCCGCCAACCCTCACTGCCTATTCCCGCATCGACGGGCCAGTCGGAATACAGTGCTGTGCCGGCGTTGTTTTTTGGGCCACCCAGCACCCGGCCCAACACCGTGATTTGCGCATGAGTGAGGCAGGATTCCTTCTGCGTTGCGGAGCAGGTCTTGTGCCTCAGCTCTGACTCCACTTTCGGCCACGTGCACGAGCTGAATGCCGGGTCGCGCGAATTCTGCGCCACGCCGCGCCGCATAACTTGAGGTCACAGCTGGGGTTGTGTTCGCTGCTGCGTCAGTACTGGCGAACAGAAACAGAACGGGGGCGGTGCTGGTGAAGAGCCGCACAACGGCGGCAGCGCAGAGCTTGACGCTTGTAGCAGGCATCGCGCTTTAAAAGTTATACCGGACCCGGGCTCCGTATTGGCGAGGGGGGCCGTAGAAGTAATAGTTGCCGTTGTTGCCACCCTGCCCTGAGCGGTAAAGCCGGTCTGTGAGGTTGGTCCCGTAACCCTCGATCATCCAGTTGTCCGAGAGCTGCAGGGTCAGTAATGCTGAGAGCAACCCCCGTGGTGGGAGGTAGTCCGTCACCTGCGAATAGGTCAGGCTGGTGTATTGGCTGGTCTGATAAGCATAGTTCAGCCGCGGAGTGAGACTCGCGCGGGAGCCCAATCTGAACTCATATTGGACGCCGGCATTCAAGGTCCATTCGGGTGAGTACAGGTTTGGACCGCCCGAGGTCTCCGTCAGGTAGGGGGTGTAATCAAAGCAAGTCGCCGAGGATCCCGCTCCCGCCGGGCATTGCGGCAGCGAGGAGGCACTAGGCGGCAGCAGATGAGTGTTTACGAATGCTCCGGCGCTCGGCAGGCTGGAATGCACATACGATACCGAGGCGTCCGCGCTCCATTGCGCCACGCGTGCCTGCATCGAAGCCTCGAATCCACCGATCGTGGCTGTGGATAGATTCGTCACGCCGCTGCTGCCGGAAGAGACCTGCAGCTCCTGGAACTGGAAGTTGTGGTAGGCGTAGTAGAACCCGCCCAGCTGGGTGCGGATGTGGTTCTCGAGCAGGGAGGACTTCCAACCCACCTCGTAGTCCATCACTGTCTCGGGCGAAAACACGGAGGTGGCGGAATTGAATCCCCCGGGTTTGTAACCGCGCGCCACGAAGGCATACAGCAGGTTGCTATCGTTGAGCGTGTAGTTGAGCGCCACCTTTCCGGTTACGCGGCCGTCATTCTCATCGCCTCCGGTATTGGCGACCTGGCATCCGTTGAAAGGCGCAGGCGGCGGCGCGCCACCGTGACCGCACACGGCGCTCGGTAGGAGCAAGGAGACGAATCCGTTGCCATCGACACGGAAAGTGGAGTAGCGCAGGCCAGTCTGGAGCTCCCATTGCGGGGTAAATTTGAAGTTGAGCTGGCCGAACCAGCCGGTGGTCATCTTGTTCTGGGGGACGAAGACGAAGAGCTGCGGGCCGCCAGGGCCGGTCGTGCCGTACTGCGTGATGTTGACGTCGATCTTGTTGCGCTGAGCGTATCCGCCGACCACCCAATTGTAGTGGTCGGTTTGCGGTGAGAGGATGTTGATCTCCTCGGTCCACTCTCGCTCGCGGACGCGCTGGTCCCAGAACAGTTGCGGGTTGGCGGGAGTGTTTTCGGCGGTGGCGTCCTGGTCGATCAGGTTGTGGATGTTTTTGTCCTGGTAGCCGGTCAGGGATCTCAACGTCAAGCCGTTGTCGAAGTTGTAGCGCAG
>DAITMW010000102.1:0-17814 GCA_036834945.1 Steroidobacteraceae bacterium
GCGACGATCGCGAGTGTCTTTTTCATGATGAGGCCTGCGTCGCATCTCGAGAAAAGGTGCAGGAAATACTTATATACACCCGCGGGGCTTCTTCATAGATTTTGTGCCACTATGATGCTCGACAGAGTAGATGCCGCGCCCGGTGCGCGTAATCGCAAGGCAGGCCAATCAGCCAGGTCAGCCCGGTACAACGGGACCGATCGCCTGCGGTCGCTGCGGATCCTGAGCGCAATGACCTTCATGACCGTGGTCGTGCTGGCCGGCCTGATCACCTGGGCATCGTTGGCCTAGCCGCCGCTCCACACGAAGCCGCGGGCCCTACGATGTCTACGTCAAACCTGACGGCTGGCAGGTACACTCCGCAGTGTCATGCGGAATGCACCTTTATTGGCTCGAACTTGCCTCTGGGCGCTGCTCACGCTCGTGTTGGGGGCGGGGGCTCGTGCGACTGAAGTCTCGTCCTACGCGCAGGTTCGCGAGCGGCCCATCCCGGGCGACCCGGTAAAGATCGACAGCGGCCTGGTCGCGGGGAAGTTGCTCCCGTCGGGTGTCAGGGCCTATTTCGGCGTTCCTTTTGCCGCACCCCCGGTACGTGAGCTGCGTTGGCGCGAGCCGCAACCTGTTCCTGCCTGGAACGGCGTGTTCGATGCCGACCGTCCCGCGCCCGAATGTATCCAGGCCTTGCGCGCGCACGACATCAACAACTACTTTGGTGAGGAGGCGACGAGCGAGGATTGCCTCTACCTGAACATCTGGGCACCCGCGGCCGCGGGCAGCGGCACTCGCAAACCCGTGGTTGTCTGGATCTACGGGGGAGGCTTTACAGCCGGCTCGGCGAGCATGGCCAACTACGGCGGTGAAACCCTGGCGCGCAAGGGCGTGGTGTATGTTGCTATTGCCTATCGTGTGGGAGCATTCGGATTCCTGGCCCTTCCAGCGCTGACCGCCGAGTCGCCCCATCACGCTTCCGGTGCGGTTGGGTTCCTCGATCAGATCGCAGCATTGCAGTGGGTTCGGCGCAATATCGCGGCGTTCGGCGGCGATCCGGGCAACGTCACTCTCATGGGGCAATCCGCGGGCTCCATGTCGATTTCGGTACTCCAGTCCAGCCCGCTGACGCGGGGACTGTTTCAACATCTGGTGGGACTGAGTGGCAGCGTCGTCGTCAAACAGTCGCTCGGAGGGCCGTGGCCCCTGGCAGCGGCGGAGCATGAGGGAACGCAGTTGCAGGAGGCGCTCCACGCCACCGACCTGGCGGCCCTGCGACAATTACCCGCCGATCGTATCCTGGCCGCGGCGATTGCAACACGTACTCGCTTCGGGCCCACGGTCGATGGCTACGTGTTGCCCGCCAGCCCCCTGGAGATTTTCGCCGTGGGCAAACAGAGCGATGTGCCCATGCTGATCGGCTACGCCCACGACGAGAATGTCAACTTCGGCCTGGAAATGCGTGCCTGGGCGCGCGCCCAGGTGGCGACCGGAAAGTCTCCGGTGTATGCCTATCTCTTCGCCCGCGTTCATCCCTACGCCCCCGGTGTTGTTTTCTCGGATCACAATCCGAAAACGGCAGGGGCCTATCACTCGGGTGACATCCCATACTGGCTGGGAACCCTGGACGCGTTCAACCTGTTCCGCACGACTCGTGACTGGACGGGCGCCGATCGCGCCCTGAGCGATTTCATGTCGGATGCCATCGTGAGCTTCGCGACGACCGGCAATCCCAATCGGACCGGCGCCAGGGACTGGCCCGCCTATCGCCCCAACGACGAGTCCATCCGCGAATTGAATCTACAGAGCCGCGTGGTGCCCTGGCCGATCAACTGACGGCAAAGGCGCTTACAGCCCGAATGGGCCAGCGTTTTGCCTAGCTCGCGCCGATGTGGATCGATCCCGAGCTGGTGCGGATGAGCACTTCGGGGCCGCCACCGTTCAGTGCGCCCCGGATGAGTGAGCGGCTGACATCGCCGTCGACTTTGACGGGCGAGTCCAGAGTGACACTGCCGTTGCTGGAGGTGGCGTTGAGGTTGGCCTTGAAATCGGCAGGAACGGTCAGATGGACCGAGCCGTCGCTCGTCTGAAGCTGCCACGACGAAGCCGGGACTGATCCGGACTGGACACGGGCAATTACGCTGCCGTCGTCAGTGCGGAGGTGGAGGGCGTCGAAACGGCCGTCGACCCGGATGCTGCCGTCGCTAGTGGACGCCTCGCACGTGCCGTCCAGATGCTCGCCACCGATACTCCCATCGTCTGTCCGGATCTTCAGGTCACCCTTCACCACGTCCACGCGGATGCTGCCATCGTGGGAGCTGAGGTCGACGGTTCCAGCCAGTTGTGATGCCCGGATGCTGCCGTCGTCTGTATGAATGACCACGTGCCCATTCACGGCTTCGACTTTGATGCCACCGTCATTGCTGTCGACACGCAGGTCGGCATCCCTGGGCATGCGAACTTCGATTTCCATGCTCCGATGCCCACCCAGGCCGAAGAGGAAGGAAGAGGACTCCAACTGGGCTTCGAGCGTGACCGAGTCACCGTCCTGCCGTGAATCGATACGCGGGGCCGTGCCGACGCTCTGGTACTTCACATGAAACGTAACGTCCTTCGAATCCGACGTGACGACACGCACGCCGCCGTCGTTGGTGTGTACGTTGACGGTTGGCCGTCCGGTGATCGAGTAGGTTTTGTCGTACTCCCCCGACTCGGGACGCGCGACACAACCCGCTGCCAGCAGAAGGAGGCACGGCAGGGGTAGCCGGAGGATCGTGGCGTGCATGCGATTCATATCGCGCGATGTTAGCACAGCGTCCGCCATGGTTGGCACGGCTCAGCGCACCCAACAGGCGATTCAGCCTGCGGCTCGAACCACGAGCCAATAGGTGGCAATGACTCCAATGGCGAGTGCCCCTGCAGGCATGAAAGCGTGCCGATAGAAGCGCGTCCCGCGCAAAGCGCAGGCGCAGGGCATGAAGAGGAGGACGATCGCCAACTGCCCGGCCTCCACGCCCAGGTTGAAGCCTACGAGCGCCAGCGCGAGATTCCAGCCGGTGAGGCCCAGGTCGCTGAGCACCGAGGCAAAGCCCATTCCATGGATGAGCCCGAATACGAAGGCAACGACCCAACGGCGTTCGCGCACGAGGGGCACGAGGTTGTTGATGGCTCCCAACAGAACCGTGAGCGCGATGACCGACTCGACTACGCGGCTGGGCAGGTTCACCCAGCCGTTCACGGCGAGCGACAAGGTGATCGAGTGCGCGAGGGTGAATGCGGTCACGACCTTGATGACATCGAGAGTCGCATCGCGCACGGATTCGCGTGCTTCCCAGTGGCCATCGCGGAAAGTCACGACGGCCGGCAGGAGCAGCATCAGCAGGAACAGGATGTGATCATAGCCCTTCCAGATATGCCAGACGCCTTCGTCCAGGAAGGCCCGGAACTGCGCCAGTCGATCGGGCGCGCCCAGGTTGATCGTCGCCGTGCGGCCGGCATCCGCCAGCACTCGTGCCTGGCGCCTATCGGGTCCTGCGTGGGCGGCGGCGCTGACACTGAGCAGTCCGCGATGGTTGGGATCCAACTCGAAGAACAGCGCATAATGGATCGCCAGTTGGGCCGCTCGAAACGGGCAGTCGGCGCTGAATCGCAGTACCGCGTAGCCGCCGTCGACATGCTCATCGAAGAGCAGGCCACGGGGCTGCACCCGGCAACTCTCCCGGTCACCGCGCGCGACCACTTCGATCGACAGTCTCGCCAGGGCATATTCCGTCAGTGCGGTTCGCCGGGCTTTCAGCTCGCCCCAGGTGATCCGCCCGTCACCGTCGACGTCCAGGCCGACGGCGTGCTCCAGGTCGCGCAGCGAGATATCCCACTGTCCGTCGATGGAGGTGCCCTGCGGGGCTTGGCGCAGCGTGAGGTAGCTGTCGCTCGGTTTGTGCGCCAGGGCCATAGTGGAGTCGACACACAAGAGCGCCGCGGCCAGCCACTGTCGCCAACATTTCATGGCTGGACGCCCACCGGCGTCATGCCCGCGAGACCGACCGTTGCGTCTTCATAACGCACCTGGCGAATCCAATCGCGCAGGCGGCGCAAGTCCGCCTCACTGCCGGCCCGGCTGGCCGCCGCCCAGTAGATGCGCACATCCGCCGGCTCTTTTTGTACGTTCCAATTGCGTATGGCCAGATCCAATGCTGCCTTTGCAGCCCCCCGTACCTCGAGGAGGAATCGGGCCTGCTCGCGCAGATGCGTGAGATCGCCGTCGCGTCGGGCTGCCTCGTAACGCGCCTGAAACTCATCGGCCCAACCGCGCGCTCGTGCGGTACGCATCCGTGTGCCTGCGATCGCCAGGCGCAGGAGAAGATTGTCCTGTTGCTCGTCCCCCCGCAGGAGAGCCAAAAGTTCAGGCTCACGGCCATTGCGGAGCATCAAGTCCGCATAATCGCCCTTGGTGTAGCTATCTTGGGGATTCACGCGCAACGCGGCGTGGTAGTAGCGCTCTGCCGCCGCATCGTCCCCCTGACGCTGAGCCATGTCCGCGAGTTGGTCCAGTATCCACACGCGCACGGCGGGGTCCAGGCGCGGATCGTCAGTGAACACCTCACGCAAGGCGAGGTAGCTGGAGTTGAGTCTGCCCGTCAGGCTGTTGACCGAGGTGAGGCAGGTCAGTGCGATCAGTTGGCCACTGAGCCGGATCAGCGGCCGGCAGGCCTGCCGTGCCTCGTCGAAGCGCCCTTCGACCTGCAACACGGTGGCCTTGGTCAACCAGGCCTGCGCGTTGGAGGCCCGGACTGCCAGGGACTGGTCGAGGAGCCGGAGTGCCGCATCGAAGCGGTGCAGATACTGCAGGGCGGTTGCAGTGAGAGTGAGCGCCGCCGGGTCGGGGTTGGGAGCGGTGACCCACCGGCCCAGTGTTGCTTGAGCGTAGGAGACGAAGCGCGGATCGGCGGTCGCCCGGCCGATGTCCACGTAGCCCTGTGCGAGAGCGAGGGCGCTGCGGAGATCCTCGGGATGTGTTGCAACCGCTGCTCGCAGAGGAGCCAGCTTCCGGGTAGCCGCTACCGCAGGGACCTGCTCCAGGACAGTGGAGTCAGCCGATGGCATGCGAGGGGTAGCGGACGCGAAAGCCGAAGCGATCGCGCCCGCCAGTGCAATCAACAGTCGCACGGGTGCCACTCAGTTCGGCGAGCCCGGCAGGGGCGTGCTCAGGTAAGGGAACACGTCCAGATACGTATCCGTCGCATCGACCTTGCCGGTCACATGGAGGTTGGCCTCGTCTGGCCCAGCGGAGCGGGCTCCATCGGTGTACGCGGTCCCGTTGTTCGGGTCGGTCAGCTGTGACCCGCAGGAGCCGATTTTCCCGCAGAGCGCGCCCATGACGACCCGCAGCTCGATGTCTGTAATGTCATCGAAGGGGCGGCGCCCGTTCGGGAAGCCGGCGGCATCACCACCCAACACGCCGAGATCGTTCTGCGAGGCGGGCGCGGTCGGGGGAATTGATGTGTTGAGCCTCATGAGCTCCGCCGGCCGCACCTTGAGCGGTTGGTTGAGTCCCTTCACGCCAGTCAGAAAGGCCGCCACGAGATCGTTCCGGGGGGTGGCGGGTACCATGGCCGCGTTGCCGAACAACGCGTTGAGCAGCACGGGGAGTGTCGGATTGGTCACATACTTCAGGAACTGCCCGTCCTGTAACGGATGGCTGCCGTTGAAGCGATCCTTGTCCGGGAGGCCGATGACCACCTCGTTGACGAGAGGATTGGCGAGCCGCGAGACCTGGTGTAGCCACTCGCCGCCGGGACCTTGCCAGTCATCCCAGCGCGGGCCGTCCCCATCTCGCCTGGGTAAGCTGGCGGTGGTCCAGGCACCGATGACCGGATCCTTGCCGTTGGTGAGGCAGGCAATCGGCAGCTCCAGAGCCAGGGAGGTGACGTTCTTGTGGGACAGGCTGTTCGGCTCGCCGTCGCGCGGGCCGACAGGGTTGGTGTTGATCAGGTCGAAGATCTCGCCGACATTCACGACGAACCCTTCCTTGCGCTGCCCGACGAACACGCGTCCTGGGGTGGCACAGCCGGGGATGCTGATGTCGTACAGGAAGTTGTCCGCGTACGAGGGGTAATCGGGAATGGATTTCGTGCCGATGTTGTCCACGGGCTTGAAGAAGGTGGTTCCGCCGAGCATGGCATTTTCCGCAAGTCCATGCCAATGCGGCGAGCGTCGTACGACGGTGACTGTGTAGCTCTCAGTGACATTCAACGCCTTGCCGTTCTTGTCGACGGGGCCGACGTTGAGCAATGGCACGGCGATCGTGGGGCCGCCCGCGGGCACGGCCAGCTTCTTCAGCATGTTGGTGAAGCGGAACTGGAATGACAGGTCGGCGCTCGCATCGCCGTCATTGTTGACGTTGATGGCGTACACGGCCTGCGGGTCCATCTGGTAGAAGTTGGGGCCGCCGGCGGGCTCCTCGAACGGGATGTAGTTGGCGATCAGGGTGACGAAGCCCTGGCGTCCGGGTTCGTAACTGCGGAACAGGTAAAGGTCGGTTCCGTCCACCCTGGGTGATCCGGCGATGTTGGGTGCTTCGCGGTGGCTCGAGGCGAGACTGAGCAAGGGGGCGCAGAGCGCGAGGAGCGCTCCGGCGAGCTGGGTGGGGCGGCGCATGATGAGACCTCCTGAGCGACACATGTTGGAAAAGGACGTGACGTGCAGGGAGTACGGTCAGCGGATCACGGTGGATGCATCCCGAGCGATGGTGCTCGCGTTCCCAAACGGGGTCGTAGCCGTTGCGCCGACTTTGGTGCATCCTGATGGCTGGATGACACGTATATCTTCTTTCCGGTCATGCGCCTGATCGTTCTGTGCCTGTTGAGCGTGACTTCGCCGTGCCACTACGAAGGCACGGCTTATGCGAGTAGTGACGGCCACGTCCTCTACAAAGAAGAGCACTTCCGCTTCGAGGACGGTAACGGCGTGCGCACGCGATTAGTGCTTTACCGTTGTCCCTCGGGTGAGCCGTTCGCGCGCAAATGGGTGCGTGATTCCCCCAGTGATGAGGCACCCGATTTCGAACTGCTGGACGCCCGTAGCGGCTACCGCGAAGGTGTACGCAGCAGCACCCAGGGCCGTGAAGCATTCATACAGTCAAATCGCGACGCGCCGCTCAGGACGGCCGCGTTGCCCGAGCGCGCCAATCCCGTGATCGACGCCGGCTTCGATGCTTTCGTCAGCCATCACTGGAGCGAGCTCGGCAAGCCCGGGAAAGGGCAGATGGCCTTCGTCGTGCCCAGTCGCCTGGGCTACCTGGACATGCGCATCAAGAGCGCGACAGCGGAGATCCTCGATGGCGAGCCGGTCGTGCGGGTACGCCTGGGGGTGGCTGCGTGGTTCGGTTTCATCGCCCCAACAATTGACATCACCTACGCGAGTGCGGATCACATGGTGCGGCGCTTCGTGGGCATCGGCAATATTCCGGATGCGTCCGGCGGACGTCAGGATGTCCGCATCGAATTTCCGCTCTCGGGCACCCACCCCGCACCCACTTCGCGGGAGATCGACCGGGCCTGGGCGCTTCCCCTGAGTACCCGCTGCGCCCCGGTAAATACTGCCCCGCCAGGGTAAAAAAGAAAATGCAACCTAACCTGCCGCGCCGCGTTTATTAACCTATGTTGGTAAGCGGGCGCGGCACGGTTGCTGGATAGCGGCTATCCTCTCTGGGCCACGCCCACGTAACACTAGCGGAGGACGAATGAACGACGTGGTTCGCTTCGCCCACCATCGCCCCCACCTGGAACACTCCCTGCTGCGCGGTGAAGCCAAGTTGAAGGAGCTCATGCGCGGCACCGCGTATAACATCCCGGCCGGCAAGACCTTGATCAGGGCCGGCACGGATCACCACTTCGTGTATCGCCTGGTGTCGGGCTGGGCCTGTCGCACGCGCGGCATCGCCGATGGCCGCGATCAGATCATCCTGGTCTTCCTGCCGGGTGAGCTGTTCGCCATCAAGAGCATGTTTGTCTCCACCCATTTCGATGACGTGAAGATCCTCTCGGATGCCGTGGTCGAGCGGGTTCACTACGAGGATCTGCATCGTGCGTTCGGCTCGGATCCGGATGTCGCCAATCGCTGTATCTGGCAGGTGGTGGAGGAGGAAAGACGGCTGCATGGCTGGGTCTTCGGCCTGGGGCAGGGGAGCGCGGATGAGCGCCTCGCCTTGTTGTTGATCGATTTCCGCGGCCGGCTGGCGCTCTCGGGAGCCATCGCGCGTGAGGCGCGCACCTTCAGAATGCCGCTCACCCAGACACAGCTCGCCGATCACCTGGGGATCACCCCGGTGCACGTGAACCGTATTTTGCGAGGGTTTCGTGAGGGCGGTATCGTCAGTGTACGTGATGGTGAGGTGAGCATCGGCGATCTCGATGAGCTCGCGCGACGGGCCTACCCGCTGTTGGATGCCTACGAGAGGAAGACACCGGAGTACGTCGGTGAGCAGGCTAAGCGCGATGACTGAGCGGGAGCGGACGGATCTGGATTTGCACCTGGCCTATGCCGAGGCGTCGGTGATGCTGGTCGAGTGTCTGATGCTGGTCTTGATGGAGAAGAAGGTCGTGCCCCTGGAGTCGCTCGTCGAATCAGTGGAGGCGGCCATCGAGGCCAAGCGGGGCCTGATCAGGGACGGCGCGCATCCCCATATCGCTACAATCGCAGCGGGCGTGCTCAGCAAGATCGCCAACAGTCTGTCCGCCACGGAGGCGGAGCACCGGCGGCGCGGCTGACGGAATGTACCCGCCACGGAGGCGGAGCACCGGCGGCGCGGCTGACGGAATTTACCCAGCTCGAGCCTGCGCTGGCTGGCGCGCAGCCAGGATCGCTTGTATCAGGTCGTTGCCGAATTCACTCCATTCCACGGCCAGCCCCAGATCCGTCTGCCGCACGATCTGCGCTTCCATCTGGGCCTTGTGTTTGCGATTCACGGAGAGAGTCAGCTGGACACGCGAGAACAGCGGAGCCTTCAGAGTCGTCTGCACCATTGCGCCACTGAGGCTCAGGTTCACTATCCGGCCCAGCGCGACGAGTCCCCCCTGTGTCCTCAGTTGGACACTCATGCTGGCTCTCTTCCGTTGTCCCCACCTGTGTTCCACAACACCATAAACGCAAGAGCTGTGCCTGCCGCGCCTAGGCTTGGCGGTACGGGTTTCCGCCACTAATATGGGGGTATGTGCTATTCGGCCCTGGTTCGACAAAACCTCAGCTGGCTCGTCAAGCGTTACGGCGCGGAGGTCGCCTGGGAGCTGTTTCAGGAGCTCTTCCGCCGGCGGGTGGACGACGACGGCATCCAGTTCGCGCGCGCGCTGGATGTCCATGTCATGCAGTCGACGGACGAGAGGGCGCGGGCCAGCCAGGAATACATCGAGCGCTACCGTGAGAAACAGGCGCGGGTGTGGGAGCAGGAGCTCTTCAAACAGCGCAAGCGTCTGGTGGATGCGCAGAGAAAGCTGCAGATCAAGGAAACCAAGGCGGCCCGCAATGACGAGCGCATCGCCACCGAGAAGATGGCCGCACTCGCCAGCAAGCTGTCCAGGCTGCATAGCGAGAATCTCGGCGAGGACGATACGCGGATCTTCCCGAAGAAGTACTACGTGCCCGTGGTGACGAATGATGGCGACCGCCTGCTGATCAGACCGATGCGCTACCTGTGCCGTCTGCCCGGGAAGCCGGCGAGTTACGACGACCTCTACAAGGGCTGCTACAACGCGCGACGCGATAACCTGAACGGTTTCTGGTCCGGGCTGTACGGCAAGAATCACGGCATCATGGTGGTGGATTCTTTTTTCGAGAACGTACCACGCCACCTCTATGAGAAACGCGAGCTGGCCCCCGGGGAGCGCGAATCGAATATCGTGTTGAACTTCAATCCCAACACCGGGGCTCCCATGACGATCGCCTGTTTGTGGTCGCATTGGACCCACCCGCGCGAGCCGGATCTCGACTCCTTCGCTGCCATCACGGACGAGCCGCCACCGGAGATCCTGGCGACGGGACATACCCGGTGCATCATCTCGCTGAAGGAGGAGAACGTGCGTGAATGGCTCGCCCCGGAGAGGGCCACGAAGGAGCGCCTGGAGGAGATACTCTCTGACCGTGTGCAGCCCTACTACGAGCATCGTATAGCCGCCTAGCCCATGCCCACACCCATCAAAGTCCTGCTGCAAACGACCATTCCCACCGTCGAGGATGACTGGTCGATCGCGCGGTTCAGCTTGCTGACCCGGTTCCTGCGTGACCAACGCGACAGCGTGGGCGCGCCCGTCTACGAGGTCACGGCTCGCGACCGCGATCCGCCCGGTAAGCCCGATTCGGTACTTGCGGCCCTCGATGACAGTGATTTCAAGCAGCTTTGGCTTTTCGCCGTCGACGTCGGTGACGGGCTGACTCCCGAGGATTGCGACGGGATCTCGCGATTCCGGCGCAAGGGCGGAGGGCTGATGGTGACGCGGGATCACATGGACCTCGGATCGTCCGTGTGCTCGCTGGGCGGTGTCGGTAATGCGCATTACTTTCATACGCGCAACCTCGATCCCGATCCCGAGCGGCGTGAGCGAGACGATCCGTATACGGCGTACATCTCCTGGCCCAATTTCCATTCCGGCGCCAACGGTGACTATCAGACCATCGAGCCGGTTGGAGCCGTGCACCCGGTATTGGCCGATCCGAGCTCTCCGACCGGGGCCATCCGTTATCTGCCGTCTCATCCTCACGAAGGTGCTGTCGGCGCACCGGAAGGTGAGGGCGCGAGGGTCATTGCGACAGGTACCAGCAAAGTCACAGGTCACCGTTTCAACATCTCGGTCGCGTTCGAACCGGGTCCTGGCGGCGGGGCGGCGATTGCCGAGAGCACGTTCCATCACTTCGTTGACTACAACTGGGATACACGCTGCGGTTGTCCGAGCTTTGTCAGCGAGGCGCCAGGGGAGGCGATCATGCGCACTCCGCAGGCGATGGCCGATACTCACCGCTACGTGAGCAACATCGCGCGCTGGCTGTCCTCCAGCCGTGGCTCAAGCCGATAGGAATCGCAACGCCACCGAATCGGTGCAGTCCTACACGCTGAGGTGTACGTAGACGATTTCTCGCGGGAACGTCGTGAGGCACTCTTCTTGCGGCTTACGATCGCAACCCAACTGAAGAGGAGTAGAGAAATGCCGACCGTCAGCGGCCACACTCGCGCCATCCGCGCCAAGAAAGTCCTGGGTACGAATGTCCACGATCCCGCCGGCAACAAGATCGGCACCATCGAGGATGTGATCCTGGACAAGCAATCCAACAGCATCCTGTTCGCCGTGGTGGGCTTCGGAGGTTTTCTCGGCATGGCCGAGAAATACCACCCGATTCCCTGGTCGGCCCTGGACTATGACCCGGGCGACAATGCTTACGTCGTCTCCTATACGAAGGAGCAACTGCAAGCGGCTCCGTCGGGCTCGATCGACGAGCTGACGGGTGACGACGGCATGCAATTCCGCGATCGGACCTACGACTACTACAAGGCGCCGCGTTACTGGGAATTGCGTCAGTGAGGCATTACAGCCAGTACTGAAAGTGCACCCGCACGGTTCTGGGCACGCCAGGGTGGACGACGAAGTCCGGCCTTGGCGTGCCCTCATTCCGGAGGCGGGACACGTAGTAATACTCGATGTCATTCCATCTGACGTCGGCGACATTGAACACGTCCATGGCCAGCAGCCAGCGATTCGGCCGCTCGTAGCCGAGCCGCAGATCGACGGTCGTGTAGGGTGGTGAGCGTGCGCTGTTGTCCTCGACGAGCGGTGACGCCCCGAAGTGTCTGGCGCGGATCGTGCCGAACCACCCTGTGGGGTGTTGCGCAGTCAGTGCGAAGTCGATGACATTGGTCGGACTGTTCGGGATGTAGCGGCCGGTGATGGCTATCGGGGCCGTGCAAGGATGACTCGCGGCGGCATCGCCGCAACCCAGATCATCCGGGTCGAGGTCGCGATCGAACCTGGCCCGCGAAAAGGCGGCGTTCAGGTCGGCGCGTAACCAGCTGTTGATCCGCAAGCTGTTGCCCCATTCGATGCCGGTTCGGGTCGTGGAGCCGCTGGGCTCGGTGACCCCCGCGTCGCCGGCAAAGACCAGCTCGCTCTCGAGCTTCAGCAGGAACAGGTCGAGGGTGCTGTGCCAGGCGGGAATGGGGTCTGTCGCGATACCTACTTCCGCGCTTCTGGCACGGGTCAGTGGAGTGACCGCGATGGCCTCCGGATTCTCACCACTACGCGTCACACCGCGCGCGTCGTTGCTGTGATATCCCTCTGCGACACTCAGATAGTATGACGTTCTTCCCCATGGGCCGAGCACGATGCCCAGCTTCGGGCTGAAGATGTTTGCGTGCACATTTCCGGTGTTGCAGCCGAGTGGATCGCTGTTGAGGTTGCAACTGCCGTCGCTGTTGCGCAACTTGTCCTTGACGTCGAAGTCGAATACATCTTCTCTCAGTCCCAGAACGGTGCGGAATCGGTTGGTCCACGCGGTACTGTTCTCGAGATAGACCGCGCCATTGGATTCCAGCACGCTGGCTGCCTGTTTCGTGTAGCGGTATTGCCGCTGCACGGTGGCATCGATACCGACGTCGCGGATGTCGTCGACCCTTCCCTGAGCTCCCACGACTGTCGTGGTTGGAATGCCCCCGACGGAGCTGTACCAGGTCCTGGACCCATTGAAGCCGTACACGACCCGGTCGTCGTGCTGCAGCATCTGGTCCCCGTTGGACGGATCGGACAGGTAGTAGGTGAAGGTGGAATAAAGGTCGAGCTTGTAACGGATGACGTATGCGGAGAATTGGACCTGGTCATCTTCCGAGCGGCGCACCCGATTGAAGGACAGACTCCAGCGACTGGTTGTGCCGCCATCGGAAGGGTTGAGGTTCCCGAAGCGGCCTATCAAACCTTCGGTGATGGCATGCTGGGGGACCTGGTCGGTGGAATTCCATTTCCCGGAATAGGCCATGCCCGTGAGCGTGTAGAAATTCCGATCCGTACCGTGGTGATAGCGCACTACGGCGTTGCGTCGGTTGTAACCGTCGGGAGTATCGAAAGGGCCGTCGTTGTGATAGACGTCACCTGCGCCCAGCAGCGTTCCGTCGGCGACGTGCGCGCTTCCCAGGAGCAGCGCGCGGCGGTAGCCGTCCTGCCCGAAGCCTAGCGTGGCGGAAACGGGAATCTCGTTCAGAAGTGTCATGCGCACCGCACCCGCGGTGGCGAAGTCGCCCTCGTCGGCGTAGTAGGGTCCCTTTTTGAAGTGCAGGTCCCCGATCAGCTCCGGAATCAGGAAGTTGAGATCGGTATAGCCCTGGCCGTGCGCGTGCGTCGGCATGTTGACCGGCATGCCGTCGACCTCGGTGGCGAGGTCGGTACCGTGGTCCAGATTGAAGGCCCGCAGAAAATACTGATTGGCTTTCCCTTCGCCGGAATGCTGTGTGACGATCAGGCCGGGCACATTTTCCAACACCGCCGCCGGCCGCAGCAGCGGTTGACTCGCGAGTTGCTCGTGAGACACATCCCCGGCGGAGGCCGCATCCATATTGCTCACCCCTGTGGCCACGACCGTCACAGTGGCCACGGGCGAGGCGGCATCGCTCGAGGGCTCGTTCGCGTGCGCCACGAGGCACGTCAATGTCATTGGAACCAGGGCGCTGCAGCTTGCGAGGCTTCGTTGCATTTCAATAGCTGTACGAGCCGCGGCCGGTTTCGGATGCGCAGAGCGCAAGACACCCCTCGAAAAGGTGCAGGCCACCGATTCGCCCTCCTGATATGATCATTTTTCCAAACATCATACGAAATCGTCTCCGGGTATGATTAAATTTTTTTCCGTCCTATGAGACGACCGATTGGCGGAATGTGTACACGATTTGTGCGCGCCTCGCGCGCCAGGGGCGGCTGAATGGCGGCGCCGGACTGGTTGCCCCTATGTGGAACGGCCCTGGCCCTCGGAGCGCGGCATGGCCTTGACGCCGATCACCTTGCGGCGATCGACGGACTCACGCGCTACAACGCTTTCATGGGCTCACGTCAGGCGCGTTGGTGCGGAGCGCTTTTCTCGTTCGGTCACGGAGTCGTGGTCCTCCTGGTGGCGGGCGTGATCGGCGCCGCGGCGACCGTTTACAGTGTGCCCGGTTGGGCTCGCGTCTTTGGCGCATGGACGTCCATCCTGTTCCTGACGGGCATGGGCGTGCTGAATCTGTATACGGTGCTGAGGACTCCTGCGGACGAAATCGTCCCCATCGCGGGCCTTCGCGGTGCTCTGTTATCCGGTCTGATGCGCACCTCCCGGCCGCTGGCCATCATCGCGACAGGCGCGCTGTTCGCGATCTCGTTCGATACTTTGAGTCAGGCGGTGCTTTTTTCCGCCATCGCGACACAATTTGCCGCGGCCGGCGTCGGCATCGCGCTCGGACTGCTCTTCATGCTCGGCATGCTGTTGGTGGATGGGATCAACGGGGCGTGGGTCGCCGGTTTGTTACGGCGACAGGACCTGCGCGCCCGGACGGCTTCCCGGTGGATCGGATTGTTGGTGGCGATGTTGAGTTTCGCAGTCGCCGGGCTCGGCCTGGTCCGCTACCTCACAGGCTCCGAATAGCGCTCGGCAGGGCGGCCAGCGCTCAGGTTCGAGGCCGTGCATGGACGTGGGCATGCCGCTTCGCGCCTGCCCTGTCCATCTCGATCGGTATTGGCTGGAAGCTCCCATGACGCACGCCGCTCTGTGCCATCACGGCTTGCGCGAAATCCATGACAGCCTGGGTGGGACCGCGCAGTATCACCGTCTCGATGCAATTATCGTGGTCGAGATGGGCATGCATCGTCGAAACGGTCACATCGTGGTGATCGTGTTGCATGCTCGTGAGCCGGCGCGCCAGCTGGCGCTCGTGGTGGTTGTACACGTAGCTCAACGCACCCACGCAGTATTTTGCTGTTCCGGTACGCAGTTGCTGCTGCCCCAGGGCCCCGCGCAGCAGGTCACGAAAAGCCTCCGACCGGCTGCCGTAGCCTTTTTCCTCGACCAGCCGATCAAAAGTGTCGGCCAGCTCGTCGTCGACCGAAATCGTCAAGTGGCGCATCAGGACCTCCTGCCGCCTAGCATACGACATCTGTCGCGACGTTAACGGGCCTGTAGCGGTTGCGCCCCGGTGCCGACCACACCAAACTCGGCGGGAGTGCGGGCGTATACGAGGTTGACACTTTCCTGCCGCAGGCTCTCGAGCAGGCGATCGGCCGTCTCGTCGGTGAGTATGAATTCGACCTCGATCGTCATCTCGCCGGCCAGCTCAAAGAAGTGCGCGGCGTGGAGGACACCGTGCCGGCCAAAGCCCTCGATGGCGCGAAACGCGGAGCCACCGTGAACACCCATCCGCCTGGCATGCTGAAGGAGCCACTCGTAGAGCAGCTGATGGTGGTGCCTGACGTTCTCGTGCATGTAGAACCGAAGATAGGTGCCGTTCATGATCACACCTTCTGCGCGGCCAGAATGCTCATGCCACGCACGTTTTCCACGGCATAAACGTCGAGCCCGGCTTGCGTCACTTCGCGACGCACGTCATCCACGGCCAATCGTAGCTTCGGATAGCAGCTCTTGGCGAGTTTCCACGAGCCGTCTTCACGGGTATGGACCAGGTCGTGCACGACGACGGTATCAGGGCGGTATTCCAGAAAGCAGGTCATGATCTTGTCCGTTGTGCTGCGGACGGGAATGAAACGATCCACACCTTGCAGCTCGGAGGAAAGGTCGCGCCACGTCAGGACAAACCGACCCCCCTGGCGAAGCGCTCCGGACACTTCGGAAAACAGTGTTGGGACCAGCTCACGCCGTGGGAGGTGGGTCAGTGTATCGCCCATGCAAACGACGGCATCGGCAGACTCGGGCGAGGCGTGCTGCCGGATATGCAGCATGTCGTCCTCTATCGCGGTGACCGGGCGGTTGCCGCAATTCGAGCGCAATTCGCGCAGGAGTCTGGCGCTCGTGTCGATGGCGAGGACCCGCGTGAAGCCGAGGTCCGCCAGGGCCATGGACTGGAAGCCGGAGCCGGCACCCAGGTCTACGGCGAGCTCGCCGGACGCTATCCGCAAACGTTTGAGCAACTCGAGTTGCTCGGCTGCCTTGACAGGCGGTGCGACTCCGAACATCCAGCTATAGTGCTCGGCGAGCAACCTCTCGTAGTGATCGGTGACAGGATTCATACACACATTGTCACCGGTCCTTGCCGGCAGGTCGACCGCTGGCTTGTCCTCAGCGCCTCAGCGCTTCAGCGCCTCAGCGCAGGTACGGGCGCTCAGTGGAAAATAATAGCCTCTGTGCGGCCATGCGCCATTCCCCGGGGCACGCATTACCACGAAGGATGGCCGCCGCCACGTAGATTCCCGCGTGATGCTCCATAGGCAGGCCGCGAAGGGCGTTGTCTATTACAGACTTCTCCGCGTGGCCGCGTACCAACGAGAAGGCATTGAGCACGGCGTTGGTGTCCTCGCCAAGGATCTTTGACGCCCGTTGCAGGTAGGGCTCGAGGTCGCCCCCTTTCCTGGCGAGCAACGCCAGGGTCGGTAGCAACGTTTGCGCATCGAGGCCCCTATCGGGTGATAGTGTCAAGGCCCGCTCGATAGTCTCACCGGGCGCCCCATCCGAGGCCGCTACCAGCCGCAGCAGCCGGGCTTGGTCCTCGGGAGTTCCCTCCGACACACTCAACGCCTGGTCCAGATTTCCCTGGGCCAACATCAGGTACGCCGGTGCGATGCCACCGAGCTTCGCGTTGGGTGGAGGTACGTCCGCGAAACTCACTGTCTGCAGCAATTGCGACTTGTCGAGAAGGGGACGCAATTGGGCCGCCGAGAGCCCGTTGACCATCCGGGTGAGTCGGGCGGTCACCACCGTGAGCTGCTCGGTCATTCCCGGCAATCTGCGACGAGCCTGGTCGTACATCGCGAGGGCTTCTTGCCACTGACCACGGTTGGCCAACACGTAGCCCGCTCCGAACTCCAGCCAGCCATTGCGCGGCCAGCGTGCCACCTGCTCCAGGTACTGTTTGGCCTGCTCTTCGCGATCCTCCAGGCAGCGTATGGCGAGGTACTGCAGATCCGGATTCGCGGGGGAGGCGGCCGCCAGGTCCTGATCTCGCGCGCAAACGGCCGCATGAACCGTCGGGGGCGCGAAGTCCTGCTCCAGACGCATGTTGTAGATGTCGCGGGGTTGGTCCTGGATCCGTGCTCGTAGCAGCTCATCACGGTTGGGCAGAGTGGCCGCCACGGCGAGCCAGAGCTCGGTGAAACGGGCCTGGCTCGCATCCCAACGGGCGTGAGCGGCGACAATGGACTGGATCGTCTTCGGCTCGGCGGCGACTTCCACGATGTAGTTCGGCGATTCGCTGCCCAGTCCCGTGAGTACATCGCGGGTGGCCGCGCCGTACTTGGTGGGAACCGAGGTAGGCGGCTGCTGGAATATGAAATCCGCGGAGGTTGAATACCAGCGTGGGTCACCCACGATATGCGGCGCCCGCGGTCGGGCCGAGCCGTACGCGGCCTGCCAGTCGACGAGCACCCCCGCGCCGGCGATGTTATATATTTCGTGCGAGGAAGCGCCGGCGAGGGTTGCATCGAATTCTTCGATCGGGCGTCCGTCGCGCGTGGTGGTCACAACATGCAGTCGGTCGGACATCGACCCCTTGACGTTACGATGACCAAACATAGGTACGTCGACAGTCCGGTCGCCGAGTCGCACCCGGACGGGCTCTCCGAGCCCGTTGAAGATGTGCACCGTGGACTGGCCCGCGCTGTTTCC
>DAITMW010000102.1:17914-21300 GCA_036834945.1 Steroidobacteraceae bacterium
AAGGTGCTCAAGGACTTGGCGGTCGAGCGTATCCAACTGTCGACGGCGTTGAGCCATTGGCCGAGGTTGGCGGCGGACGGCGCCGGCAGCTTGAGCTCCTCGAGTGCGTGGCGCCAGGACTCGACCTGCATCCGATTGAGAACCGTTCGGTCGGGAATGACTTTGTCCGCGGCTGTATGAACATCGCGGAGCGCACTGTAGGTTGTGTCCGCCGCATGCAGGATGCGCTCCCGATCCGCGGAACTGACACGGCCGGCCGAGGTCGCGAGGGAGACCGTGTTGGCCAGCAGAGCGTGGGCGTCGAGCAGATTCGCTTCCACGTGGTCGGCGTAATGCAGGAGTTGGAGCAGACCCTTCAGGTAGTTGGCCCAGCCCTCCCCGAGCTCGGCAGCCGCCGACAGATACACGGTACGGCAACTGCGATCGTGCTCGCGCACCACCTGTTCGCAGGCGTCGAGCTCGCGTTGCACGGAATCGATGACACGCGGCAGCGCCTTGCGTGAGACCTCCTCGCCGCGATGGCGGATGACTCCACCCGGAGCCGTCAGAAGGCCCGAGCGTAGCGCTGTCAGGAGATTCTTCTCCTCGTACAGTCCACGCAGCCGCTCGAGCTCCGCGGAGAGCGACTCGGGATAGAGCGAATCCAGTGCGGCGACCAGGCCATCGCGCATCACCGGGCGGGAGTACAAGTCCTCAACAGAACGAGCGTTGCGGACGATCGAACGACCGAGATAGGCGCCTCGGTAGGACGGATCGAGGTAACCGCGCGCGTACTGTTTGTCTACCCTGACCAGGGTGTCTTCCAGTGGCGCCAGCTCGCAAGTGGCTTTACGCGTAAGACGTGCCGAAACCTGCGCACGTAGCGCATCCGAATCCCTGAAAAGTATCCAGGAGCTGCGCTCGTCGATGGCCGCCCTCACATAGGTCCGCTTGGCGTTGGCTTCGCGATCCGAATTTGTAGGATGCGTAGCCCACATCTGCGGTGGAGCGGCGAGCGTCGCCTTGAAGAGTCTATGAGTCTCGGGGCTGGAGACAGGGATTGGAGGTACGGCACCGTAGCCGGGGTCACTGAGAACCGCCCGGACGCGCTCAATGATCCGCGTTTGTACGGCGAACAGATCCTTGACGCCACGTCCCTCGCGGATTTCGGCATTGGTGAAATCCACGGCGCGTGACCAGGACTGGTCCGCGGCACCGAGTTTGTGCAGAGCATGGATCAGGGCATCGCTGCCCGTGGCCGATACGGCGACCAGGTCCGCCTGAAACTCCATTTCCCGCGACAGGGCGCGCTGCGCCAGCACGACGATCCGGAATACCAGGTCGACCAATGAGCGGATCGACCAGACGATGAGCTGCATCAGCCAGCCGATCCAGGCAATGCGGATGTCGACGCGCGACAGGCGCGCCAGGAAGGTGTCGAGCGCGTCACGGCGCGCCACGATGTGACCGGCGATCTGTTGCGCGATATACACCCAGCGGCCGACCGCCATGGTGCGCTGGGCGAAGTGACCGAATTCGTGGGCGAGGACCGCCTTCAACTCGCCGAGATTGAGCACGTTGACCAGGCCGAGCCCGATCTCGAGATTCTTCCGGGAGGCAATCAGGAGGTTCGCCAGCGACAGGTCGTAGAACACGCCCGCGTTCACGCGCCCCGAGAGAAATACACGGTGCGGTCGAGGCGCGCCGGCTTCGTCCGCCAGGCGGTACAGGAATTCGAACAAGACGGGCTGCTCGGCCGCTGTGACCTCCAGATCCTCGACCGCCTCACCGCGTTTGACGAAGACCAGCGCCTTGAGCATGAAAACGGCCAAAAAGGCCGCCGCCGCGCCCCCCACGATGTTGCCCAGGACGGAATCGCCGTGCGCGTGCGCCAGGGAGGCCAACAGACGGTACGCCGTCCACCCGAACCAACCCGCCAGCGCGAAATAGACGGCCACAAAAAGCAACAGGCCGCCGGTCGCGAGCCAGGCCTGGCGGCGATAGTTGCGACTCGGGACGGTCAGGTTTTCCGGGACCGCAGCCGGCCCGCTGGGGTAGACGACGTCCATGCAGTTGACGAGCCTAACACGCAACATGGTATGTTGAGGGCGGGCACCGCTCACAAAAGAGGGAATTGGTCGTGAAAATAGTCGGCACCGAAGGCATGTCGAACGAGGCGATCCGTGCGGAGTTGGACCGCGGCGCCCGGTTCGTGATTTACCAATATTGCATTTCAGTCGTCTTCATGACGTTCAAGCGGCCGTCGGACATCCATTTCGTGCGCGCGGACGAGGGCTCGGTGGGCAAGGGGCTCAAGTTCACCTTGCTGTCATTCGTGTTCGGCTGGTGGGGCATCCCCTGGGGCCCGATCTATACCATCCAGGCCATCTGGACGAATTCGCAGGGTGGACGTGATGTGACCCGGCAGATTGTCGCTTCCGCCGGACAGGCGGCGCCCATTCCGCAGGCCCGGAGCGCCTGAGCGGATACGCAGGTCCGCCGGCCCCGCGGCCGTTCGACGTTGGTCTGGTCAGGGCCGCTTGCGTGTCAGGTACGCCGTGATCGCCTCGAGGTCCACGTCCGACAGCTCGGTTTTGCGGAAGAAGGGCATGACACTGAGACCCTGGCGCACGACCTGTTTGATATACGGCGCTTTCAGGTCCGTCCGCTCCTCGAGTAGCGCGGGGAGCGAGCCTTTGTATTTGACGGCGAGCGCGCGTGAGCCGGGTTTGCCGGGTCCGCTTCCGTGGCAGACCGCGCAGGCTCTCTGGAACAGGACGTAACCGGCGGGCTGGCCCGGTGGGGTGCTGACCGGGGCAGGGGTCCAGTCGATGGTTGGGACAGGCTGCGCCGCCCACGCCGCTCGTGGGGTCGCGGCAATCGCAGCCGCCGTCGCGATCGCCGCCGTAATCGCGGTTGCCGTCACTCTGTTCATCATGCCTTCCTCAGATGCCGGGGCCAGATGCCGTAGCGTCCGGGCGAGATAATCCCGTTGGGATCGATTGCATCCTTGACGGTCTCATGGAAGCGCCGCAAAACGTGGTTGTTGAACGAGTAGGCGTTCATCACGGCGTCCTGGTAGGCGGGCGCCGTCCGGTACTCGCCCCAACCGTGTTGGGCGGCGACGTCGATGAGCTTGTAGAAAGCGGCGCGATTCTTCTTGTTGACCGCGGGGTCGGTGGTGACCGGGAAGCCGAATATGAAGATGAACGCCCGCTCCCAATAACACGAGGGCAGGCTGAATCGCAGCGCCGGCAGGTTGAATTCGCGCGCGGCGGCCGCGAACACCTCGTTGGCCTCGAAAATGGCTTCCGCGGTGCGGGGGATGATCGGTGAGAACCACATGTGGCCATGTGTCGGCTCCGGGTTGGAGCTGGAGCGCGCCCCGATCGAGAACATGTTGAGAG
>DAITMW010000103.1:0-21296 GCA_036834945.1 Steroidobacteraceae bacterium
CTTGGCGCGATCCAACAATAACGGGACGGGGCTCGAGGGCTCATTCTTGCGGAAATACTCCGCAATTGCATCTATGGCGCGCAGCGCATCCTGGCGCGAGGCCAGCGCGCCGACCGCGATCGCACCCGAGGCCGAGGGGGGGCCCCCTGGCGAGTTGGATCCCGACGCATCCGCGGCGCTGGCGGCCACGGGAGTGCGCGTCGCGATGTGATCGGCCAGGACGCCTTGGATACGGGCCAGCGGCCTGGCGAGCTGCTCGAAATCGGGCACCGACTGGAAATCCGCGTGCTCCTGCATCGCTTTGGCGATGCTCTTGAGTGCCGCACTCGCGGTGCCGACGGCCGCCGCGACCGAAGACAACTCCTCGACCGGGGATCCCGCCAGGATGGCCTCGATCTGAGTAGAGCTCAACGGCTCCTGGTCGCTCTCGGTGGGGCTCAACTGACCGCCGGCGATCTCGAGATCACGCAGACTGAAGGTGCCTACCTGGCGATTGGACGCGATCGGCGCGCGGCGCAAGGAGTCGATGACCGCCATGCGGTCCGAGAAGCAACTGAGCGCGTTCTTGCGCAATACCGCGTCGTCGTCCACCCGGGGAAATACGAGGGCCCAACGCTCCGCCAGCCAGTGATCCGCCACCTGGAGCAACTCGCAAAACGATTTCAACCCGTCGAGGCGTAATGTCGCCGCCGCCAGGTGAGCGAGCAGGCGGATATCCTGACTCTGGCCGAGAGCCTCCATGGACTGGTCGCGGATCTGGCGCCAGTCGAGGTCGGTGCGCAGTGGCGTATCGTTGCCGAAGACCCGGAAGGCATCGAAGCTCGCGAGAAGCTGCGTATCCTCCAGATCAACCCCGCAGGGTGCTTCGGCGGAGACGGGTTGACGCAGCACCGAGCTATCCATGATATGCAGACGCAGCAAAATTGTAAGGCATTGATCTCGTGCCCGTTATTGTCCGCCGCAGACCCATCCCACGCCCCCTGCACAATTGTAGCAAGCCATCGCGCACAGGGGTGGGAATGTGCGCCGATCGCATCACGAACTTGCACATTGGCGGCAGTTGTCCTCGCGGGAATTGCCTTTCTGGCCTTCGCGGCGGGTTGCGCCGACACGCGTGTACCGGCTGCGCGCATTGCGCGGGAATCGGGCTTTCAGGAAGACCTGATCCAGGGAGCCGGATTCCGGCACCGCATTTATCGCCACCTTGCCCGTGACGGGGTGGCTGGCGTCCTGCACATATATATAGAGGGCGACGGACGCCCGTTTATCGCTCACACATTCGTTACCGCGGATCCGACGCCGCGCGATCCGTTGATGTTGCACCTGATGGCCCTCGACCCGGCCCCCAGCGTCTATCTCGGCCGGCCCTGCTACTTCGGCCTGGCGCACGATCGCGGCTGCAATTCATCCTTTTGGACCTTGAAGAGGTTCTCTCCCGAGGTCATTGCCAGCCTGGCGGCAGCATTGCGCTCAGAGGCGGAGCGCGTACAGGCGTCCAGCATCGAGATCTATGGGCATAGTGGAGGAGGCACGCTCGCCGTTCTACTGGCGGCACGTGTACCCCGTGTGACACATGTCATTACAATAGGTGCGACGTTGGATATCGCCGCCTGGTGCTCTTTACATGGCTACAGCCCGCTGTTGGGTTCCATGAACCCGGCGCGGTCGCACCTCGACCTGGAAGGGATACGTGTCTTACACCTGGTCGGCAGCGAAGATACGAATACGCCTCCCGAATTCGTCAAGTCAGCCGCCGCGCAAATGGGAGCAGAAGACGCCGTGCGGGTCATTCCTGGATATACCCACAACTGTTGCTGGCAACAGCTCTGGCGGGCAGCGCTGAGCGGCTCTCTGTAACGTTGACACGACTGCCGGCAGATGCGATAGATTGCGCAACTATTTGACCGCACTCGCCTCGCCGCGCTCGTGGGCGCATTGCGGCAGGGAGAGACGAGGGGTCTTATGGTAGAGATATCCACCCGGCTGCGACTCGCGGCCGCGACCATTTGCGTCGCTATGTCGCTCACCGCATGCACAGGCGGTGTTCATGACAGCGGGTCGGGTGGTACCCCCACCGCGCCACAGTACACAGTCGGCGGCACGGTTTCGGGTCTTGACGGTTCGGGCCTGGTGCTCGCGTCCAACACCGGCGAAACCCTCCATGTCAGTGGAAATGGGTCCTTCACCTTCAAGACGACCTTCCCCGCCGGCAGTCCGTATTACGTGCTGGTGCTCGCGCAACCCGGCACACCCACCCAGACCTGTCTCGCCACGAACAGCGCGGGGACGGTCCAGAACGGCAATGTCACAGGGATTACGGTCGCTTGCCAGGACAAGGCCGCGGGAACCGACGACACCATCGGCGGCGTAGTGATCGGACTCACCGGGTCCGGGCTGGTGCTGCAGAACGTCTGGCCCATGGGTCCCCCGGGCGCGGATACCATCACGGTCGCCAAGGACGGCACGTTCGTATTCCCCACCGCTCTCCCGAGCGGCACACACTACAACGTTTCGATCCTGAGCCCACCTATCAATCCCAACGAGGACTGTGCGGTCCTCAACGGCCAGGGCACGACGGCTGACAGCGACATTGTCAATGTCGGAATCGTCTGCGTGGTCAACAGCAGCCCGACCCACAGCATCGGCGGCACGGTAACCGGAGTCTCGGGTACCCTCGTGCTACAGGATAATGGCCGCGACGACCTGACTATCACTGCTGACGGTCCATTCAAATTCCCCCTGGGAATCCCTAGCGGCAGCTCGTACGACGTCACCACGAAATCCGCCGGGGGCGCTCAGAGTCAGGTGTGTACGTTCGTCAATGCAACCGGCATGGTCGGCGACAGCGACATCACCAACGTCACGATCAACTGCACCGCCAACGCCGGACTGACAGCGACGGTGTCCGGCCTCGCCGGCACAGGACTAACCCTTCAGAACACCACAAATGGCGATAGCTTGCCCGTCGCGGCAAACGGCACGGTGGTCTTCCCCGTGGGCGTCGGTAATGGACAGGCCTACAACGTCGCGGTCACCGCCCAGCCGACCAACCCGACACAGACCTGCGTCGTTACCAACGGTGCCGGAACTGCCCCGGAAACGACGCCGGTCACCGTGGCCTGCACCACAAACACCTACACGGTGGGAGGGATCGTCACCGGCTTTCCAGACCCACAGGCAGCAAACAGCGGGAGCGGGTCTCTGAACCTGGTTCTGCGGGACAGTGCGGGTGACACGGTCGCCATCCCGCCGACCTCGACCAGCCCGGTCGAATTCACTTTCCCGAACCCCTTGCCGAGCGGATCGACCTACTCGGTCTCCATTCAAGCGCAGCCTGGGGTCGATTACAGCGGCGGACAGGGTTTACAGACCAGCTCGGTGTGTATCGTGTCCGGCGGCGGCACGGGAACCGTAACGAGCGCCAACGTCGTCGACGTGGCGATCACTTGCGTGCGACCCGGAGGCTTTGCATACGTCACCAACGGCACGGATAACACGATCTCCACGTACATCATCGACGGCGATACCGGCGCCCTGCTCCCCTCTGGGGCCCCCGTGAGCACGGGAACTTCCCCGGTATCGGCCGTCGTGGCGGCGACCGGAAACTTCAACGGCATCAATCTGCTCTATGTGGCCAACGGCGGCTCCAGCAATGTCTCCGGATACAACATCGACCCCAACACGGGCGTCCTCACTTCCCTGGATGGAAGCCCGTTCACGATAGGCGGCCTGAGCGCGCCGACATCGATCGCGGCTACACAGGGCGGCCTCGATGGCTCCTTCCTGTACGTGACCAATCCTGATGGTGGGGCGCCCCTCGGCTCCGGGACTGCATCCAGAGCCTCCGGGATTGGGACCAGGGCCATCGGCCCGAGACCCGCCGCCTCGCTACCCACCTCCGGCTCCATCTCCGGCGCCACTTACGACGACACCGCCGGTACGTTGACCGATATCGCGGGCACTCCATTTGCCACGGACATTCTGCCAACCAGCGCACTGGTCTGGTACACCGAGACCGCCCCCTTCCTGGTCGAGACCAACTCGGGCAGCAACACGCTCAACTCGTTCACGCTCGACGGGACGACCGGGGCTCTCCAGGCCCCCAACATTCTCCAGACGATCAGCACGGGTCCCGCGCCCACCTCGGTGGCCGGCTTGTTCAGCTTCCCGGCGGGCGCCGAGGCCGCCTCCAACTTCCTGTACGTGGCAAACTCCGGGGACGACACGCTGTCGAGTTATAATATGGCCAACGGAGACGGCAGCCTGTCCCAGATCGCCACCACGCCGACGAACGAAACCGGGTTGCAGGCCGTGGCGACGGCGGGAGATGACGTATGTCCCTGTTATGTGTTCGCCAGCGTCCAACGAGGAATCGCCGCCTTCACCGCCGATCAGGAGGGGGCCCTCACGCCGTTGACCGGTACTCCGTTCGCGGCGGGCGCGGGGCCAGGGCCGATAGCAGCACTGAACGCCCAATACGTATATGTCGTCAACACGACGGATCAGACGATCACGGGTTATGCCATTCAGGGCACCAACCTGCCGCTCGTCGCCGTCCCCGGCCAGGCAATACCGACCGGGCGTGGACCTACCTCGATCGTCGTGACCTCCAGACCGATCTTTGACTGATGGCCACCATGCTACCCAATCGCACCCACTTCGCTCTTGCCTCGCGGTGCCTGGCCATCATCGGCTGCGCAACGTTCCTGCTCACACATCCACTGACCGCCCTGGGTCAGGCGACCCCTACACCCCCTACCGTGGGTATCGGCTTTGCGCCGGCCTCGATAGCCAGCGGCGGCACGAGCCAGTTGCGCATCACGCTCGGTAACGCAAATGCGGTGGCGGCGGCGCTGACCCAGACACTGGTCGACTCGCTCCCCGCGGGCATGACCATTGCCAACGCGGGCGCCGGCGGCTCGTGCACGACTACGGCCGTTGGTGCTCAAGCAGGCAGCGGTGCGGTCACTTACGCGGCGGATGCGACCGTACCGGCCGGTGGTTGCACGATTACGGTCAACGTAACGGCTCGCAGCACCAGCCCCAAAACGGACTACACCAACACCATCGGGCCCGGCGCCCTGGTGACGACCCTGGGCGCCAACGCCGCCGGCGCGAGCGCGACACTGTCGGTGCAGGCCACTGTAGTCGTACCCAACGTCGTCGGAATGTCACAGACGCAGGCGGCCGCTGCCTTGCAGGCGGCCGGGCTCGTCGTCGGGACGGTCAGTCATGCTCCAGGGCCCGCAGGCATTCCGTACAACTCCGTGTTCAGCCAGGTTCCGGCGGCCGGCTCGCAGAGCACCTCGGGCAGCCCGGTGGCCATCAACATCTCGACCGGACCGGGGAATGCGACCAACCCCAACAACCCGCTCACATCCGTTCCCGGCTTCGTCAATCCCCAGCAATTGAGCATTGCGCAGGCATTGGAGCGGGTTTGCAATGAGCTGCAGACCCCTGGAGTCACCCTCAGCGCGGGCCAGCAGAACCTGTTGGCGAACTGCAGCGCCATCATCGGCACTCACGGCGGCGGCGTGGATGCCTCCGGTCTGCAGGACACTCTCAATGCGATCTCGGGCAAACAGACGACGGCACAGCAACGCACCGGCGTGCAGTTCTCGGGAACGCAGTTCACCAACATCGGCGCCCGGCTCGCGCAGCTGCGCCAGGGAATGACGGGGTTCAGCTTCGCCGGCCTGGATCTCGGCATGCCCTCCGCGAACGGATTCGGCGAGTTTCTCGCGATGCTGCAGGACGTCACCGGATTCAAAGGACTCAACTCCCTCATCGGCGGCGGCGGCGGCGATGACGACTCGGCCATCTCGCAGAGTCGTTGGGGATTCTTCGTCAACGGCACGCTGCGCCGCGGATCGCAGGACACCAGCATCGATGAGACGGGATTCGACTTCAGGAGCAACGGTGTTACCGCAGGCCTGGACTACCGCCTGAGGGACGACGTCGTAGTGGGTCTCGCCTACGGCCATTCTAACGGCAATACCGTCTTCATCGACGGCACCGGCCGGCTCGACTCGCGCGGCAACTCCGTATCTCTATATGGCACCTGGTATCGCGACGCGTTATATGTGGATGCCATCGGCACTTTCGGCCACATCAGTTACGACGCCACCCGGACAACTTCATACAGCATCGACGAGAACAGCGCGCAAATCCCTACGAACTGCATTTCCGGCACCTGCTCGACCGATATGACGGGCTCAACGGGCGCACGGCAGCTCGCCTTCGCAACGAACGTCGGCTACGGCTTCCACTACAAGGGCCTGACCTTCGGCCCGGATGGCTCCCTGGACTACACGCGCGTCGACGTGAACAGTTTCGCCGAGGACGATCACTCGCAGTCGGGAATGGGACTGGTTTTCGGCAGGCAAACCGGCGAATCGCTGCAACTCAAGGCCGGCGGACACGTCGCCTACGCGATCAATACACCCTTCGCCGTCATCCTGCCGCAGGCCCGCGCCCATTACGTGCGCGAATTCAAGGACGACCAGCGCGCCGTGACCGTGCACTTCGCCGAGGATCCCGGCGTCGACAGCTCCAACAGCCCGATCAGCAACTTCGTGATCTTCACCGACCGTCCGGATCGGGGTTTCTTCGATTGGGCCGCGGGCTTCTCGGCCCAGTTCCCCTTCGGGCTCTCGGCCTTCGTGGATTACAACGCGATCGCCGGCGAAGGCAACATCCGCACCCACGAGCTCGCCTTCGGCCTGCGCCTGCAGCGACTGACCAACTGACGGCCCGCTTCAGCCCTTGCCGACCGGCACGAAGAAGAAGTCCCCCATCTCGTGCCCGGCGCTCTTGATCGATTTCAGATCCGGGGTCTGGGCGAAAGCGCTCTGCCGGGAAGCTTCCTGGTGCACCAGGTCGCGTACCCTCGAGAACAGCGCGGGCGTGGACAGCACCGAGGTGTTGGTCTCGAGGGCATCGAGGAACGCGCGGGCAAACACCGAGTTTCCCTGGCCCGCCACCGCATCGAGCACCGGCTGGTCGCCGCCCGAGGACAACAGCAGGCGCGAGCGCTTGGGCAGCTTGTATTTGAGATATTCGGCGCTCACCGGCCCGTTGTTGCCAAACAGGTTGGCGCTGGGGTCGGCGGACAACAAGCCCGCGTAGCACGAGTCGGCGACCACCAGCACCCGGCGGGCCGGGAGGCGGCCGATGTGCGCCGTGACCTGCTCGTTGGGCACCCAGAGGGTGTCATTCGGCGGCGGATCCGCATTCACCGGCAACCAGTAGCCCACCTCGCCTCCGCCACCTGACTTGATCCGCCAGCCGTGGCCGGCGTAGTAGATGAGCACGTTGTCCTCCGGGCGCACGACCTTTTCGAGATCGTTCAATGCCTGGAGCATCGCGACATCGTCGGCATCGTCGATCAGCTGGACGTTGAAGCCGTACTTGTCCTTGAGGATGCGCGCGGCGCGACTCGCGTCGTTGTGCGGTGTCTGGAGCCGGTCCAGGTTGTGATAGTCCTGGTTACCGATGATGAGCGCGTAGAAGCGCCCGATATTCTGCCCTTCCACGGTGCGCAGGGCGGCCTTCGGATCGAGCGGCTCGGGCGCCTTCTCCACGGCCGGTGCGCGCGTGCGCGAGACGGAAGCGAGATGCTGCTCGGCCTGCGACTTGTCGGCCTCGAGTTGCTTCACGAGGCCCCGCAGCGCCTCGAGCTCCGGTGAGGGCGCGGCTGCCTTGTTGGCTTGCTCGTGGAGTTTGTGCTCCAGCTCGTCCACCTGTTTTTTCAGCGCTTCGAGCTGGGCATCCTTCTGTTGCAAGGTACGTGTCAGCTCCGCCTTCACTGCGTCCTGCTCGCGCTGCGCGGCTTCCGCGTAAATGACGCTGTTTTCCGGCAAGCCGGAGGCCTGGCGGTAGAGATTGAGGGCCTTCAAGGGGTCCTTGTCCACGCCGAGTCCCTGCTCATAGAGCGAGCCCAGGTTTACCATCGCACGGGTGTATCCTTGCGCCACCGCCTTCTGGTACCAGGCGGCGGCACTGGCGTAGTCGGGCTGTCCGCCGACGCCCCGCTCATAAATTTCGCCGACGTTGTTCTGAGCTTCCGCCGAGCCCGACTCGGCACTCGCCAACCAGATACGCAGTGCCGATCTCGTGTCGGCCCTGTCGTAAGCGACGTATTCTCCACCCCGGACGCGGCAATCGGCCGTGGTGGTGCGTGTCGGGCGGCGTGGGCTGAGATAGGACATGCCACCCAGCTGGCGGACCTGGCCAGGCAACAGACACTCGACAATCTCCAGGTCCGCGCGGGTCACCATTCCCTCGCGTGCCTTGTTGTTCGAATCCTTGGCGAGCACGGCACTGGTGCACACGAGCACCCCGCCGACCGCCAGCATCAAGCGAATCGTCATATCGACCCCCGTTACCGCCGCGAGAGCTTGTCGATCTCGGCCTCGAGAGCGGTATTGTGCTCGTAATAGCGGCTTTCCGTGGTGATCGCCGTCAGTTTCTTCATTTCATCGAGCGCGGTGGGCTTGTCCTGGCGCCCTTCCGCCCATTCGATGGCCAGTTTCGCGGTCGCGTCGAGACCTTTGACGGCGTCGCGGTTGCGCGGGTGGAGCGCATAGGCATGATCGAAGGCGACCGCGGCGTCGTCCAGTGGACCGAAATCGTGCGTCCGCCGCACATAATCCAACGCCTCGTTGCCACTGCCGAGCGCCTTGGCGACCTCCGCCCGGGTGTCGGGCGGCAGTTGCTCAAACGGAATGGCCGGCCCCGACGCCACGTAGGAGCGGTACGCCAGGACGGCCGTCACGGGTATGAGCAGCCCTATGACCGCGATCAGTACTTTCTGGAGACTGGAGGTCCCCGCAAACGCCTTGCGGAACTGGTTCGCGTTCTGCCACCGTCGCGCCCGCTCGAACTCGAGCGCCCGGCTGACGGCGCGCCACTGGTAGCCCCGTAACTCGGTGAGCCGCCGAGGCTTCAGACCTTGGGCCTTGGCCACGTCGGCAGGCTCGCGCCGGTATGCATGTTGCCCGCCAACAATCTCGTACGCGACCAACCCGAGAGCAAAGACGTCATCCGCTGGATGCGCTGATGCCCCGGATATCGTCTCCACCGAGGCATATGCAGCCGTGTAGCCGGATAGCAGCTCCTCATCGGGTGCGGCCGTTGCTCCCGGGGCGTCGGGGCTGGCGTCCACCAGCTGCACGGCCTGTGCGATTCCGAAGTCGAGGATCTTCGCTACCCCGGAGCGCGTGACCAGGATGTTTCCCGGTTTGAGGTCGCAGTGGACGATCCCTTTGCCGTGCGCGTAGGTCAGCGCGTCGGCAATTCCCTGGATGAGAGGAACACCCTGCTTGCGTCCCAGGCCAGCCCTGGATTCTCTGAGGATATGGTCCAACGGACGGCCGTCGACCAGCTCCATCACCATGAAGAGCACGCCGGTTTGCTGATCACGGTCGAAGGAATGGACCGTCACAATGTTGGGATGCGCGAGCTTCTGCGCCCGGCTCGTCTCGCGCTGCATCAGCGCGAGGGCGTTCGGGTCGCGTGCGAAGTCGGCGACGAAGAGCTTCACGGCGACGACCGCATCGCGCTCGCCCGCCTCCTCGCTCAACAGGTCGCGGGCCCTCCAGACCTGCCCCATCGCACCCTGGCCGATCAAACACTCGAGTTTGTAGTGGCCCTGAAGGACCATGCCCTCGTGGGGGCCCGCGGGTGCGGCGCGGTCGGAGGCCGGCGATGCGCGATGCAGGGTAGCGTCCACGGGACGCAAAAGGGTTGCGTTCGAATCGTTCGAATCCCTACCTCGCAGACGTGTCGCTTCCGGGTCCCCGCTGTCGCCAGCCATGCACTGCCACCTCATCGGCTCCAGGCGGCGATACTACCACCCCGCGACCACGCGGCCGATCAACCAGAGACCGGTGTTCATGCCGCCGCAGTCAGTCTGCTTAGCCTTGTCTTGCGCGGACGGGGATGTCCGGCTCGACGTGCAGAGCTGACTTAGACCCTGCGGACCGCTATGCGACCCGCATTGCGAACACGCTCGCGTCGTGAATCGTTCTACGCTTCTGCCGGCCTGCCGGCCCTTGTACAACAGTTGCGTCCTGAGCCGTCCCCAGCCAGCGTCCAACACCGCTTTCGCCATCCGCGTGCGGACCAGCTTCGGGCTGCTCACATCGCCAACGACTATCCTCTGGTAGTGCTCCACCACGGAGCGTGAAAACTTGTGCAAGGCATCCGCCCGGCAGCGCGCGATCTTGCGATGGATCCGCCGGGCCGCCTGCCGGTTGCGCTCGACACTGGGCCTGAGCGAGCTTGTGGGCGTAGCGGTCAGTCCAGCGACCGGCCTCCAGGCGCTCGCCATCGCTGGTCACCGCCACATCCTTCAATCCCAGGTCGATGCCGACAGCCTCATGCGGAGCCGCCATGACCGTCGCGCCGAGGATGCCGACCGCCAGGAGAAGTTGCCCCGGGTCCCGCCACGTCTCGGGCCGGATCACCAGGCCGCGCGCGATCTCGTGCCAATCCAACCTCACCATCGCGAGCTCGATGGCAACAGGCCCAGCCGCAGACTCAGCGTCTGCAAGAGCATGGCGGCCATGCTGGAAGCGATGACGACCCACAGGGAGCGTGAAGCCGTATTTCGAGCCGGCCTCGATGTCGGTGGCCCAGTTCCCCGGATCCATGTATCCCACGGATACGAGCAGGCCGGGGCCGGCCATCCGCAGCATCCGGACCCAGAGCGGCGTGCTGGCCGAAACAAGCACGCTGGCCGCGGACTTCCGAGGGACAGAACGGCGCGGTGGCGGTGGTGGGGAGTCGAAGGAATCTAAACAAAGCGTCCTCTGGGCTACTATAGCCAAAAACAGGGGGCGTCCACGATGCATCATCCTTTCTGGGGCGAGTTCGCCGGTACCGCGGTTCTCATCCTTCTCGGTAACGGCGTCGTCGCCTGTGTCGTCCTGAAGCAGTCCTACGGCCACGGGTCCGGATGGATGGTCATCACGGCGGGCTGGTGCTTCGCGGTGTTGGCTGGAGTCATTACAGCGCTCGCCCTGGGCAGTCATGCCCATCTGAACCCGGCAGTCACCATTGGCGTCGCGCTGGCGACGGGCCAGTGGAACGACTTCCCCGCCTATGTCAGCGGACAGTTTCTCGGTGCGATGTTGGGAGCCACGCTGGTCTGGCTCCATTACCTGCCCCACTGGAGCGTGACGGAGGACGTATCGGGTAAGCGCGCCTGCTTCTGCACCGCGCCGGCGATCCGCCATCTGCCGGCGAATGTGCTCAGCGAGATCATCGGCACGTTCGTGTTGGTACTGGTGGCCGCCGCCATCTCCTCGGCCCACCTGGCACCGGCCGGCCTGCCGCCTGGGGTCGGGCCAGTGATCGTTGGCTTCCTGGTGTGGGGCATCGGGCTGTCACTCGGCGGACCGACCGGCTACGCGATCAATCCGGCGCGCGATCTCGGGCCGAGAGTGATGTACGCTCTGTTGCCCCTGGCGGGTAAGGGCAACTCCGGGTGGGACTACGCCATCATTCCGGTACTCGGCCCGATCGTGGGCGCGGCGCTCGCCGGGCTGGTGGTGCGGGCCACCGCCCTGTGAGGTGCGGGCAACTCCCGCCCGGCCCTAAAGCAGCTGCACGTTCACTCCGTCAGGGTCCTTGAGGTAGTAGCCATATTGCCAGTTCTCGTCCGGCTTCAGGCCGTGCTGCTGGAGTGTGTGGGTGACGGCGTCCTTGTTGAAGTTCTCGACGCGGACACCGAAATGGTCGACGGTGCCGTAAGGCTTTTCCTTGCGGATGGAGATGATGACGTGTTTGCTGCCGAGGCGCAGGATGCCGTGCTCCTTGTCTTCACTCAACACCGTGAGTCCGAACAGATTCTTGTAAAAGGTCGCGGAACGCTCCAGGTCACTCACAAGGATCGAGACGTGGTCAATACCCGCGGCAGCGATCCCTGTCGGCTGAACTGTGTCCGAGGGGGCCGCTCTCACCTGGCTCGCGGCGACGAGCAGTGACAGTCCCTGAATCAACTCGCGGCGTGACAGCCCGCCGCGCTCGAAACGTTGCACCATGTCGTTGATGATCGGCTCCACGAAAATCCCCTCATTTCAGTCAGGCCCGCAGCGGGCGTTGCGGGAGGAATGCTATACCGAACGCGACGCGCTTCGTAGCAGCCGATGGCTTCGTGCAGGCGGTTGACTTCGCAGCGGCCGACTTCGCAGCGGCCGACTTCATGGTGGTGATCGCTTCGGGCAATGCTTGACTTCGCCGCTCGACGGCGTCGATGCTCGGTCATGATGAACAAGAAGCTGCTGCTGGTGGGTTGTGTGACGGCGTTGCTCGGCGCTGCGCAGCCCGGGGAGTGTGACCGGACCTGTCTGAGCGATACCGCGGAGAGCTACCTCTCGGCCATGCTCGCGCACGATCCGGCTAAAGTACCAATGGCCAAGGGCGTGCGCTACACCGAGAACGGCGTCGAGCTGCCGCTTCCCGATGGGCTGTGGCGGACGCTGCAGAGTGTTGGCAAGTACAGACTGATCGTCGCGGACCCCCAGACATCCACCGTTGGCTTTTTCGCGAAAGCCGTCGAGAACGGGGCGCCCGTACTGGTCTCGACCCGGTTGAGACTCGTCAACCACCAGATCACCGAGATCGAGAGCATCGCCGCCCGTTTGAGTGCCACCGTTGGTGGCGGCCCGAGCGCGTTGGCTCGAGAGGACCAACTCGGAGATACTCCGCGGGCGCAGTTCCTCACTCCCCTACCCGCGGACCAGCGCCACTCGCGCGAGCAACTGGCGCAGATCGTCAACCAGTACTTCACGGGCATCGAGAACAACACAGGCGACCAGCCACCGCCCTTCGCCGCCGACTGTCTGCGGCTGGAGAACGGCACCCAGACTTCGGGACGCCCTACCCCGCCCGGCGCCGAGCCCGGCCCTCTGAATTACAGCTGTAGTGAAGCGTTCCGCCTCGGCTACTATCACGAAGATACCCGGATGCGAAACCGGCGAGTGCTGGCCGTCGACACAGAGCGCGGCCTCGTGTACGCCGGGATTTTCCTGGACCATGACGCGTCCATTCGATCCTACAAGCTGAAAGATGGGCGCACCGTAACGGTGAAAAACACGGCTCCCTGGACCTGGGAAGCGCACGAGATTTTCCAGGTCAACGGTGCGGGGCAGATCAGCCAGGTGGAAGCCGTGTTGTTGAGTGTTCCATACGGCACGCGCCCGGGATGGAGCAGCGGCGTACATTTGCCGAGTCCGGCGGCGCAGCGCGACGGATTCAAGGAATACTAACGCGCGCGCCGCCGTGCCCGGTCAGCTAAACAGTCATGGAGCGACACGCAGCACGAGCCCATGCTGCCGCTGTCCGCTCAATACTTGACCGGTTGTTTTTCGCAGGTCACGCGGTTGTTCCAGTCGGAGAAGCTGCCGTTCGGATTGTGCTCGAACGCCCAGACGTGGATCTCGAAGAACGGCGGTAATCCGTAGCGATTCGGTGATCCGACATAGTTGAGCAGGTTGCCGTCCAGGGCCGGCGGGCCGGCGCCCGGATTGTTGGCCTGCCACACATCCGCCAGAATGATGAACTCCACCCCCACCAGGCGGAAGCTGCCGTTCTCGAGCGGCTCATAGATCAGCGCCTCGGGATACTCGGCCTTGAGGATCGCCTTATCGACGCGCTCCTTCAGGATGAAGTGCACTCCCATGGCACCATGGTCGGGGCCGCTGACGCAGGGGGTACCCTGCACCCACCCCTCCCCCAGGGCAACATTGATGTCCGCGAAGCGCTTCACCGCTTTGTAGACTTTCGCCACCAGCGGCGAATCGCTGCGCAGAGCGGCGTGGTCGTGATCGTAATCGTGATCGTGGCCGTTGTCCGCCCGGGCCAGAGTGGCCAATGCCGCCGTGAAGGCGGCTACGACGACCAGGGTAGTCAGTCTGTTCATGGCGAGCTCCCATTCGAATCGTTGGTTGTGAGCGCGCACGATCGCCGGCCCGGGGTCCCTGAGTCTTGAAAGCCGGGTGAAATCTCCCTGAATTGCGGCTCAAAGCCGCTGCGGCCAGTCTCAGTGGTCGGCGAGCCGGGCCGGGAACCAGGGATAGGGATTCGGGGGGAAGAGAGCCAGCTTGGTGGGGGTCAGACTGGGCGCGTTCGCCAGCGCCAACACATTCACCATGACGAAGAGCAGGACGACGGCCACGGCTGCCGGGGGAATGGCGTGCGGACGGGAACCCGCCTGTAAGCCGAAGGTCATGAAACGGTTGGCTTTGTGGCGGACCCAGACCGCCGCGACCCAGTACATGATGACGGTGTTGATGATCAGGTACAGGGGCGCGGTCGCCGGAGTCAGCCAGGAATCGAAGCCCACCCAGATGGGAATGAAATCGATGAGCCATTGCTGCAACACGTAGGAGGCGAAGGAGGCCTGCCCGATGACCGCGGCGAGGCGCAGTACCCGGACCGGAGCACTGATGGGTTCCCGCTGCGACAACAGGCCGAGGTAACCGACCAGGGCGACCCCGATGCCGCCATAAAAAAGCGCGTATCCCAATGTCGGCGGCGAGTCGTGCCGGATGTTCATCGTGGTCAACAACATGTCGGCCCAGTTCTTCGCGGTGAAGTGACTCATGAGCCACGGTTTGACGTAGTGGCGCGTGACATTCAGCGCGACGGCAAGCACGACGGCGGCCGTTCCGGCGGTGGCCAGCCGCAGGCTCAAGCTTTCCGCCTCGGTGTGGCCCGCCCTGCGGCACTGGCTGATCAACTTTCCCAGTCCGACACCGAACAGAAAGATTCCCATGTAAGGCAGGGTCGGGGTAACCCAGCCGATATCCGGCATGCCACCGTCATTGATGGACAGCAGCAGCGCGCCCAGGAGGATCTGCGCGTTGGAGACCGGATGCCACGAGAGCGCAAGAGTCGTGGATGCAAGATACACGGCGGCTCCGATCCACAGCAGTCGTTGCGCTGCCGCACGACGCAGCAGCGGTGCCATGCACAACAGGACCCCGATCGAGTCCGTGATGACGATGTGCTCGAAAGCCGTCCCCGGTGGGACCATGTAAACCAACGAGCCCGCCACCAGCAGGTGGCCGACGAGAAAAACAAACAAGCCACGATCGAGGATGCGCAGGGCCGTGCCGGCAGTCGGGGTTGCCGCCAACTGATAGCCGCAGGCGAGCCCGCTCATCAGCAGGAAATTCGGCGTCGCGATGTAGCCGATCGCGCGCAGATTCGAGGCCAGGGCGCCCGAGTCATTGATCAGATAAAAACTGATGTGACTGACACCGATGAAGAACATCGCGATGCCGCGCACGGCATCGACCGGCAGCAGGCGATCTTTTTCATCCATGCGTCAACTCAGCCTCATGCGTCGACCCACCCCTCCCCGAAAGGCCCAGGCGCAGCCTCGCTTTCACCTGGCTTTCTCCCGAAGTAGCATGAAACACACAGGAAGTGGCTAGCACACTCCATGCCGTCACGCCTGTACGAACTTTGCCGCAACCTTGTGCAGCAGAGGCTCGTCTACTTCCTATACTCTTCGGGCATTTCGTCGGGACGCACCTGACGATAATCCGCGCGCGGATAACGCAGTCCGCGCTTCACGGTGAGAACCACCGTCTTCAGGTTTTCCAGATTTTCCAAGGGAGATTTCTCTACAAACACCAGGTTGGCCAGCTTGCCGGGCTCGATACTCCCCATCTCAGCCTCATGACCCAGTGCCCTGGCACCGATGAGCGTCGCGGATTTCAGTACCTCGGCGTTGGGCAGACGGGCTCCGGCGCCGAGCTGGCTCAATTCCCGATATAGCTGGGGATACGGGTCGGAGGCAGGCGAGACCTCGTCCGTACCGGTGGAAATGAGTACACCGGCGCGATAGGCCTGGTTCGTGAGCTGTAGGGCGAGTTTGGAGGAACACAGGTAGATCTTACGCTGTGGGTGCTGGGCCACGTGTTGCTCGAAGGCCGCATGAATCGACACGGTCGCGTCAAGGATTGTGCCGCGGCGGCGCATCTCGGCAAACAACGCGGCGATCTGGGGGTCATCCCCGTGCGCAAACCGGGAGTCGTCGTTGTCAAAGCGCTTCTGATACGACACCGGCACCTGGTCGTACACCTGGTAAGTGAGATAACACACGTGCGACACGCTATCGACTCCCGCCTCGATCACCTCCCTGGGACTCGCGGGAAACACGGCCGCGTGGGCCCAAACGAGAATGCCCTGCCGGTGCGCCTCTGCCGTGATCTTCTTCACCAGGTCACCCGGCAAGTTCGCGTAGATCTTGATTGCGGTCGCATACGTCCCGCGCGCCATCGCCACGGCGATCGGCATGTCCGTCTGCTCCGTGATGGCCTGCATCCAGGGCACTGAGCCTGCGACCGCTCCCTGCGCGGCTTCCCCGGTGCGACGATCGTCGAAGAAACTCGGGCCCGCCATGAGGGCCGCGAAGTAAATGTCCGGGCCGGGGATCTCCCCCATGAGCGACTCACGAGCCAGCTCGCCGACCGAGCGCAGGTCATCGGCCATGTCGCGCACTGCGGTGATCCCACTGTAGAGATCACGCCGCATCATCGCTTCCGCGAACTTTCGATCGGGTGGCGTAGCGAGATGTTGGTGGCTGTCGATGAGGCCGGGCAGTACGAAGCGACCAGTCATGTCGACAACCTCTGCCTTCTGAACATCCTGAGCGGCGAGCTGCCGCGTCGGGACAACGGCTTTGATGCGTGCGCCTTCGACCACGATCGACGTGTCGGGGTGTACGGCGCCGTGCGCCGTGTCGATCAGGGAAGCGCCGCGATAGATCACCAACGATAACAACAATCCATCGAGAATCCCCATGGCGCGTCAAATTCCTTTCACAGGCAGATATTTCAACATCAAGGGCAGGAACGTTCTCAGAGCCTCCTCCTTGGTCGCCGGATCACCCCCGGGTGTACGGAGCGTCCATTCGAGTACGAGGTGCGAGAACCCGTGAACGGCGGACCACACCGCAAGCAATAAACCATGGGCTTCGGGCGTCAGTTCCCGCCCCTCGGGGATATTCGTGGCGGCACGGATCGCGCGATCGAGTACGGAGTAGGCACGTTGGGAGACTTTTTGAAACTCAGGATTCTCGACGTCGAGCTTGTCACGGTGGAACATGAGTTGGAAACGCGCGGGATGCTCGAGCGCGAAGTGCACATAGGCAAGGCCCTGCGCGCGGAGGCGCTCCTGAGGGTCCGCACTGCCACGGTCCGCGGTATCCAAGGCGTCACCGAAGTCCCGGAATCCGAGTATGGCCACCTCGGTCAGGAGCCCCTTCGCGTCCTTGAAATGATGCGCCGGAGCCGCCGGGGACACGCCCGCTCTACGGGCGGCCTCTCTCAGGGTGAATCCACTCACGCCCCGCTCGAGAATGATCTGCTCGGTGACGCTCAACAGCTGCTGGCGCAGGTCCCCGTGGTGATAGGCCGCCCGTTTTTTCTTTCCGCCGCGGCCACGCGGATTGATCTTGACACTGTTCAAATTTAAGCCCACTATATCTTTACAGTGTTCAGATTATAGCCGGCGGGAGACCTACCATGGAAAAAAGATTGGCTCGGCTCAGCTACGGGTTCATGGCCGTTTCGGCCGTCGGCGTAGCCCTCTACTCGCTGCGGTACGTCGGCGTGCCCTTCGGGGCCTGGGCGCTGGTCGATGCCGGCATTGCGGGCGTCATTGCACGTATCCCGTTTCAGGCGCTCATGCACATGCTGATCGCGCCGATTCCCCTGCTCGTGGGGCCGTTCCAATTCATCCCCTCGCTGCGCGCGCGGCATCCAAAAGTCCATCGCTACCTCGGAAGAATCTACGTGACGACGTGTGTAATGGCCGGTATCGGCGCGCTGGCCGTCGCACCGCATGCCTCGGGAGGACCCGTCGCGGGCTGGGGATTCGGCATCCTGGCGGTCTTCTGGATCGCTGCGACCCTGGGAGGCTGGTGGTCCGCCATGCGGCGAAAGTTTGAATTGCATCGGCTGCTCATGCGCGCGAGCTACGCGATGACCTTCGGCGCCGTAACCCTGCGGTTGCAGATTCCGATCGGGCTCATGTTGGGTTATCACAGCTATTCCGAAATGTCCGTATGGCTGGCCTATACCTCGTGGATTCCGAACGTCATCGCGGTGCTGGTCTATTCGGCACTGGAAAGGACGCGGAAAGGTGCCAGTGCGCGGGGTGAACTTGCCGTGGTATCGTGAGTCTCAAACGAACATAGACGACTGGAGCTGAAGTAGATGCGGGGACTCGCGCTCGGCGCCGCGGCTGCGCTGCTGGTAATCGCAAGTATCGGGCACGCAAAGACATCCGCACCCTCATCCTCAGCAGCCTACGGGCTCGACACCAGGACGGCTCCCAAACCCTTTCTGCTCCTGCCGTCGAGCGCTGACGGCAAGCTCCCCGCCCTGCTCTCGCAGACCGGCGTCTTCAAGAATACGCGCGATCTCGTGCCCAGCGCGGGGCTGATTCCCTATGACCTGGTGCTCGCGTTCTGGTCCGACGGCGCGAGCAAGCTGCGCTGGGCGTCCATTCCCAAGGGGGGCACGATTCAGTTCTCGCCGACCGGTGACTGGGTGTTTCCGGCCGGGTCCGTGCTCGTCAAGACGTTCGAGCTGCCCGTCGACGAGACCCACCCGGATGTGAAACGCCGCCTGGAAACGCGCCTGCTGGTCCGTGACAACCATGGCGGAGTCTATGGAGCCGTCTACAAATGGCGGGCGGACAACAGTGACGCGGAGTTATTGAGCTCCAGTCTCACTGAAGACATTCCGATCAAGACCGCGAATGGACAAACGCGCACCCAGACCTGGTACTACCCCAGCAGCAAGAATTGCCTGGAGTGCCATAACACCCACACCACCGGTGTGCTCGGCGTCAGAACACGACAGATGAATCGTGACTACACCTATCCGTCGGGTGTTACGGATAACCAGTTGCGGACGTGGAATCATCTCGGCCTTTTCGCGGCACCCGGCTTCGCGGAAGCGGATATAGCGAAGTTTCCAAAACTGGCCGCATCCAATGATACGACGCGCAGTGTGGAGGATCGCGCCCGATCCTACCTCGATGCCAACTGCTCGCAGTGCCATCGTCCGGGTGGCACCGTCGCCAACTTCGACGCGCGCTACGACACGCCGCTGGACAAGCAGGCGTTGGTCAACGGCCCGGTGTTGATCGACGAGCGCATCGACCGCTCCCGGGTGATCGCTCCGAACGACCCCTGGCGGTCGATCGCATTTCTGCGGGTCAACACGGTGGGCGACATCAGGATGCCGCCACTGGCCCGGGAAACGATCGATCCGACGGGTGTGACCCTGTTGAAGCAGTGGATCACGAGCCTGCCCGGCAAGCCGGTCGTGGCGCCGCCGCAGATCTCCCCCGCCGGCGGCACCTATAGTGCGCCGGTGGAGGTGTCATTGAACGCGGGTGAGCCAGGCGCCGATATCCGTTATACGTTGGACGGGAGCGCCCCAACCTCATCCGACATGCGTTATGAGAAACCCATCCAGATAACAGGGCCCACCGTGGTGCGCGCGCGTGCGTTCAAGGATGGCTACACGCGGAGCGTCGCGACACAGGCCGTGTTCATCGTCAATCAATGAGTCGGCACGATGGTGAGACCCCAGGGACCCGTGCCGGCCGGTACCTTCGTAATCTCCTTGTCAGTTGACAGGTCGACGACCGAGACGTCGTTCGATGGGCCGTTGGCGGAGAACAGGTACTTACCGTCCGGTGACAGCACGATACCCCAGGGACGCTTTCCCACCTTGATCGTGCTCAACACCGCATAGGTCTGCGTGTCGAGCACGGTGACGGTTCCGGCACGGCCGTCGCTCACATAAAGGCGCTTGTTGTCGGGAGAAACTTTGACCTTCATTGGACGCGAGCCGGCCGGCAAGTCGACGCTCTTCACGACCTTGGGCACCGAAGTATCGATGACGTTGAGCAGGCTCTTGCTTTCCGAAGGGATGAATCCGATGTTGGCATTGCTCATGAAATCAACACTCCGCGGCCGCACCGGCACGGTGAAGTGTCCCACCACCTTGTAGCTCGCGGCATCGATTGCGAAGACCTCACCGCCGGTCTCACAGGTGATGTAGAACTGCTTGCCGTCGGGTGTCACGCCGGCGCCCTCGGGCTCTCCTCCCACCGGAATGATCTGCTCGACCTTGCCGCTGACGGTATTGATCACGGTCGCGGTCTTGGTGTCCTCGTTGGACACGTAAATGCGCTTGCCGTCCTTGCTGATCGCAAACTCCTCCGGATCGGAGCCGGCGTGGATTTTCCCGGTCACCTTCCGGGTGGCCACGTCCACCTTGCTGATGCCGTCGGCGGACTTGTCCGCCTTCGCCTTGTCATCGTCGTCATCGTCATCATCGGACCTGGCATTCTTTTTCAGAATCGGATTGCCGGCCGCATCCAGCGGAGGGGGACCTTCGATGGGCGAGCCGCTCGTGGCGACGTAGACCGTCTTGCCATCCGGGCTCACGTGGATGCCACGGGGCCTCTTGCCGACAGGCAAGGTGCCGACCACTTTGAAACTGCTGCCGTCGATGATCGTAATGTCACCCGAAACCTCGTTGGTGACGTAGATCTGGTACGACTGCGGCGCAGCGGCCGCGAGCGACGAGCCGACCACGGCTGCGATGAGTGCCAGCGCGCCAGCGGCGCGGGTCAGAACGGCATGCTTGGCTCCCGCCATCGTAAGATACCCCTTTGAGCTCGATTGAGACCTCAAAGCTATATCACAAGCGCGCCGGGAGATGTTCACGGATGGCCAAAGCCGTCCGTTCCAGCATGCTCGGCGAGAACGGCATGGCAGCCTTCGCCAAGGCCGGTACGATCGTGATAGACATGAGCGCGAGTCAGCCGGCTATAAGGTGAAGTGTCACCTGGAGGTTGAGTATGGATGAGATGGCGGTGCACAGAATCCACAAAGCGGTCGAGACCGCGAAGCAGGCCGCGCACCAGGCCGCGATCGAGCAGTGCGACATCGGCGACCTCGACGAGGTCATCGAAACCATCGACCGCGAGCTCGCGCGGCATACACCCAACAAGAGCACCCTGACGCTGATGCTGAACTCCCTCGCCCGAAGCCTTCTCGTGGCGCCCGCCGCCACGGAGACGGTCCAGGAGATCGATCGCGCTTTGCGGCTTGCGGGATTGCCCGCCACTTGGAATCAGTGACGGCCATCTCGATCGTCGCACCGTCGCGCGTGCCGATGGTGAGCGCGACGGTGAGGGATGGCCCGCGGGTCAGTGGGCGATGGCGCTCGGGTCAGCGATAGCGCTCGGAT
>DAITMW010000104.1:0-5301 GCA_036834945.1 Steroidobacteraceae bacterium
GATTGCAGACCGCTCTGCAGTCTGACGAAGACGACGACCTTCCCGCGGCTGGAGGGTCGGCCCCGTGGGCCCATTTGCTCAGTGATCGCGCGCAACCCTCTGCCGGTGCCCCAACCGGCGCCAGCGGCGGCGCGCGCTCAAACACGACCGGCTCCGCGTCCACACGACTCCGAGGCAAGGGTGCCGACTCGACCGGCCCTAATGCCGGTTCACCGCGCGGTCGAAGCGCGACTGATCCAGGTACCACAGGCCCCACCAACTCACCTTCGCTCGCGGGGGCATCAACCTACGTTGGGCCCGGCACTTCACGCACAGCGATTGCCAACGCCGCAAGAGCCGCGGCGAGCCAGTCGACTTCAGATGACGTCCTGACCGACCCAACCTCGGTCGCCAAACTCGCGCAGCCCACGAATCCGCAACAGGGTAGGAACAGCACCGACAGTGCGGGTACCAGGGCGCCGCCCACCGGTGCGGGGTCCTCACCAAGGCAGGCGAGCGGCCGCCGCTCCGATGCGTCCGCTGGCTCCTTCACAACTCCGGCTAGCCCCCCCGGGTCCGCAGCGAGATCGTCAGGGCGTCCCCAGGCCGATACGCCTGGTTGGACTGTCTCCGACGCGCCACCTGGACCGGGCGCGGCCGCATCTCGTGGCGCGCCTGAAGGAGCGCACCCGGTCGGCCCACGCACCCGCGAGCCGGGCTGGATCGGCGCCGGCACCGCGGCCTCACCAGCAGGCGCAGCCGCTACGCGTGCGCCTGCAGCAGGTTATGCAGCCAGCCCGCGCCCCGACGCATCAGGCAACGCTGCACCCACCAGCCCGCGCCGCCCCGGCGGCACTCAGCCGGACGACCCATCGCGCCCGCGATCGGCCCAATCGCCCCCGCGCCCGGCCCAATCACCCCCGCAGCCGGGAATGCCCTTGCGCAACCCGGCCGCGACTGCCGACATCCCGATAGGCGAGTCCGGAGCCTTCCGCGCCCTCGGGGGCGACGCCGATCCGATGTTGGATCCAGAAGCGCTCGAGGCAGTAAACAACCTCCGCGGTCGTTTCCTAGGCGCGCTAATCGGCCTCGCGGTCGGCGATGCTGTCGCGGCAGCAACTCAATATCGGCGCCCCGGCTCGTTCACCCCCGTAGGCGACATGCTCGGCGGCGGCCCCTTCGATCTCCCGCGAGGCGGCTGGAGCGACGACACCGCGATGGCACTCTGCCTCGCCGATAGCCTGCTCGAGCGCGACGGCTTTGACGCTCGCGACCAAGTCGAGCGTTATCGCCGCTGGCAGCAGGAGGGCTATCTCTCAGCAACCGGCCAGTGCGTTGGCATCACCGCCAGCTCAGCCCGCGCGATCGCGATGGCGCAATGGCGCCGCCAAGCGTTCTTCGGCTCGCACGACCCCTCACAGCAAGACCCCGAGCCACTCTCGCGAGTCGCGCCGGCAGTTCTTTTCTTCTTCGCCATCAGTGGCGAAGCCGTAAACCAAGCCACCGAAGCCGCACGCACGACCTGCCAGGCGCCCGCCGTTCTCGATGCTTGCCGCGCTCTGGCCCAAGCGGTCTACGCTGCACTGACGGGGCAGCCCAAAGCCGTGGTTCTCGAAAGAGCTGCGCTCGCAGTCACGCCTGCCACACCGACCGCGGGCACGAATGGAACGAATGTAGATGGCGAAACGCGGAGCGCCGTGGGCGGGCCTGGTGCCGCTCCCGCGCAGCGTGCGGGCGCCAGCGCACCGGTCGCGCTGGCTGCCGCCGTCGCAGCGTTTGGGGCTACGGACAATTTCCGAGACGCAATTCTGTACGCTGCCAACCTTGGCGGTGACTCGGACGTAGTGGCTGCCGCCTGCGGCCAGCTAGCAGGCGCGTACTACGGTGTGAAGGCGATTCCAACTTCCTGGTACAACGGTCTGATGCAAAAGGAATTGATCGTCAGCTACGCCGACCGCTTGCTCGCGCACGCCATGGTCGGCCTCGGCGGATAACAATTCTTTCCATTTCAGACCGCAGACAGCGACCCGCACGTTGGGTAAGCTCCTTCTCGACTCTTTGCAATCCGACCGTCAGTACCCATGTCCACGACACCCGCCGCCCGGAGCGGCGCCGCCCTGCGGCGCACCTCTGCAAAACGGCGCCGCAAGGCGTTGCCGTGGACGCGTCTCTCTGACGAAGAGATCCTGAAGCTGCGCTTCTGCGATCTGAAGCTTTCCATAGACCGTCCGAGCCTGCGTCGGCGGGTCGTGCGGCTCTACAAAGAGCTGGGCAATCGAGGCATCCATTTCCGCCCGCACGTCTGGCTCTCCGAAGAGTGGTTTTCGCCGGACGGCGTCCCGGGCATCGCCATCCCTTTCTACCTCGCGCATCCGCGACTCGAAAAACTCGAGCGCCGGATCATGCGAGAGGCAGAGGGCGGTAACTCGCGCCTGTGCATGCGAATCCTGCGTCACGAGGCGGGCCACGCGCTCGATAACGCGTACCGGCTGCGCCGGCGCAAAAGGTGGCGCGAGGTGTTTGGGCCGGCGTCCCTGCAGTATCCGGCCCACTACAAGGCCCGCCCCGGCAGCCGCCGCTACGTGCACCACCTGGGCGACTGGTATGCACAAGCGCACCCATGCGAGGACTTTGCGGAGACATTCGCGGTCTGGCTCAAACCCAACTCCAGTTGGCGCAAGAGCTACGCGGACTGGCCAGCCTTCAACAAGCTCAACGTCGTTGAGGAGCTCATGACCAGCGTCCAGGGCCAGCGCCCGCCGGTCCGCAACCGGCTGCGAATCGAGCCCATACAGGAAAACACGCGCACGCTGGCCCAACACTACCGACGCAAGCTGGCGCACAACCGGCAATACCGCCTCGGCCTCGCGGACGAGTTGCTGCGGAGAATTTTCAGCCCCGAGCGGCTGCGTAAGACAGCCGTGCGTGCATCCGCACTGCTGCGTGCAAAAGAAAAACAGCTGACGAGCGCCGTCGCGCGAGACCTCGCGATGGAGCCGTATAGCGTCAACCAGATTCTTCGCATGCTGATCGAGCGCTGTGAGGCCCTGAAGTTATACGTACGCGGCAATCGTCGCGACGCGGTGGGGTACTCGCGCTGGATGTTGGAGAGGCTTGCGAGCTTGTATTCTCAAGGCGAGACTCCTCAACTTCCACTATGAAGAAACTGCGCACGCTTGTCGTAGTGCATGCGAGCCTGGTACCCCCCGAAAATCTGGAAGGTCACACAGAAAAGGAAATCGAGGAATGGCGTACTGAATACGACGTCACCTCGACCCTGCGCAAGAGCGGTCACGACGTACGCTGCATAGGCGTACTCGACTCCCTTACTGACCTGCGCGGCGCGATCTCCGGTTGGAAACCGGACATCGTTTTCAACCTCCTCGAAGAATTCGACGGCATCGTTACCTACGACCAACACGTCGTCGCATTCCTCGAGCTCATGCGCCAGCCCTACACGGGAAGCAACCCGAGGGGGCTGCTGCTCTCACGTGACAAGTCGCTATCCAAGCAACTCCTCGCCTACCACCGGATCCCAACTCCGCACTTCACCGTCTTCCGCCGCGGCGTTCGCATCAACATACCGCGCAAGCTGCGCTACCCGTTGTTCGTGAAGTCGACGGTCGAAGACGCCTCGCTGGGTATCGCGCAGGCTTCCGTCGTCGAGGATGCGGCGAAACTCAAAGAACGCATCGAGTTCGTCCATACGCAGGTAGGGTCGGACGCCCTGGTCGAGGAATACATCGAAGGACGCGAGCTGTACGTCGGTGTCATGGGTAACGATCGCCTGACGCGCCTGCCCGTATGGGAGATGGTGTTCGGCTCCATGCCCGGATCCCTCGCCGCCATCGCCACCCGAAAAGTAAAGTGGGACAAGCGATACCAGCAGAAGTACGGCATCACCACCCATGAGGCCAAAGACCTGCCACCCGCGGTGATCTCCCGACTGGACAGCCTTTCCCGCCGCATCTACAGGGCGCTCGGCTTATCCGGCTATGCGCGCATGGACTTCAGGGTCACCCAGGACGGCCAGGTCTACGTCCTGGAAGCCAATGCCAACCCCAACCTGGAAGCTGCGGAGGATTTCGCGGAATCGGCCAGCGCCGCCGGAGTACCGTACCCCGAGCTGCTCGAGCGGCTCATGAGTTTCGGCTTGCAATACAGAGCACAGTGGCGGGCGTCATATGGATAAGCGCGGTTTCCTCCTCCTCGGCCTCATCTCGCTGCTGACCGCTTGCGCGGAAAACAAACAAAAGGTGAACGAAGCGGACCTCACTCGCATCGCCCGCTGGCTCCCCGGAACGTATGACAACACGCTCCAGGCCAAGTCAGACGCCCAGAAGGGCGTACGCCCGCCCCACGATGCCGTAGAGCTGGCGATAGTGCCGCTCGATTCGGTGTCGGTAGGTCGCCACGCCTTCTACATCCAGGAGATGGCGGCTGATGACCCCCGCCGCGTGTTGAGCCAGCGGGTCGCGATTTTCAGCGCCACCGACAAAGGCATCGTCGAATCGATGTCCGCGCTCTCCGAGCCCCTGCGCTGGCGCGACGGCCATCGCCAGCCCGACATCTTCATGGGCATGACCCCGAAGGACCTCAAACCGATCTCAGGCTGCGACCTGATCTGGAAGAGGGAAGGTGACTCCGCCAAGCCGGCCAAAAAGCTCACCAAGGAAGAAGCCGAGAGAGCGACCCAGAAAATCCGCTTCGTCGGTGCCAACGACCCCAAGAAGTGCGAGGAAACTTCGCACGTCGTCATGGGTCTCGTACAAATGGACCTCCGCGGCGAACTCACCATGAACGAATTCGCGACCGCCGAGCTCCAGTACGACTCCAACGGTGCCCTCGTCGCCGGCAACAAGGACGAACCCTTCTACCGCTTCCGCAAAACCGGCACCCGCTAGTTACGCACCCGCTAGTTACGCATCCGCCGGTTCCGCACCGGTCGGTTTTCCAACCGCCGGTTCTGTAACTGCCAGCTCTGCGCCGCAGCAATCCCGGCACCCACTACGGGCGCTAACATCGGCGCCCCGACATCGCGCACCAGGCCCAGGCGCCCAACTTAGGCACCCAACTTAGGCACCCAACCCAGGCACCCAACCCAGGCACCCAACCCAGGCACCCAACCCAGGCGCCCCAACCCAGGCGCCCAACCCGGGCGTCCATCACAAATTCCCCATTTGACTGTGAGCGCCCCCACAGTCCGGAGCCCCACCGCTGCGATCCGCCGCCCGAGGCGCTAATGTAAAACACGCCCTCGACTCCAGCCTCGAGCGGCAACCGGAACTGCAATGGCCGATTCATACAGTTGGAAACAAGGCG
>DAITMW010000104.1:5401-7877 GCA_036834945.1 Steroidobacteraceae bacterium
CCTCGAGCGGCAACCGGAACTGCAATGGCCGATTCATACAGTTGGAAACAAGGCGCTCGGCCGGACCCCACCGCGTCCCCGACGAAGTCGACGGCTGATCGAGTGTCCCCGCAATCGCCTGCTGGAGGTCGAGTACCCACTCAACCGGCGCCCGCGAGACCCGTCTCCTCCAGGTCCACCCCAACAATCCCGGCTGCCGCAAAACCCGGGACTCCAGGAGCTAACTCCTCCGACAACCTTGCGGGCCGCATCGTCCACGACGAACGCGGCAACGCCGTCTGGGACTGGCTGAAAGACACCGCCCGCATCGCGATCGACAGCACCTCGCGGCTTCTGCGAAAACTGGAAGTTCCAGACCTGAAAGTCGAGGAAACCCAGGAACAGGAACTCCGCATCGAATCCGACCGTGACGCCGGCGGCGGCTACGACCCGTACGGCGGCTCAGGCTCCAGTCCAGGCCGCACGAGCGGTGGGACCTTTTCCGGCACCGGCGGGCGCGGAAGCGGCGGCAACACGGCCTCGCGAGATAGCGGCATCGCCAGTTCGCGTGGCGGCCCGACCCACAATTCCGGTGGCGGCTACGACCCCTACGGCAAAGGCGTCACCAAGCCAACACGCAAGCGCTGAAGGCCCAAGCGAACCGCGGCGCCGTCAGAAACGAGACCGACTTCGGGCCAGCCAATCGCTCATGGTAGCGCCGCGCTCCTTTTGGTCGAGCACACGGCCGCCGCGCGACCCTCGCGGAATACTGTCCGAAGAAAATCTTCACACCCCCAGGTCTGCCGGACCATCTCTCAGCACGGCATTCTGAGCGCAGCCAAATCGCTCCAGTGAGTGATCCGATGAAAGACCTCCCGAAGCCGCCCAAGCCCGGTGCGCGGCCCCCGCGAATGATCCAGGGAATCGAACGGGACACCCCCCATCAGCACAATCTCGTGGCCCCCACCGACACCTCGGCCGACATCTACTCACACCTGCGCTGGGTCGGCCCAGGCACCTTCCTGGTCGCCGCCTACATCCACAAGCGGATGGGCCACTGAGCGTTTTTTGCGAAACTCGGACACCAGGCTGATCGCTAGTGCTTCAAGTGCGCATCGAGCCACGACATCACAGTGTGATACCACAATACACTGTTAGCCGGCTTCAACACCCAGTGGTTCTCGTCGGGAAACTCGAGAAACTTACTCTCGATCCCCCGCCGCTGTAGGGCCGTAAACGCTGCGATTCCCTGCGTGTAGGGAATCCGGAAATCCTGCTCCCCGTGAACGACCAACATCGGCGTCTTCCATTTCGATACGTGGTCCACCGGATTGAACTTCTCATAGGCCTCGGGATGCTCCCACTGCGTCCCGCCGTTCTCCCACTCCATGAACCACATCTCCTCCGTGGAGTAATACATCATCCGCTGATCGAAGACCCCGTCATGCTGGACGATGCAACGGAACCGATCGGGCCAGTTCCCCTCGATCCAGTTCATCATGAATCCGCCGTAGGAAGCTCCCAGCGCACACGACCGATCCCCATCCAACCAGTTGTACTTCGCGAGCGCCGCCTCCAATCCCTTCTGCAGGTCGACGAGCGGCTTGCCACCCCAGTCCCGGCTGATCGAGTCCGTGAATGCCTGCCCGTACCCTGTCGACCCATGGAAATCGATCATGACGACACCGTAGCCGCCACCGGCGAACGCCTGCGCATTCCAGCGATAATTCCAGATGTTCTGCAAGCTTCCTTGCGGCCCACCATGCACCACGAATGCCACCGGAAAGCGCTTTCCCGGCTCGAACCCATACGGCTTCACGACATACCCGTAAACCGTCTCGTCATTCCAACCCTTGAAACTGAACTGCTCGTACTCCCCCAACTTCCGGTTCGCGAGCAGCGATGCATTGACGTTCGTCAGGCGCCGTGAGGCCCCGCCACCGATCGGTGTCACATACAGATCGTCGGGCTCGCCAAGATTGGCGAGAGTGTGCACGACCTGATCCTTCCCGGCGGAGTAGGCCGCGACCTCACCTGTCCCCACGAGCTTGCGCGGCTTGCCCGTTTTGGCGTCTACGGCATACAGTGCCGTCTGCCCCAAATCCTCGGTCGTCGCCAACAGAGTCCGCCCATCAGGCATGGCGCCCAGCTGCGCCACCGACCGATCCCATGACAACGTCAGCGGCCGCACGGCACCCGTGCGACCATCCTTCAGCATGATATGAAACCGATCCGCCTCGAACCCCGGCCGATCCATGGCCAGCCAGGCGAGATCCCCATTTTTCAAAAACACCGGCTGCGCATCCCAAGCGGGATTGTTGGCCGTCAGGTCGGTCGGCGCGGCCGACCCATCCACAGGCACCTGAAACAAATCAAAGTTGGTCGACCAAGGCTCACCGCGCCCGGCGATGCGAGCCGAGAACACCAGCGAGCTGCCATCCGGACTGAAACTGAAGTCCCCATCATCCCCAAAAGGCTTGGCAGGGACATCCGCATC
>DAITMW010000104.1:7977-21128 GCA_036834945.1 Steroidobacteraceae bacterium
AGCAGCCAGATGTCCGACCGCATCTTGTTGGCATCCACGTCGAGCTCGCGCAGGACATACGCGACATAATGCCCGTCAGGCGCAACCTGCGGCTCGCCCGGCCGCTTCAAGCGAACGAGATCATCAACCGTAAACGGCTGTGCAACACCCTGCTTGGCAGAAGCTGCGTTCTCGGCGGGCGCCTCCGCTGCGGCGGCAATTGCTGTGGTGGTCGCACAGAGGAACGACGTTGTTCCCAGCAGGGTCGTGAGAACGGCACGAATAAGAATGGCAAGCGTTGCGGAGGGGGCGGACGTCCCCGAGGATTGTGCGTAAACCGACATTGGGCAGCTCCGTGCAAAACGAATCGCCCATTATAGACCGCCTCGCGCGCGCGGCCTCCGACGTGCAGAGCTACCGCCCCAAACGGCGCCTCACTTATCCTGCCTTGAAGAATTCCGCGAACACGCCGCTCTCCTCGCGCTCATCCGCGTAATCCTGGGCGAGCCTGTCATACAGTTGGGAGGCGCCCTGGTAAATCCGCGCCGCCGCGGGATCCGCCGCGACAAACTCCTCGATCTGACGCATCTCCTCCACCCAGCGATAGGCTTTGGGCAACATGCCCTGCACGCGACGCGACATCGCTTCGAGCAACACAGGATCACTTTCCTGCAGCTCCGCGCGCAGGGCAGTGGCGACCGATGCGCGCGTAGCCCCGAGGATCATCGAGCTGGCGACAGCGATCAGTCCCTTGGTAATGCCCGCGTAGGAGAGCTTCATGGCGGAGGCCGCGCCAATCGGCCCATCCATGAGCCGTATATCCAACCCATAGTCATTGAGCGCGCATACGCGGCTCGCGTGGGGCCCCGAAACATACAGCCGCGGTCCGGGCAGTCCCGCCTGGGGCGGCAGCCCAATGATGCCGCCATCGACAAAACCAACGCCCGCGCTCTGCATCACTTCCGCGATCACGCCGGTGGTGGTGGGGGAGATGGCATTGCAATCGACAAACAGCGTGCCGCGCGCGACCACACCGAGCTTCGGTGCAAGCGCACGCGCAAACGTCACAGCACTGCCCGGCGGCATGATCGAAAGCACCAGGTCCGCCATGACCAGCTCCGACTCACTCACAGCTTCCATTCCCGCGTCCCGCGCACGCCGCGCACTCTCCGGCGAGCGACCTTCCAGCGACGTCAGCACCCGGACCCCGTGACCGGTAAGCACCGCAGCGAGCCCTGACCCCATCGATCCCTGGGCCACAATTGCAACAATTGGTTTCACAGCTCATCCTATGGGACTGGCAATGGGCCGATAGTAATTCAGCACCGAATGGCGAAGAAGAAGCGGGCGAGCGCGCCAAAAGAAACGGAAGCGGCTGTAGGAACCCTGGAGCGGGGCCTCGCCATCCTGCAGCATTTCAAGCGGATGCCGGATGCGAGTATCGCCGATGTGGCCACGGCCGTAGGGTTGAGCCGCAGTACCACTTATCGGATCGCCGAAAGGCTTCGAGAGCTGGGTTTCCTCGAGATCAACGCGGCCAATGCCCGTTGGCGGCTCGGCCGCGAAGCCATCCAGATTGGTGTCGCTGCCCTGCAGTCGACCGAGCTCATGAGTGTCGCGCCACCGGTCTTGTCGGCCCTTCTGGAAGGGACTCGGGAAGCGGTAAACCTCGCTGTCTTCGACAGCGACAGCATGGTGCTCATCTTCCGGGAGCAGGGCCCACAGTCCGTCACGATCAGCTCGCGACTGGGCTCCCGCCGCCCGATGCACGCCAGTGGCCTGGGAAAGGCCTACCTCGCGGCACTGCGCCCGAGCGAGCGCGCGGCCATCATCGACCGCATCGAGCTGGAGCGATTCACACCGGAAACGATCGTCGACCGAGCGGCCCTGGAGCGCGCGATCGTTGAGATACAACGACGCGGTTTCGCCGACGATCGACGCGAATTCGAACAGACTCTGGCCTGCTGCGCGGCCGCCGTGTTCGATCATCGGGCCGTGCCGGTGGCCGTCATCAGCGCCTCGGGGCCCGCCGAACGCATCCTCGCGAAATTCGACCGGATCGGCGCCGAAGTCCTCACGGCCGCGCGGACGATCTCGGCGCGCCTGGGTTACCTGCCTCCCAAAGCTTGACGCGGACTCCGCCGCAGCGCTAAGTTCATTGACTGGGATATTCGTCCCAGTCAATGAGACAATCATGCGGCCGATGGATTCGCTACAGCGTCGCATAGGGGAGGGCATCATGGCCTTTCCGGCGACTCCCTTCCGTGCTGACCTGAGCCTCGACCAGCCTCGCCTGGAAGAACATATCGCTCTGCTGGCCAGTTACAAACCTACCGCGCTGGTCGCCGCGGGCGGAGCCGGTGAGATTTTCTCCCTGTCCTTGGCCGAACATGAGTTGGTCGTGCGCGCGGCGGTGGCCAACGCGGCCGGTGTGCCGGTCATCGGTGGTGCGGCGTATGGAACCCCGCTCGCGCGCGAAATGGCACAAGCTGTCGAGCGTGCCGGTGGCGATGCCGTCCTTTTGCTCCCTCCCTACCTGGTGAACAGTGAGCAGGAGGGCCTCTTCAGGCATATCAAGACCGTTGCCGAGAGTGTTTCCATCGCGGTCATTCCCTACAGCCGCGACAACGCGATCCTCTCGCCGCAGACGATGGTCCGGCTGGCAGAGAGTTGTCCCAACATCATCGCGTTGAAGGACGGCACCGGCAATATCGAGACGATCGCCGCGCTCAAACGCCTGGCGGGCGACCGGTTGACCATCGTCAACGGTGCGCCTACCGCGGAAGTGTTCGCACCGCAGTTCAAGTCGCTCGGCGTGCTGTCCTACAGTTCCGCCGTATTCACCTTCCTGCCCGCGTTGGCGCGGACTTTTTTCGGAGCCCTGCGTAACGACGACATTGCGCTGAGCGAGCGCCTGTTGCAGGACTTCTATCGGCCCCTGGTGGAACTGCGCCGGCGCAAGCACGGCTATTCCGTCAGCATCGTGAAAGCCGGGCTCAGAGTTTGCGGCCACCCGGCAGGACCGGTGCGTCCGCCGCTTACGGACCTGGAGGACGACGAAGAGCGCGTGTTGTCCGATCTGGTGGCCAGGGCTGCGCAATGGATTCTCTGAGTCACCCCATGCGCATCGCAATGTTGGATGTTGCCGCCACCCAGCGGCAACGTCTCGCCAGGTTGCTCGATTTCGAGCACGTGTTTGTCGAGCCTGGGCCCGCCACCACCGGCGCTCAACCCGTTGATGCAGTCATTGCGTTACGCTTCGGCGCCGCCCAGGCGCAACTTTTCCAACCCCGCCTGCTGCACCTGCCAGGCGCTGGCGATGATGCTGTCGACAAGAGCTGCCTGCCGCCCGGATCCGTGATTTGCAACGTATTCGAGCACGAAACGTCGCTCGCCGAGTACGTGTTGGCCGCGATGCTCGAGCACACGATCGGCTATAGCCGCTTGCGACAGCAATTCCAAGCGGATCGCTGGCAGCAGAGCTTCGCGGCGCGCAGTACGCACGCGGAGTTACATGGCAAGACCCTGGGCCTGATCGGCTACGGACACATCGGTCGCGCCGTCGCGGACCGTGCCCGACCCTTCGGCATGAAAGTTCATGTTATATCCAATAGCGGCGGGGCGCCTGGCAGCGATTGGTGCGCAGGTCCCGACCGACTAGACGAGCTGTTGACTGCGGCGGACTACGTCGTCATCGCCTGCCCGCTCACGCCGGCGACCCGCGGAATGCTCGGCGAGCGGCAGCTCGCGCTGATGAAAAAGTCCGGGGTTCTGATCAACATCAGCCGGGCGCAGATCGTCGAGGAAAAACCTCTATACGACGTGCTCGCGCAAGGCCGCCTGGCTGGCGCGACGCTTGATGTCTGGTACGCCTATCCCAACGCCGAGGACCCGAACGTCCGCCCCGCTCGATACCCGTTCTGGGAGTTACCCAACGTACATTGCACGGCCCACACGTCCGCGTTGACGGAGGAGCTCTACGAGCGCCGTTACACGGTGATCTCGGCCAATCTCACGAACCTGCGCCGGGGCGAGCCCTTGCACAATGTCATTTTCAGCGCGCCCCTCACCGTGAGCGCCAGCTGAATTTGACGGCGGCATCCTGGAGTCGTAGTCTTACTCACTGAGCAGACGTCCCAATCAATGGGACAGAGGCAAAAATGGCGGGGCAGGCGGATCTGAAACCCGAGGCGGCGCGCAACCTGCGCTGGCTGGGACACTCCGAGTTGAACGGCCGGCCTGACGGCGTGCAGGTCATGGTCAACAAGGGGCATGCCTTCGTCGGACATCCGTTCACCGGTGGGGGGATCACCATCGTGGATGTGCGCGAGCCGACCCGGCCCACGCCGGTCAACTTCCTGCCGGTCCATCCCCGATCGTGGTGCCTGCATTTCCAGGCCTTCGAGAACTTTCTGCTGGTCGCGGAAGAATTCAACTTCATCGCGGGCAAGCCGCAGGCGCAGTGGCGCGATCCCGACTGTTCCGCCGGATTGCGCGTGTATGACCTCACCGAGCCCGCGCAGCCCAGGGCGATTGGCTTCTTACCGGTGCCCGGTCTCGGCCTGCACCGGATCTGGTGGACCGGCGGGCGTTATGCCTATGCATCCGCGCTGTTGGATGGCTTCACCGACCACATTTTCATGGTCATCGATCTCCAGGACCCTGCGGCCCCTCGGGAGGTCGGACGTTGGTGGGTCCCGGGCATGTGGAAGGCAGGCGGGGAGACGCTGTCCGCGCCCGGCCGCGTGGCGCTTCATCACCCCGTCGTTGCGGACGACATTGCCTACTGCGCCTGGCGCGATGGTGGCCTGGTCATCCTCGACGTTTCCGACCCATCTCGTCCCGCGCACATTGCGACACGCAACCTGTATCCGCCCTTTGGCGGATCGACGCATACGGCGTTGCCCTTGAAGGGTCGCAACCTCGTCGCCGTGGCCGACGAAGCAATGGCCGACATCTCGGTAGAGCAACAAAAATACATCTGGCTGATGGACGTTCGCGAAAAATCCAACCCTGTCACGATCGCCACGCTGCCGCTGCCGGCCGAAACCGACTATGTCGCCAAGGGCGGCACCTACGGGCCGCACAACCTGTGGGAAAACCGCCCGGACGGGTTCACGAGCGCGACGACTGTGTTCGCGACTTTCCAGAGCGCGGGCGTCCGGGTCTATGACACCACGAATCCTTTCCAACCGACCGAGCTGGCGTACTTCGTGCCACCGCCACCGCGCACGCTCGTCGATCCACGTCCGGGCATCAAACGCATAACGCACTGCGCCGATCTGTACGTGACGCGCGACGGACTCATCCACGTGACCGACTACAACGGCGGCCTGTACGTGTTGGAGTGCAGCTGACACGCGACAGCGCCGTCCGAATCGTATTGAGCAGGGGGACAATTCATGCAATGCAGATCGATGGTTCGAGCGTGCCTGGGATTTACGATCCTGCTCGCTCCGGGCGTCCCGCCCGTGTTTGCGGCTGACGAAACGGCCGCCTCGGGGGGCGCGGACCAGCTCCAGGAAGTCGTCGTAACGGCCGAAAAGAGGTCCGAGAATGTGCAGAGGGCGCCTGCGACAATCTCGGTCGTATCCGGCGACGACCTGAAAACCCGTGGCGTCACTGACATCAGTGAGTCCACGGTCATGTTTCCCTCGGTAAAGTTCGGCCAGATCAGTGGCACCGTGCACATGTACATCCGCGGCATCGGCGCGGAGCAGGACCGTGCCTCGATCGACCCGCTGTCGGCTATGACCCAGAACGGCATCGTCCTGCCGCGCGAAATCACCGGAAACAATCTGTTTGATGTCAGCACGATCGAAGTGCTGCCCGGTCCACAGAGCACTCTCTACGGCGCGAGCTCCGCTGGCGGTATCGTCAGCGTGACGACCAACCGGCCGACCAAAAACCAGGAAGGCTCCGCCACGCTCGAAATCGGCAACTACGACTACAAGCACATCACGGCCGTGCAAAACGTGCCGTTGAGTGACACCTTGGCCGTGCGCGCCGCGTTCGACGGTGCGTTCCACGATGGCTACCAGACCAGCGGCGCCGATTCCGAGGACCAGATCGCCGGCCGGATCTCGGCGCTGTACCAACCCAATGCCGATATGACGGCGTACCTCTGGTACGCGTTCAATCACACTGGCGGCCAGCCAGCCAACACGGTGACACTGACCGGCAACCATGTGTGGGCAGACCCGAAGCACCCGTGGAACGATTACTCCTGCGTGGACTCCGGCGCCGGCGCGCCGCTGGGCGCGAATCCCAATTGCGACCCGTTCTACATCGGGCAGCAGTTCCAGGACTTCCGCACCAACATGATGGGCGGCCAGTTCGACTGGCACCTGAACGACTTCACCCTGAGCATGATTCCCGGGGCCGTGATCGACGGCGGCACGACGCTGCAATACTTCAGCCCGTTCCCGAACTACCAGGTCATCGGCACCCACCAGTACAGCGACGAGCTGCGCATCACGAGCGACTCGGAGAAACCCTTCAAGTGGTTGGGCGGACTCTTCTTCTACCAGATCCGCGAGTATCAGTTTTTCAGCGTCAACAACACCCTGTTGCAGAACCTGAACCGCGAAGCCGGCAACCCGGAGATCTGGAACGAGGACCGCACATTGGCCGCCTTCGGCCAGGTGACCTACTCGGTGACAGACTGGTTCCGCCTCACCGGCGGCCTGCGCTACTCCTCCAACCACAAGGAGGCCAACGGCTGTAACTGCTCGGCCGGCGGCGGCGAGGGCGTGTACTTCACTTTCGACCACACCTGGCCGCGGGTCGACTGGAAAGTCGGCACGGAAGTGGACATCGGCGCGCATGGCATGTGGTATGCCACGGTGCAGACCGGTTACAACAACGGAGCCTATCAGTACTACAACCAGAGCGGCTTGCTCGGACCCGAGAACGCCGGTCCCGCGCCCCTGGTACAACCCTCCAAGCTGGTCTCGTACTCCACGGGAACGAAGTTCCGCTTCCTGGACAACCGCCTGGAGGTCAATAACGAGATCTATTTCTACAACTACAAGGACCTGCTGATCGCGCCGTTCGACGACAACCCGGCCCACTATGGCAACACTTTCTACAACGCGAACAAGACCGAGATCTACGGCGACGAGCTCGACATCAAGTTCCTGATCACCCCCAACGACCAGCTGCACCTGAACTTCAACTACAACCACGCCCGCGCGATCGACTTCGTCGTCGGCAATCCCCCGGTCAACTACGGTGGCTTGCAGTTGATCGAGGCGCCGGACGGAGTGGGGAACCTGGGCTACCGGCACACCTTCACCCTTGCGAGCGGCGCGACGGTGGATTTGAATGCCGACACCCACTACGAGAACGGCTTCTGGGGCACCTTCGACCATGCACCCACCACGCACCAACCCGCCTTCACCATGACCGACGCCAGCCTCACCTACCACGCCTCCGACGACAAATGGACGGTCGGCCTCTGGGGTCGCAATCTCGAGAACAGCTCGGTGATCGGGCCGGGTGCCTACGTGGGTGCCGGGACGATCGGTGGCGTCTACTGGGTGCTGCCGCCCCGTACCTTTGGCGTACGGGCCGGCCTGAACTGGTAGCGCGCCATGAGCACCCGAGATTGGAGGGACCGCTGCGCCTATGTGGTCATGATCGCACCGAATGCGGCGGTCGGGCTGACATTGGCGGCGATGCCTCCTGTCCTACCGGAGCTCGCCAGAGTTCTGGGCAGTGACAGCACGGCGCAATTCGTGACTTCCATCTCGGGTTTCGGAATGATTTTCGGTGGCTTCTTCAGCGGCCGCATCCTGGAACGAACCGGTATCCGCGCCTTCACCGTGCTGTCGTTACTGATTTACGGTATCTGCGGAACGCTCGGCTGGTTTCTGGATGGGGCCGTGCCACTGGAAATCAGTCGCTTCGCGTTGGGTATGGGCGGTGTGTTCTTCAGTACAGCCGCTCTCGCGTTGACCGCTGCGACTTTCACCGGTGAGGCCCGCTCGCGGGTAATAGGCCTGCAACAGGCGACCTCCCAGGTCGTCAATGTCTGCGCGGTCTTCATCGTCGGCGCGCTCGTGGAGATCACTGGCTGGCGTGGCGCGTTCCTGCTGTATGGCGTGTTTGCCGCATTGCTTTTGGCACTGACGCTCGCCGGCGTTAGAGAGCCAGAACGCCCGGCGGCCAAGGTCGAAACGACCGCGGCGCCCGCTACTGCGTCGGTCAACTTCGCGTGGCTCATCACTCCCATTTGCGCGTTGACGACCTTGATGGGCATCCTGACAGTCATCCCCATGGCGCAGTTGCCCTTCGTCCTGGCCGACAACGGGCAAGGCACCGCGCAACAGGTCTCCGTCGTTCTGGGAGTCAACTTCGTGTTCGCAGCCATCAGTGCGATGAGCTTCGCTCGGCTTGCGGCTCGCCTGGGTAAGCGGATGACCTTCATAGGGGGCCTCACCTGTGGAATGGCAGGCATCGCACTGATGGGCTTTGTGCAAGGCATTCCCGCGGCCTGTGTCGCGGCGGCGCTGGCGGGACTGGGCACCGGGATCTACAACACCTATGTGTTCGATCACGGCGTCGAGATCTCGCCGCCGGCCTTTCACGGCCGCGCCGCGGGCCTGTTGTTCGCGTTCATGTTCTTTGGCGCGGCCATCAATCCATTCGTCACCGGTGCATTCAAGGCCTGGTTCGGCCTGCATCACTCCTTCCCGGTGATGGCGGCAGTTGCGCTGTTGTGTGGGCTACCGGTCCTGCTGAGGCGGCCGGCGCCGGTGGCGACGCAACGGGCCTGAGCGAAAGCATGCCCGGCATCATCTGCACCGCACCGAGCAGTGCCACGGCCACGGAAGCCTGTCGCGGCAATGTCCTCATATCCGGCTCCTACGGCGGCGAATACAACGCCTGGCATGCCGCAAAATGGGGCTTGCGCGGGGTGATCCTGAACGATGCCGGTGTCGGCAAAGACAATGCCGGCATCCGCGGGCTGGATTACCTGGATGGAGTAGGCCTACCCGCCGCGACCGCCGACGCTCAGACGTGTCATATCGGCGATGGCGATCATATGCTGTCCACCGGCCGCATCAGCTTCGTCAACGCGACGGCGCGCAAGTTGGGATGCGCCCCAGGCGAAAGTGTCCGCTCCTGTGCCGAGCGCATGACCGAGGCACCCGTCATCCAGGCGACGTTGGCGACCATTCCTGGAGGCAAGCGTTATCTGTTGAGCGAAAACTCGAGTACCAGGCCCGTGATCTGCCTGGACGCGGCACCGATGTTAGAGCCAAGAGACACGGGCAGTATTGTCATCACCGGCTCACATGCCGCGCTGTTTCGCGGCCGTCCGGACGATGTCATCAAGGTGGACGTTGGGGCGATATTCTTCAGCGACGCTGGTGTAGGCCTGGATAATGCAGGCATAGCGCGCCTGCCGACTTTGGACGCCCGCAAAATCCCCGCCGGCACAGCCTCCGCCGCGAGTGCCTCGATCGGCGATGCCCGATCGATTTACGGTGTCGGCATCGTGTCGCACCTGAATGCAACCGCGACCAACCTGGGGCTGACGGTGGGTATGTCGATCCGGGCGGCTGTCTCGAAACTGCTCGCGGAGCTCGGGCCGGTGCGATGAGTGTCTAACCCTGCGATGAGACCCGCCCCGTTCCAATGAAAATCGTGCGCTTTGGCCCCACGGGCGCGGAACGCCCCGGGCTGCTGACTCCCACCGGTGAGATCCGCGACCTCTCCACAGTGCTCCCCGACTGGGACGCCACCCGACTGTCCCCTGACTACCTGGCCCGCATTCGCGCGCTGGACCTGCAAGCGCTGCCGAAAGCCCCCGCCGGAGCGCGGTTAGGTGTCCCCTGGCATGGAATCGGCAAATTCATCGCCATTGGCATGAACTACACCGACTTCGCGACCGAAGCGAACCGCACCGCTCCCAAGGAGCCGGTCATCTTCACCAAGGCGACCAGTTGCATCACCGGCCCCGACGATCCAGTCGTGCTACCGCCAGGCTCAGTCAAGACGGACTGGGAAGTCGAGCTGGGCGTCGTAATCGGAACCCGCGCGAGCTACGTGACCGAGCGCGAAGCCCTCCAACACGCCGCCGGCTATTGCCTCGTCAACGACCTCTCCGAGCGCGAATACCAGAACGATCGCGGCGGCACCTGGGACAAGGGGAAGGGCTGCGACACCTTCGGCCCAATAGGCCCCTGGCTAGTCAGCACCGACGAGCTCACCGACCCTCAGACCGTGGACCTGTGGCTCGAAGTCAACGGCCAACGCCACCAACAAGGCCACACGAGCAACATGTTCTTCAGCGTGGCGCATCTGGTCGCCTACGTCAGTCAATTCATGACCCTGGAACCGGGCGATCTCCTCGCCACAGGCACCCCCGCCGGAGTAGGCGCGAACCACAAACCCGAGCCGCTCTACCTCCGCGCCGGGGACGAAATGCGCCTGGGAAGTGCCCTGTTGGGCACTCAGCATCACCGCATCATCCCGTGGAGCAAGCCATGATCACGATTGAGCATTCGTGAATGTGCCAGCGCTCCCGGTCGGCCCTGTTGTATTCCGAAAGCTGGCCCCGGCCGACCCATCACGCTCGACCGCCCATCGCTATGCAACGTGACGGAGTTGGTCGCGACGCCAGTTGCGGAATGTTGCGCGACCTGGCTGACGTAGAAGAGCGTCGTATGCCAACTACCCTCGACATGCTTACCATGCGAGGCGGGCTCATATCGAATCAGTTGCCCGGAGTCGAACCCTCCATCTGTTCAGGAGGAAAGCCTTTGCCCGGCGCCAGAGACGCGTCGTAGCGGTGAGCGCTCGAAGCGCTGGCGGGCCGCGACGATCCCGGGGATTCTCGGCGCGAACCGCGCCCAGGACAATCAACAGTGTGGCCGAGCCGATTGACGCCCGGCGCATGAGGCTCATCTCCTCGACTCGCGCTCAGCCAACCTCAGAACTCTCAATCGTCCAAGACTCACCCTGAGCTGCACGCACCCACTCCTGCATCGCCGGGTCCTCGATCACCGCCGCCATGTACCACCGCGCGGTCTCAGATAGCTGCGCCCCATAGGTGTGGAACCGCAACACCACCGGCGCATACATCGCGTCAGCGATGGAGTACTCCCCGAATAGCCAAGGTCCGCCTCCGCCAGTCTTTCCAAACCGCCGCCGGCAATCGTTCCAGAGCTCCTCTACCCGATCGATGTCAGCCTCGAGGCTGGGCGTCATCGGCGTCCGCCGATTCCGAGCCCGGGCATTCATCGGCCACTCCGATCGCAGGTTCGCGAACCCCGAATGCATCTCAGCACTCACCGACCGCGCCACAGCCCGCGCCGCCGTATCCTTAGGCCACCCACGCCCATCCGTCATCTCACTGACGTACTCACAGATCGCCAACGAATCCCACACACACAGATCGCCTTTCTTCAGCACGGGCACCTTGCCACTCGGCCCATACTTATCAATCTCATCACGGCTCTCGGGCCTTCCCAGCGAGATCATGACCTCGTGAAAAGCCACCCCGAGGTGCTTCATCAAAATCCAAGGCCGCAACGACCAGGACGAGTAATTCTTGTTCCCAATGACGAGAGTGAGGTCGGACATACGATGGTACCCTTAGTCTTGGAGGGGCTACCCGAGCCCCAGGGGGCCTTCGGCAGATGCTCGACAAAGTCCGCGCGGTAGCGTTCGACCTCGATAATACCCTCTGGGATGTCGGCCCGGTGATCGAGCGCGCCGAGATCCGTCTCCACCAGTGGCTGAGCGAGCACTGCCCCCTGATACCGCAGCGCGTCTCGAAGGAGGAGATGCGGGCCGCGCGCGAATCGCTCGCACGCGAAGAGCCGCACAATGCGCATGATTTCACGTACTTGCGCATCGCAGCGCTGGAGCGCCACGCCCGCGAGTGCGGCTATGAGGAGGAGGTTGCACATCGTGCGTTCGAGGTGTTCTTCGCCGCGCGCAATGAGCTTGATCTCTTCCCCGACGTGCGTCCCGCACTGGAGCGACTCAAGTCGAAGTACTCGCTCGCAAGCCTCAGTAATGGGAACGCCGACCTCACACGCATCGGTCTCGCGGATCTCTTCGCGGTCTCACTGAACGCGCGCCAGGTCGGCATTGGAAAGCCTCACCCGCGTTGCTTCGAGCGCCTCGCGGCCGATCTCGGCATGAAGCCACACGATATCGTGTATGTTGGCGACGACCCCGTCCTGGACGTCGAAGCCGCGCGCGCATCCGGGTTCAGCACTGCGTGGGTAAACAGATTCGATCAACAGTGGCCAGCCGCCATCGCGCCCGCCGATCTAGTGGTCACCGACTGCCTGCAACTCGCGGCATCACTCGGCGTGTAAATCGAGAGCCCGCCGCGCGGGGCTCACAGGCCGGGCCGAGTTGGTGCGGCCCATCCCGCCGCCGCGAGGCTCCCAGGCAGGGCCGAGTTGCATCGCCCCATCCCGCCGCCGCGCCTGCGCCCACGCAGCCGCCGGAAGATCACGACGCCAACGCGCGCCCGCTCGTCTCCACAATCAGGAGTCGAGCACTCAACGCCGTGACCAACGGCACGATCCCGAGCCAGAACAAAGTGTGAATGATCACGGCGCTCGATCCGCCGGCAGAGGCCGAAATCACCCCCACCACAAACGGTCCCGCAGCCGCGAACACACGTCCGATGTTGTAGCAGAATCCCGCCCCAGTGGCCCGCAGCCGCACCGGAAACAGCTCCGGCAAGTAGAACGGAAACGCCCCAAATACCCCGAACACGCCCGCACCCACCAGGTACAACATCAACAGCCGAGCCTGCGACCCCAGGTTCAGCCCGAACGTCGCGAAGAGCGCCGCCGCGGAAAACACGAAATACACAACGAACATGCGCCGACGCCCCAGGAGCTTCGCCAGGGGCACAGCGGCCAGCGCGCCCAGAAGCCCGCCAATGTTGAAACCATTGGAAGCCTTGGCCTTCCAGGACTCGACGAGCAGCTGCGTCGCCGCCGGTGTCAGCCCTGCCTGCGCGGCATGCTCAGACGCCAGTGTCCCACCGAGAATAGGCAGGAAGGCATTGCACGCCCACCAGCTCAACACCGCCGTAACCGCCACAATCATCCCGCTGATGGTCAGCCGCACGGTGTCAGGACGGAACAGTTCGCGAGGTGAGGGGCGGCTCGCCCGGGCCTCCTGCTCCGACC
>DAITMW010000105.1:0-21124 GCA_036834945.1 Steroidobacteraceae bacterium
AGGCGACTTTCAGCCAAATAAACATGGATAACCAAGAACTCAATTTCGAAGGGGTCGAGAAGCAACCTCTGCGGACGTTCACTGAGAAGGCTTACCTCGATTATTCGATGTACGTCATTCTCGACCGTGCGCTCCCTGCGCTCGGCGACGGCCTGAAACCGGTGCAGCGTCGCATCATCTACGCGATGAGCGAGCTGAGTCTCGGCGCCCAGAACAAGCACAAGAAATCCGCGCGCACGGTCGGCGACGTCATCGGCAAGTTCCATCCGCACGGTGACTCGGCGTGTTACGAAGCCATGGTCCTCATGGCGCAGCCGTTCTCTTACCGCTATCCCGTCGTCGACGGACAGGGTAACTGGGGGTCGCAGGACGATCCGAAGTCGTTCGCAGCGATGCGCTACACCGAGTCGAAGCTCACCCGGTACGCCGAGGTGTTGCTCGATGAGTTGGGTAGCGGCACGGTCGACTGGCAGCCGAACTTCGACGGCACCGTCGAAGAGCCGATGGTATTGCCGGCGCGCCTGCCGAATCTGCTGTTGAACGGTACCACCGGCATTGCCGTTGGTATGGCGACGGACATTCCGCCGCACAACCTGCGCGAAGTCGCGAACGCCTGTATCGCTCTGCTCGAAGACCCCGAGACCACGACGGCCGGCCTGATGAAGTTCATCAAGGGGCCGGATCTGCCGACGGGCGCCGAGATCATCTCGCCGCGCGCGGACCTCAAGGAGTTCTACGAGAAGGGTGTCGGAAGCTTCAAGGCTCGAGCCACTTACGAGATCGAAGACGGCAACGTCGTCATCAACGCCTTCCCGTACCAGGTTTCTCCAACCCGGGTCACGGAGCAGATCGCGGAGCAGATGCGCGCGAAGAAGCTCCCGATGGTCGAGGACATTCGCGACGAGTCGGATCACGAGAATGCCGTACGGCTGGTGATTATTCCGCGCTCGAACCGTGTCGACATGGTGGAGGTCATGAACCACCTGTTTGCCACGACGGATCTCGAGCGCAACTACCGCGTCAATCTCAACATCATCGGTCTCGACGGCCGTCCGCGCGTTTTCGGCCTTAAGGAACTGCTGACGGAATGGCTCGAGTTCCGTATCACGACCGTCACCCGTCGTTTGCAGTGGCGGCTCGACAAGGTCACGCGCCGGCTGCACATCCTCGACGGTATGCTGATCGCATACCTCAACCTGGACGAGGTGATCCGCATCATCCGCCGCGAGGACGAGCCGAAGCCGGTGCTGATGAAGCGCTTCAAGCTCTCCGAGGAGCAGACGGAAGAGATCCTCAACACGCGGTTGCGTCACCTCGCGAAACTCGAGGAGATGAAGATCCGCGACGAGCAGAAAGCGCTCTCGCAGGAGCGTGAGGAGCTCGAGTCCCTGCTGAAGAGCAAGGCGAAACTGAAGAAGCTCGTCGCCACTGAAATCCGCGAGGACGCTGAGAAGCACGGCGACGCCCGCCGGACGAAGATCGTCGAGCGCGAGGCCGCTCAGGCGATCGACGAGACCACTCTGATCCCGAATGAGCCCGTCACGGTCGTCGTATCGACGGGCGGCTTCGTGCGCTCGGCGAAGGGCCACGAGATTGATCCTTTGACGCTCTCCTACAAGAGCGGCGACGAGTTTCTGGGCATGGCCCGCGGCCGCAGCTTGCAGCCGGCCGTGTTTCTGGACAGCACGGGCCGCACTTACGCGCTCCCGGCGCACTCTCTGCCGAGCGCGCGCGGACAGGGCGAGCCCCTGTCGGGCAGGCTCAACCCGCCTGACGGTGCGAAGTTCGCAGGCGTGATCATGGGCGAGCCGGAGGATCTTTGGCTGTTGGCGAGTGATGCCGGCTATGGATTCACCGTTCGCCATAAGGAGTTGATCACCGATCGTCGTGCCGGCAAGACCGTGCTCAACGTCCCGGAGAACTCCCTGGCGCTCCCGCCCGCCTTCGTGCCTTCACCCGAGTCTCTCGTCGTCGTTGTCAGCAGCGAGGGCAAGCTGCTCGCCTTCCCGGTGAGCGAGGTGCCGGAGATGCCCCGCGGTAAGGGCAACAAGCTGTACGACATCCCGAGCAAGAAAGCCTCTGCCCGCGAAGAGCTGATGACGGCTGTCGCGGTCGTGCCTCCCAAGGCCAACCTGCTCATCTACTCCGGCGACGGGAAGCCCAAGACTCTCGAGTGGGGCGACCTCAAGAGCTATCGCGGCGAGCGCGCGCAACGCGGCTCGGTGCTTCCGCGTGGGTGGCCGCGGAAGGTTACGCGGTTGGGGGTTGAGATCCCGACGTAGCCTGGCCCGCGGGGAGGGTCTTGGTTTCATATCCCACAAGGTGCATTCTTGTGGGATATGGCAGTTCTCTCGACACCCCACGAACGCGCTCTGACCCTGCTGTTCTCCGAGCTGGAGGCCACAGCTGCGGGGCAGGTTGAAGCATTTCTCGGTACGCCGGGAGTGCTGACGGAGCGTGCTAACGAGACCGGGACCCAGTATTGGGTGCATCGGTACTCCGACGGGGCTGGTCGACGGATCGAAACGTACATTGGCAAACTGGACGACGCCGACGTCCAGGCGCGCGTCGACGCTCTCCGGAGTCGGATCGAAAGCGCCAATGCGACGATCGCGCAAGTGAGGATACTCGCCCGCTCCGGGTTCGCGACGGTCGACCGGAAGGCTTACTCCACGCTGGCCAGCCTGCACAACCATGGAATCTTCCGGGCGGGTGGGCTTTTGATCGGCTCGCATGCCTATGGTGCGTTGATCAATGCGCTCGGCGTGAGAACTGTCGCGTATAGCACCGAGGATGTTGATATCGCGCGGCGGGAGGCCTTGGCGCTGCCCGAGGTGCCGCCGTTCATCGACATGTTGAAAGAGACGGGAATCGAGTTCTTCGAAGTGCCCCGGGTGGATCGCCGGGCGCCTGCGACATCGTTTGCCGAGCGGGGCGGGTCCAGGCTCAGAGTTGATCTGCTGGTGCCTTCCCAGGGTGACGACTATCCGACGGTACCGGTTCCCGAGCTCAAGGCGCATGCCAAGGGCATTCCCTACCTGGGATATCTCCTGGGATCTTCACAGGAGGTTCCGATCCTCAGTCCCCACGGTGTTGTGTTGGCGAGGGTGCCGGTGCCGGAGCGGTATGCCATTCACAAGCTCATCGTCGCGCAAATGCGCTCCAAGACCAGCGCCAAGCCGGAAAAGGATTTGCGGCAGGCGGCCATTCTGATTGACGCGCTCGTTGAGCGTTTTCCGGGCGCGATCGAGGACGCCCTGGCGGCGGTGCCCAAAAGCGCGCGGAGCCTCGTCAAGCAAAGCCAGGTGGCGCTCGAGCGGATTCTGCCGAAGTCCGCGGAAGCGGCCTGGGACGCTTTGGGCTGACTCTCCCTTATCGCAGTCGTATCCCACAAGGCTTGAGTTCGTATCCCACAAGGCTTGAGTTTGTGGGATACGAATGCGTTCCCAATCAGATTGCGAATAAGAATGAGTCGCATTAGCATGGCGTTCGCTGTGCCTGGAGGGTTGGGGCGGGATGGCTTGCAAAAACAAAGGGTCTCGCCGCTGGCTCTGGGCGGTTTTGAGTGTCGCGATTGCCTTGGCGGGCTGCGGGGGCGGGGGCTCCGGCGGCAGCGGGTCGAGTGCTAGCGCGGGATCGGGCGGTGCCGGGGCAGGTGGCGCCGGGGCCGGTGGCGGCGGAAGCGGATCGGGCAGCGGCGCCAGTGGCGACAGCAATGCGGGTGGCGCCGGGGGTGATGACAGCGGGTTGTCCGTGGCGGCGGTCGCTGGGAAGGCGCTGTTCAACGACAAGAGCCTGTCGGTGTCAGGGCAGCAGTCCTGCGCGACGTGTCATGTTGCCTCGCGTGCCTTCACTGCCGATCCCGTGATCGACCATGGGCTGCCCGTGCCTTTGGGCGGCCCGAATATGGACATCCCGGGTTTCCGCAATACGCCGTCGCTGCTGTATGCGTCGTTCACGCCCGGCTTCTCGCTCGATGATGACACTCCCACCGGTGGGTTCTTCCGAGATGGCCGAGCGTCGTCGCTCGACCAGCAGGCGCAGCTGCCGTTTATCACGCCGTTCGAGATGGCGAACAAGGATGCGGCCGAGGTTGTTGGCCGGTTGCAGCAGTCACCGACGAGTCTGCAGGCGTTCATCGCGGCTTATGGCGCTGGCGCGCTCAGTGATCCGAAGGTTGCGTTGGCGGACATGGGGCTCGCCATCGCGGCGTACGAGACGGAAGGCCCGGAGTTTCATCCGTTCACGAGCAAGTTCGATTACTGGCAGTTGGGGCAGGCGCAGCTCACTCCCCTGGAGTTGCAGGGGCTCGCGCTGTTCAACAATCCGGGGAAGGGGAACTGCACCGCGTGTCACCCGAGCCAGCGCCAGGGTTTCGACGAGCATCCGCTGTTCACGGACTTCAGCTACGACAACATCGGCGTGCCGCGGAACTGGGATATTCCGGCCAACGCCGCCAACCCTGTGAGTCCGATCAGCGGCGTGTCGCTGCTGACTTTCATGGCGTCGGGTCCGACGAACGTCCCCTCCGATACCGAATACAGCTATTACGACATGGGGCTTTGCGGTCCCTTCCAGACCGATCCCAGCGATACCCATCCGCGCCCGTCGTTTTTCACGGTTACGACGCTGTGCGGCAATTTCAAAGTTCCGACTCTGCGCAACATTGCGATCACGGCGCCGTATTTCCACAACGGGGTGTTCGACACCTTGCACAAAGTCGTCGAGTGGTACGTCACGCGTGACATCAACAACAACACCGGCAACAACCCGGCGCCGGTGCCCGCGGGTCCTGACGGCAATCCCTACTTTCCGCTGGGGACGTTCTACATCAACCAGGACGGGACGCCGGACCTGTATCAGTACAACGACCTGCCCACCGAGTTCGATGCGAACGTGAATATCGCGGAGGTGCCGTATACACCGCCGAAGTTCTCGGGCGGACAGTCGCCCACGCTGACGGCGGCTGAGATCGATGCCGTCGTGGCGTTTCTTTGCACGCTCACCGACGGCTACGACCCCGCGAATCCCTCCGCTTACAACGTGCCGGCACAGTGTCAGCCCATCGCCGGCTCAGGAAACTGATTCATGAATTGTCACGCGAACCTCGAGTCGATCACGACAACCAGGAAGATTGGAGCGGCGCTGCTGCTCGGTTGCGCCCTGGGTGCCAGCGAGCTGACTGTGGCGGCAGGGGATCCGCCGGCGCTGTCGGGTGCGGCGGGGCAGGGCGCGGTAGCAGAATCGCAGGGCGCGGCGCCGGCAGCGCAAGGCGCGGCACCGGCGGGCGCCCAGCAGCGTGCACCAGCCGACAGCGCGCAAGTGAAGGCGCTGCAGAAGCAGCTCGAGGAAATGCAGGCGCAGATGCGCGAGCTCGCGGAGCAGAACAAGGCGCTGTTGGAGCATCAGAAGGCGATCGATCGGCAGCTCCAGCAACAGCAGGAGTTGTTGGCGCAGCAGGCTGCGGCGCAGGAGCGGTTGGCGCAGCAGGCCGCCGCGCAGGCACAGTTGAATGCGCAAGTGCAGTCGGCGGCAGGAGCGCAACAAGGCGCGGTCGCGCAGTCGGGCGGCCAGGCAGGCGTGTCGGGTGCGGCCGCGCAGGCTATGGCCCCGGGCCAGGCGCAGACCGCAGCCCCTGGGCAGGCACAGACCGCAGCCTCTGGGCAGGCGCAGACCGCAGCCTCTGGGCAGGCGCAGACCGCAGCCCCTGGGCAGGCGCAGACCGCGCAATCCGCGCTGCCCGGCCAGGCGCCATCGGGCGCCGTGCCAGGGTCGACCTCCGCGCTGCCTGACTCAACATCGGCGCTACCCAACGCCACTCCGTCAACGGGCAGCTCACTGGCGTCCTTCGCGGAGGGCGTCAAGCTCTGGGGCTACGGCGAGGTCTACTACACCGACCCCCTGCACGATCGCGACCGGGCGCAAGCCGACCTGGCGCGCGCCGTGTTCGGCATCGGGTATACGTTCGACAGTCGCACGGAGTTCAACTCGGAGTACGAGGTCGAGCATGCCGTGTCGTCCGCGGACGATCCGGGCGAGTTCGAGGTCGAGCAGTTCTACGTCGATCACCAGATCATCGACCCGGTCGCCGTGCGTGCCGGGCTGTTCCTGATGCCGTTCGGTTTCATCAACGAGCATCACGAGCCCACCAACTTCTACGGCGTGCAGCGCAACTTCGTCGAGACGCTCGTCATCCCGAGCACCTGGCGTGAGGGTGGATTCAACTTTCACGGCAGCACCGGGTCGGGGTTCGGTTGGAATGTCGGGCTCACCACGGGGTTCGACCTGTCGAAATGGGATTTCGCGCCGGAGTTTCCGCAGTACACAACCGCATTGGAGCTGATCAACAGCGACGCGGGCCCGTTGCATGCCACGCACCAGGAGTTGGCGCTGGCGAATGCGCACGATCTGTCCCAATACGTGGCGCTGAGCTACTTCGGCGTCCCCGGGCTCACGGTGGGCGGAGCGGTCTTCACCGGCAAGGCGGCGGGTGTGCCGGCACCGCCGAACGCGCCGATCGCAGGCAGTCAGCGGGTGACGCTCTGGGAAGGGCATGTCCGCTGGACGCCGGGGAAGTTTGATCTCTCCGCGTTGTATGCGCATGGCTCGATCAGCAATCTCGCGGCCACCAACGCCTCCAATCCCGGCTCGCCGAATCCCATTCCCTCCTCGTTCTACGGGTACTTCTTCCAGGCGGCCTACGATCTGTGGCAACACGGCTCGTACCGTCTCGCGCCTTTCACCCGTTGGGAGGTCTACAACCTGGGCGCGAGTTATGCGGGAACACCGGGGCCGATGATCCCCGAGGGGGATATTCCGCTGACCGAGGCGCCTGGCGACTATGGCCCGTGGCCGCGTAACAACGACCGTGTCTGGACGATCGGGGCCAATTTCTACATCACGCCACACGTGGTGCTGAAAACCGACTACCAGCACTTCCTGATCAACGACCGGTTCACCCGCTTCGACCTGGGACTGGGCGTGGCCTTCTGAGGGGATAGCCCGGAGTTCTCAGCGCTCGTTCGAAAGAGAGAGGCGCCTGCCGGCCGGTTCGGTGAAAATACCGTTCCAGTACGGGGGGCGCCATGAGCTTCGCAGGACAACGCTACGACTTTCGCGACCAGGCGGGCGATTACGCGCGTCTGGCCGAGGAGCTGGGCGGCCTTCTCAGCGGTGAGAATGACTGTGTAGCCAACGCGGCGAACACCGCGGCGCTGATTTTCGACGCTCTGCCGGACCTCAACTGGGCCGGGTTCTATTTCCTGAAGCAGGGTGAGTTGGTCGTCGGGCCCTTTCAGGGCAAGCCGGCGTGTGTACGGATCGCCCTCGGCAAAGGAGTGTGCGGGACGGCCGCCGCCGAGCGCCGGACTCTCATCGTCCCGGATGTCGACGCCTTCCCGGGACATATTGCCTGCGATGCCGCTTCGAAGTCGGAAATTGTGGTCCCGTTGATCCGAGGACGCGAGGTGTTGGGCGTATTGGACATCGACAGTCCGCGTCTCGCTCGCTTCGACGAAGGCGACGCGCGTGGGTTGGAGCGCCTGGCGGCGATTTTCCTCGATAGCGTAAGGCTCGAGGACATCGGATAAGTCATGCCTCCACGCGCATCGACAGCCGCCAGCGGCCTGGCCGCGGCGGTAGGATCCCCCGACGCCACGCGACCGGGCGCTGCAACAAGCGTCGGGTCCGCCGCGCCCTCGCAAGCGCCCGCGACTGGCGCTCACGCGTCATCACCTGGCGCCCTCGCACATTCACGCAAGCTGGCCGCCGAGGGCGTCCTGGCAGGCGTCGTTGCCTTCCTCATCTGGGGCGCTTTCCCGCTTTATCTGAAGCCGCTGCACGACGTGCCGCCGCTACAGATCATCGCGCATCGCATTGCCTGGGCCTGTGTTCTCGTCCTGGTCTGGCTGTTTGCGCGCGGCGAGCTGGGTGAGCTGCGCAAGCCGCTCACAAGTCCCGCGATCCTCGGGCGCCTGACGCTGTCGGCGCTGCTCGTCACCATCAATTGGACGGCGTACGTCTGGGGTGTCGCCCATGGGCACGTCGTCGAGACGAGTCTCGGCTACTTCATCAACCCGTTGTGCAATGTGTTGTTGGGAGTTGTCGTACTGCGTGAACGCCTGAACGTCGCGCAGTGGAGTGCGGTCGGAATCGCCGCGGCGGCGGTGCTCTACCTTGCGATCGCGACCGGCTCGACTCCGTGGATCGCCCTGACAGTGGCAGTGAGCTTTTCGACCTACGGCCTCGTTCGCAAGATAGTCCACGTCGATGCGCTACAAGGACTGGCGGTCGAGACGCTGATGCTGATGCCGCTGGCCCTGGGCTACCTGTTGTGGTGTGAGTCCATGGGGACCGGCGCGCTCGGTCACTCGAGTCCGCTCGTCAACACCCTGCTCGTCGGCTGCGGAGCGATAACGGCGATACCGCTATTTTTGTTCGCGTTCTCCGCGCGCCTCATTCCCTATTCGACGGTGGGGTTGCTGCTCTACATCACGCCGAGCCTGCAGCTCCTGTTCGGCATCTTCCTGTATCACGAGCCGTTCGCCGGCGCGCGGGCGCAGGGTTTTGCGCTCATCTGGCTGGCACTGTTGATTTATGCGGGCGACGGCATGTGGCGTGCACGGGCCGCCGCCCGCGGATAGGGAGAGATTACTTCGCGCGCGAGACGTACTCGCCCGTGCGAGTGTCGATGCGCAGGACTTCGCCTTCGTTGATGAACAAAGGTACGCGCACGACGGCGCCCGTCTCCAGCTTCGCCGGCTTCTGACCACCGGTGGCGGTGTCACCGCGCAGCCCGGGGTCGGTCTCGACGACTTTGAGCTCGATGTGGGCAGGAGGCGTCACCACCAACGGCTCGCCGTTCCAGAGCGTCACGATGCAGATGACGCCGTCCTTCAACCACTGCGCATTGTCGCCGACGGCTGGCTTGCCGGCGGTGTATTGCTCGAAGTTCTCCGGAACCATGAAATGCCAGAAGTCCCCTTCCTGGTAGAGGTACTGCATTTCCATGTCGACGACGTCGGCGGCCTCGAGCGACTCGCCCGAGCGGAAGGTGCGCTCGATCGTGCGGCCGGTTTTGAGATTGCGGACCTTGATGCGATTGAAGGCCTGGCCTTTGCCAGGCTTGACGAACTCGTTGTCGATGACGGCGTACGGCTCGGCATCGAGCAGGAGCTTCATGCCCGAACGAATCTCGCTTGTGGTGTAACTGGCCATTTCTTTCTCGCGGCTGGGGCTGCAGAATGCGCGGCCCACAAAAGGGCCGCGTATGATAACGGCATCATCCCACACCCGCCAGCACGACCGGGAGACCGGTAATCCAGCTGTCGCTCGCCTCAATGCGCCCCGCTGGCAGGCGGAAATGGCGGACGCCATCGCGAGCCCCGAGGCTCTGGTCGATGCGCTGGGGCTGGATCGAAGCCTCCTCGCACCCGCTCACGCCGCCGCTGCCGGATTTCGACTCCGGGTTCCCCGTAGCTACGTGGCGCGCATGCGGCCAGGCGATCCGACCGACCCCCTGTTGCGGCAGGTTCTGCCCGTCGAGAGTGAGCTTCAGGACGTCGCGGACTACGTGAACGATCCGTTGGGCGAGCATGCCGCCCTGCGAGCACCCGGGTTGCTGCAGAAATATCACGGCAGGGCCCTAATCATCACGACCTCGGCCTGCGCGGTTCACTGCCGGTATTGTTTTCGGCGTGAATTTCCATACTCGGAGCAAACGCACGATGCCCCTCGATGGAGCGCCGCGCTCGCGGAGCTCGCGGCGGATAGCTCGATCGAGGAAGTGATCCTGAGCGGCGGGGACCCGCTCTCCTTGAGCGATGCGCGGCTGATGAGCCTGACGGAGGCGGTGGCGAGGATTCCTCACATCCGGCGTTTACGCGTCCACACCCGGCAGCCAGTCGTACTCCCCTCGAGAGTGGATGACGGCCTGCTGGGTTGGTTGGGCTCGCTGCGAGCGCCCATGGTGTTCGTGATTCACGCGAATCATCCGAACGAGATCGATGCGGACGTGCGCTCCGCATGTGAAAAGTTGCGAGCGGCGGGCGTGATCCTGCTCAACCAGTCGGTTCTTCTGCGCGGCATCAATGACGACGTCGACGTGCTCGCCGAGCTGTCCCGCCGCCTGTTCGATACGGGTGTTCTCCCGTATTACCTGCACGTTCTGGATCATGTCCGCGGCGCAGCGCATTTCGCAGTTCCGGATCCGGAGGCGCGTGCCCTGGCGGGCGAGCTGGCTTCCCGGTTGTCGGGCTATCTCGTCCCGCGCCTGGTCCGTGAGCTCTATGGAGCCCCCGCGAAAGTCACGCTGCCGCCACAATTTCCGGCTTAACTGAGAGACGGCGCAAGTAGGAAGACAGGGGGTAGGTGGTAACATCATGGCCCCGGAAGCTGTGGACCTGGAGTCCGTTTTGACCGAGCAGAACGCGGTTCCCCTGATCGTGGTGAGTGCCGCACGTGATCCCGTCGAGGCGATCAACAGCATTCTGCGCCGGGCCGGTCATCCCGTTCACTGCACATGGATTGCTTCGCTGAGGGACCTCGGTGAGGCGGTGGCCAAGGTCAGTCCGGAGTTGTTGATTCACGTGCCCGGTCCGAACGACGACCTGCAGTCCGTCGTCAACATCCGGGACCAGGCCGCACCCACGGTGCCGGTAGTCCTCCTGGCCGATACGGTCGATGAAGAGCGCATCGCGAGCGCGATGCTCCTCGGCGCACGCGACGTCGTGACGCTGGCGAGCCCCGTACGTTTGCAGGCGGTGATGCTGCGTGAGTTGCGCGCCTTCCGCCTCGAACGCGCGCTGAACTCAACTCTCCAGTCCGCCAACAATGCCCGCACCCAGCTCGAGACGGTGCTCGAGCGCTCGAATGATGCGATCGTGCAGATCCAGGAGGGCATCGTCGTCGACGCCAACCCGGCATGGATCGAGCTCTTCGGCGTGGAGGACGTGCTGGGCCAGCCGGTCATGGACCTGTTCGACGAGTCGACGCAGCCGGCGCTGCGTGGCGCGTTGGCCGCCTGTCTGCAAGGTCGCTGGAACGACCACACCCTCAAGGTCAACGCCATTCTCGGTGATGGCCGCAGGCTCCCCGTGGAGGTCGTGCTGGCCCTGGGCGAGCACGAGGGCGAGCCCTCGATCCGGCTGGTGTTGCCCTCGAAGCCGCGGGATGAGACGAAGCTCGTCGAGAAGCTCTCAGACGTGGTCCGTTCCGATGCCACCACGGGACTGCTGCACCGTCGCGACCTGATCGATGCGCTGGCCGCGCGGCTCGAGAGTGCTACTCCCGGCGGCATGCGCTGCATCGCTTACATCCGGATCGACAAGTTTTCGACGATAGAGCGCGATGTCGGAGTGACCGCCAGCGAAGAGGTTCTCGCGCAGTTCGCGAAGTTGTTGAAAGAAACTCTGCACGCGAAGGAGGTCGTCGGCCGCTTCGGCGGTGTGCGCTTCCTCGTACTGCTCGAGCGCGGTAACGAGCATGACATCGAGGCCTGGGGCGAGCAGTTGATCGCGCGGGTGCAGAAGCACGTCATGCGCATCAAGGACAAGACGATCTCACTGACCTGCACGGTCGGATTGTCGGTGGTGCCACCCGGCAAGGTGCAACTCGATGCGGTCGTTGCCGACGCGCTCGAGGCCGGTCGCAAGGGCAGCGGTCGTGGTGGCAACCAGACCATCACTTCCGACCGCGCCGACAACGACAACCGGGTGCAGTCGTACGACAAGGTGTGGGTGAAGCACATCAAGGCGGCTCTGATGGAGAACCGCTTCCGGCTCGTGCAACAGCCGGTCGCCAGTCTTCAGGGCGATGACCCCGTGATGTTCGACGTGCTGGTTCGCATGATCGATACCCAGGGCAAGGAGGTGCTGCCCGCGGAATTCATGGCGGCCGCCGAGCGGAACGACCTGCTGAAGAACATCGACCGTTGGGTCGTGGGGGCGTCCCTGTCGTTCGCGGCCCAGCGCCGGCCGGGGTGCCTGTTCGTACGCCTGTCCAAGGACACCGCCAAAGACGGCTCATTTCTCGACTGGCTGGAGAATCACGTCCGCTCGAGCCGTGCCGAGCCGCAGCGTTTGTGTTTCCAGGTGACCGAAGAGGTCGCGTCCACCTACAGCACGCAGGTGAAGGCGTTGGCCGGCGCCCTACGACAGAAGGGCTTCCGTTTCGCATTGGACAGCTTCGGCTCGGGCCGGGACAGCCAGGGGCTGTTGGACTCGGTGCCGTTGGACTTCGTGAAGATCGACGGCGCGATCGTCCAGGGCCTGACGGGCGACCCGATGTTGCAGCAACGGGTACGCACGCTGGTCGAGATCGCGACCAAGCGGCTCATTCAGACCATCGGCGAGCGCGTCGAGGATGCCAACACCATGGCGGTGTTGTGGCAGGTGGGTGTGCAGTACATCCAGGGATATTTCGTCAACGAGCCCGAGCAGGTCGTACTGCGGGCGGAAGGGCGCTAACAGCGCTCAGCGCGCCTGGCCGTCAAGCCCGTTCGGTCGGAAACGGCAGCACGTCGTCGATGCTCCGGGCGCCGGTCGCCAACATCAGGGTGCGATCGAATCCCAGCGCCACCCCGGAGCACTCCGGCAGTCCATGCTCCAACGCGGCCAGCAAAAATTCATCAGGATGGAACGCAGGCGACCCGGTACGGTGCCGTTCGGCGATGTCCTTGTTGAATCGTGCGCGTTGCTCGGCCGCGGAGGCCAGCTCGTGAAACCCGTTGGCCAACTCCATGCCATCGCAGTAGAGCTCGAAGCGTAACGCCGCGCGAGGGTCATGGGGATCGAGGCGGGCCAGCGCCGCCTGGGTCGCGGGGTAGCCATGGACGAAGGTCAGCGCCTTGACTCCCAGCCGCGGCCCCACGGCCGCTCCCATGAGCAGCTCGAGCAGTTCGTCGCGCTCCGCGTCGGACGCCGCAAAACCTAGCTTCCGCGCCGCATCTTGCAGCTCCCTCACGCTCGCCGTGAACGGATCAAGTTGCAGCTCGCGCAAGAAGGCTTCGCGATACGTGATGCGTTCGCTCGTGTGACCTGTGGCGGCTGGACCGAGCAGTGCGCGCACGAGTGCGTCCACTTCACTCATCAGGTCATCGAGCGTGAAGCCAACACGGTACCACTCGATCAGAGTGAACTCTCCGTTGTGAAACCGCCCGCGCTCGAAGCCACGTACGACGTGGCAGATCTGGTAGATGTCACCCATCCCGGCGGCCAGGAGACGCTTCATCGCGTATTCGGGCGAGGTGTGCAGGAAGTACGGCTGGGTTGCCCCAGGTCCCAGGTCGACCCGGGCCGAATGGATGTGCACGTCCGTGACCGGAGCATTCACCACCATGGGCGTATCGACTTCGAGAACTCCGCCGTCAGCGAAAAAACGGCGCGCGCGGGCGAGGAGCAGCGCGCGTTGCTCGAGCATCGCGCGGGTGGCGGTCGGCCGCCACGGGACCGTCACTTGAGCCTCGCCAGCATCTTTCCCACTTCGATCCGGGTACCGGGTACGAATTTCGGCAACCAGTCGAGCATGTCGCGCTGCGACAGCAGAATGACCGTCGAGCCCATGTTGAAGCGCCCCATTTCCATGCCCTTGCCGAGGCGCAAGGGGGAGCGGCTCGTGTCCAACGGCAAGTCAGATCTGCGGCGCGGGCTGAACGGCGTTACATCACCATGCCAGACCGTGCCGATGCTGCCGACGAACAGGGCGCCAACCAACACCATTGCGAACGCACGCGCGGGCGGTCCTCGGTCAGCCTGTCCAGGCTGACCGTTCTCGCCGACCGTTCCTGTTTCCTCGAACACGCAGACTACACGCTCATTCTTCGCGAAGAGACCGGGCACTGCCGCGGCGGTCACGGCATTGACGCTATAGAGATGGCCTGGAACGAACCAGGACGCGCGCAACATCCCGGCCAGTGGCATGTGAATGCGGTGATAGTTGTAGGGAGCCAGGTAGAGTGTTGCAAACGCGCCGCCCTTGAAACGCGCCGCCCACTCCGGCGCGCCGTCGAAGAGCGCCTCCAGCGTGTAGTCGTGTCCCTTCGCCTGCGGAATCGCGGAGCCGTCGAGCCGCCCTATCTGACTGACGGTACCGTCGACCGGCGATATCAATGCCCCTGGATCGATGTCGATCGGCCGGGCGCCAGGCCGCAGGCTACGCGTGAAAAACGCGTTGAAGCTCGGGTACAGCAACGGGTTCGGTTGCGCAGCCTCGCCCATGTTGGGCCGGAAGTGACGAACGAAGCTGCGGATCAGCAGATTCTTGAAGGGCCCGAGGCGGATGCGCGTGAGACGCAGGACCAGCCGCGACAGAAAATGCTGCGGCAGCAGGTGCTGCAGGGCAACGAAGAGCCGGTCGCGCAGTGGCGGCGTCGCGGCCGCACCGCTGGCGCGTGTGTCAGGAGCGGGGCCGGGCTGGCCCATCGGTGTGCCGGGCTGGCCCAGTGGTCTGCCAGGTTGACCCATGGGTCTTTCGGGCTCTTCAGCGGAGGTAGGGGGCTGCACGATCGAGGTCTTCCGCCAGGCGTTTTGTGTCGAATGGAGGTGTGAATATACCGGCGACCTGTCCCTGAGTATTCAGCAGAAATACGACGGCCGAATGATCCATCGTGTAGTCACCGCCCGGCAGGTCGACCTTGCTCACGGCCACGCCGAACTCCGCAGCCATTTTGAGAATCGCCTGGTTGTCGCCCGTGAGACCGATGAATTCGGGATCGAATGCGTGCACGTAGGTATCTACCAGGCGCGGCGTATCGCGCGCCGGGTCGACCGTGACGAACACCACCCGCAGGCCGGGGACCGCGGCGGCTTTTCTGGCCTGTGCGAGCTTCAGAAGTGTCGTCGGACATACGTCAGGGCAGTGTGTGAAGCCGAAGAAGACGAGGGTCGGCTTCCCCTGCATGTCGCGCAGCGAGAAGGGCTGGCCGGCATTGTCGGTCAGGTGGAAATCGTCGAGGTGTTTCGGTCGGGGCAGCCACGTGCCGCTTGCCAGCACCGGGCCGGAGCTGTCAAGTTCGCGGGCTAGCCAGAATCCGGCCAACGCGGCACAGAGAGCCGCCACGCCGAGAAGCCACCAGGTACGTCGAGTCGTCATGAGCGAATTATTCCACAGAAGACCTATTGGCCCGCCGGTCTCGGTCCGCGCACTCATCGAACAGGGAGCACGTCGGCTGCGCCGCGCGAAGGTTTTTTTCGGTCACGGGACCGACAGCGCCTTCGACGAATCCGCCGCGCTCGTGTTCCACGCGCTCGGTCTCTCGCAGGAGGCGGGATCGAAGGTGTATGCGAAGCGTGTCAGTGTACGCGCGCAACAGGACGTTCAGGCGTTAATCGCGCGGCGCATAAAAGAAAGAGTGCCGGTGGTTTACCTCACGGGCGAAACCTGGTTCGCCGGGCTGCCGTTTTACGTCGATCAACGCGTGCTCATTCCGCGATCGCCCATCGCGGAACTCATTGAGCGGCAGTTCACTCCGTGGATCGATCCGCGGCAGGTGCGACGCATACTCGACATAGGCACCGGGTCGGGTTGTATCGCAATCGCGTGCGCAAAAGCGTTTCCGCGTGCCAAGGTTGATGCGATCGATATCTCGGACGATGCCCTCGAGGTCGCGCGCATCAACCTGCGTCGCTACCGGCTTGGCAGGCGCATGCGCGTTCTCAAATCCGACCACTTCAGCGCACTCAGGGGCCAAAGCTACGATATCATCGTCACCAACCCGCCCTACGTGGGAAAGCGCGAGCTCGAGGGTCTTCCGCCCGAGTATCGCCACGAGCCGCGAATCGCGCTTGCCGCCGGCCGCGTTGGGCTCGATTCCGTGCGGATCATCTTGCGGGAAGCGGCTCGGCATCTGCAGCCGCGAGGCCTGCTGGTCGTGGAGGTGGGGAACACCGAGACGGCCGTCCGGCGGGCGTTTCGCCACCTCCCGTTCGTCTGGCTCGAGTTCGAGCGTGGTGGCGGAGGTGTTTTCCTGTTGACCGCGGAACAACTGAGGTCCGCCAAGGCAACCTGACCGCGATGTCTGGCAATACGATCGGCAAGGTATTTACGGTGACCACGTTCGGCGAGAGCCACGGGCCGGCCCTTGGCTGCATTGTCGACGGCTGCCCGCCTGGCCTGGCTCTGAGCGAGGCGGACCTGCAGCCTGACATCGACCGCCGGCGTACCGGGACCTCTCACTTTGTGAGCCAACGGCGCGAAGGCGACGAGGTGCGCATCCTTTCGGGGGTCTTCGAGGGACACACGACCGGCACGCCGATCGGTATTGTCATCGAGAATACTGACGCTCGCTCGCGCGATTACGACAAGATCAAAGACCGCTTCCGGCCGGGCCACGCGGACTACACCTATCAACAGAAGTACGGCCTTCGTGACTATCGTGGAGGAGGTCGGTCGTCGGCTCGCGAGACGGTCATGCGGGTCGCCGCGGGGGCGATTGCCCGGAAGTACCTGGCCGGACGGCTCGGCGTGCGGATCTACGGCTATCTGAGTCAGATCGGTCATCTCACGCTGGAGCCTGTCGACCCGGCGTTTGCCTACCAGAACCCGTTTTTCTGCCCTGATCCGGCGCGCATTCCGGAGCTCGAGGCATTGCTATGGAAGATCCGTGGCGATGGCGATTCACTCGGCGCGCGAGTCACGGTGATCGCCACCGGTGTGCCACCGGGACTTGGCGAGCCCGTGTTCGATCGGCTGGATGCCGACATCGCGCACGCGCTGATGAGTATCAATGCAGTGAAGGCGGTAGAGATCGGAGCCGGCACGCGCTCCGTGACCCAAAAGGGCAGCGAGCACCGCGACGAGCTCACCCCGACGGGCTTCAAAAGCAACAATGCTGGGGGAGTGCTCGGCGGCATCTCGTCGGGGCAGGACATCGTCGCCCACGCATCATTGAAGCCGACATCGAGCATCCAGGTGCCGGGGAATACCATCGACATCGCGGGTAATCCCGTCGAGGTCGTGACCACCGGACGCCATGACCCCTGTGTTGGACTGAGGGCGACGCCCATCGCGGAAGCGATGCTCGCGATCGTCCTGATGGACCACTACCTGCGCCATCGCGCCCAGAATGCCGACGTGCGCTCAACAACCCCGGACATCACACGCTCATGAGTAAGGAATATCGGGTTGCCGTCGTCGGAGCCACCGGACTGGTGGGCGAGACCATGATCCAGGTGCTGGAGGAGCGCAACTTCCCCGTATCCGAGCTGCACGTGCTCGCGAGCAACCGCTCGCTGGGCAAGCGCGTTGAGTTCCGCGGCCGCAGTCTGCCGGTCCAGGAGCTGGCGGGTTTCGACTTCAGCAAGGCTGACATCGGCCTGTTCTCACCAGGTGCCGAAGTCTCACGCGAGTACGCGCCGAAGGCCGCCGCGGCCGGTTGTATCGTCATCGACAATACGTCGGAGTTCCGATACTACGATGACGTGCCGCTGGTGGTCCCGGAAGTCAATCCTCACGCGATCGCGCAGTACAAGAACCGCAACATCATTGCGAACCCTAACTGCTCAACCATCCAGCTCGTGGTGGCGCTGAAGCCGATTCATGACGCCGTCGGAATCGAGCGCATCAACGTGGCCACGTACCAGTCCGTGTCCGGCGCCGGCCGGGAGGCGGTCGAGGAACTGGCCCAACAGTCCATCGCGCTGCTAAGCGGCAAGGGGCCTGTCGAGGCCCACATCGTCCCGAAACAGATCGCCTTCAACTGCGTGCCGCAGATCGATCGGTTCGAGGACAATGGCTATACCCGCGAGGAGATGAAGATCGTCTGGGAGACCCGGAAGATCCTCGAGGACCCCACCATCCGCGTCAGCGCCACCGCGGTCCGGGTCCCGGTGTTCTATGGCCATTCAGAGGCCGTGAGTATCGAAACCCGGACGAAGATCACAGCTGAGCAAGCGCGCGCTTTGCTGGAAAAGGCCCCTGGGGTACAGGTTCTGGATCGGCTCGAGCCCGGCGGGTACCCAACGGCAGCCACCGAGGCAGCGAACCGCGACACAGTTTATGTCGGCAGAATACGTCAAGATGTCTCCACGGACAGGGGTCTTAGCTTATGGGTTGTCGCGGACAATGTGCGCAAGGGGGCTGCTACGAACAGCATCCAGATCGCCGAGATTTTGGCGCAGCAGCCGATTTAAGTTATATTGCCGCCCAAACTACGGCGGGGTCGCGAATTGCAGCCCAGCCAGTTGTTTTAACAAGATATTTTACCCACTGATGCCTCCCGGGGTGTCGTAATGGTCGCCAAACGCCAAAGCCGGGCGCTGGCATTGCTGCTGACTTTGCCGTCAGCAGCGTTTGCCCTCGGTCTCGGAGACATTCGTCTCCTTTCTCCGCTCAACGCACCTCTCGATGCCGAGATCGAGGTGCTGGATGCGACGCCTGAGGATCTACAAACCCTCCAGGCGCAGATTGCCTCGCGCGATAAATTCGCCCAGCACGGGGTCGAATGGCCCACATTTCTCAGCAGTGTGCAGGTCAAGACCAATCGCACGGGCGATGGTCACGCGCTGATCAAGCTGAAATCGACAGATGCGATTACTGAACCGTTCATCACCCTCCTGATCGAGGTGAACTGGGCTCGCGGCCACGTGATGCGCGAGTACACGATGTTGCTCGATCCCCCGGTGTTCACGCCGGGACAGTCTCCCGCGAACAATGCGCCGGTTGCTGCTCCTTCGGCTGGCACGGGCTCGCGTGAGGGGGCGATCGCGCGTGATACGTCGCCTGCCCCGGCACCGTCTCAGAATCCGAGTCAGGACGTTGCTGCTCCAGCTAGCGAGACGGCCACCGCCACCGATACGACGTCCCGTCCGAAGCGTGGATCCAAGGGCGCGAAAACCGTCGCTGCCCCGCCGCCTCCCGCTGAGGGAGCCGCCGGTGGTAACACGCATGTCGTGCAGCGTGGCGAGACGCTCTCGTCAATTGCTTCGACCGCCGCAGGGGCGAAGGAAAATTCGCCCGAGACGCACAGTTGGATGTTGGCGATCTACCAGGCCAACCCACGCGCTTTCGAACAGAACATGAACCTGCTGCGCTCCGGCGCGGTCCTTCGCATGCCGGAGGGTTCCGAGGTCTCCGCAGTTTCGCCGTCAGCGGCGGCTACAGAGATTCGCCGTCAGTACGCGGCGTGGCGTGGTAGTGCCGGTGCCGAAGGCGCGGCCTCTGCCAAACAGTCAGGACAGTTACACCTGGTCACGCCGTCCGATGACGGTGCGGGTGCCTCCGCCAGTGCGGCGAACAACGCTGAAGTGAAAACCCTGCAAGGTCGCGTTCACGACCTCGAGGGCCAGCTCGGTGAGTCGAAGCGTCTTCTGGAGATGAAGAACGCGCAGCTGGCGGACCTGCAGTCCCGGCTCGCCGCTGCCCAGGGCGAGGCTAAAGCACCGCCCGCGGCCGCTCCGCCAGTCGCTGCACAGCCACCCGCTGCCGCTGCGTCGCCGCCTGCCGAGGAGCCGCCTGTCGCCAAGGCCGAGCCGCCGGCCAACGCGACGCCGCCGCCGGCTGAAGAGCCCCCGGCCCAGGAAGCCCAGCCGACTCCGCCACCGGCGGCCGCGGCTCCAACCACGCCTGTGAAGCGTCCGGTCACGAAACCGGTCCAGGCTCCACAGCAGGGCGGTGGTCTGATCGATTCCTTGATGGATTACTGGTGGGCTATCGCGGCGTTGGCGGTGCTCGTTGCCGGTTACTTCGGGTTCAAGAGCTGGCGCTCGCGCCGGCAGTCCGAGTTCGACGACTCTCTGAGTCGCCTTGCGGTGGCTGGAGCGTCGTCCGCCGAGCGCGGATTCGCTTCTGGCGACACGGCGCCGATGCGTCCGGTTTCCAGCGAGAATCCTGAAGGCGCTTTCCTCGTGGAAGAGTCGGGGACGCACCAGCGTCCGCGGTTTGGCGGAGCCACTCCCGCTCCCGCCCCCGCCCGTCATGTCGCGACGGCGGACGAGACGATCAGCACCGAAGCGGCCATCAACCTCGACCAGGGCGACCCGCTGGCCGAAGCCGATTTCCACATGGCCTATGGTCTGTATGACCAGGCCGCGGATCTGATTCGGATTGCGATCAATCGCGAGCCCAACCGTCGCGACCTGAAACTGAAGCTCCTCGAAGTCTTCTTCGTATGGGGCAACAAGGAGCAGTTCCTGACGGCGGCGCGCGAGCTTGCGGACACGCGCGAGGACGCTGCGCCGGGCGAGTGGGAAAAGATCGTCATCATGGGCAAGCAGCTCGCTCCCGAGGACCCGCTGTTCGCGGGCGGCGGGACGACGGGCGCGACCGCTGGCGGCGTGGACCTGGACCTCGAGGGAGGCCAGAGCCGCGTCGACTTCGACCTGTTGGGTGAGCCGGTTCCAGGCGCGCACAACGACTCGAATGATGTCGATCTCGACATCGGCTCGGCGTTGGGCGAGTCGGAAGCCACCCGTGAATCGGGTCTCTCGACGGACCGTAACACCGCTCTCGAGACCAGCTTCGGCAACAACTCCACGGGTACGACGCGGCAGATGACCGCGCGGATCCCGAACGACGACGACATGCTATCGGGATTCGGTTCCGAGACCGAAGGCCCGACGGTCGAACAGCCGGCGCTCACGTCTCCCGACAATCCGACCATCCGTCAGAAAGTCGCGATGGCGCTCAAACAAACGCCTGCCGCGGAACAGACCGCGGAGCTGGCGATCGACGACCTCGGCCTGGATCTCGCCGGTCTCGATACCGTGGACCAGCCCGGATTGGGCGCGTCCTCGGATGCACCGACCCTCGTCGCGGGTATGGACGATCGCTCGCGCAAGATCATTGAAGAGGCGCAGCGCCGCGCGCAGAGCGAGGACACCTCGCTGTCGACCGGTGCCTGGCAGCTCGATGAGAGCGAGTTGGATGCCGCTCTCGGCGCGGATCAACAAGAAAACGCCGACCACGATGGCTCGGTGACGTCGCGCCTGTCGCAGCTGACGGGTAACGATGTTGACTACGACCTCGGCGACGCTCCGGCGGAGCACGCCACGAACGGTTCCGGGCTGGACCTGGATCTCGGTACCGCGACGGTGCCGGATGCCGCGTTCACGGCGACCCAGAAACTGTCGTCCGACGACCTGGCGCTGCCGGACCTCGAGCCGGTGACGATGAGCGAAGTCGGCACGAAGCT
>DAITMW010000106.1:0-5427 GCA_036834945.1 Steroidobacteraceae bacterium
GTGCGGGGGTGGCAGCCATTACTCCAGTGGCGCTGACGCATGCGAGGATCAGTGAGAGGTATCGCATGGGCTGTGTCCTCGGGCTCGACATCACGGGTGCGAGATGAGCGATCCCGGCACGATATCGCTCTCCTTGCCCGGGCGCATGCCGCGTTTGACCGCGACGATCGCGACCGCCAGGGCAATAAAGTCGAGCATCCGCTCATTCTCGGCGAGGCCGCCGTATTCCGGGCGGAAGTCGCCGATCGTCCGGTTCCGCGCCCGCGCACGGTAGAACTTATCGGCGCTCGCTGCCAGGTCGTCGTAGCGCACCTGGTCACGTTTGAGAACGCTTTCATACATGTCGACGTAGTGGACGAAGTGTTTCCACCATATGCTCTTGGCGATCCGGTCGTATGGCACTCGCACGGCGGCGAACACTGTACGCTCATCAAGGACGAAAGCGGCCAGGAGCCGGGTCATGAGCACGCCTACCTGGTCCTCCAACATGTCGACGACGTGCGGGTCCAGCGCCTGCCGTGCTACGGCTTCAGCACGTGGCCAGTCCTGAGCCAGCAGGCAGGCGAACAGGGGGAGCTCGAAGGAGTGAGCATCGAGACAGAAGGAAGCGCCGTTGGGCGCCGGTGTGTCCGTTCCTAGACGGACGAGCTCGAGGGCGCGATCGATCTCCAGGGTCAACTCGGCAGCGCTTGCGAAATTCGCACGCGCCGCTGCGATGTCCCCCAGGACCCGCGCGGCCATCATTCCCTGTTGCAGGAGAAGCCGTGTCATCGAGTCGATGACGTTGCCGATCCGGCGGAAATCCTTCTTCGCGTACACAGTCGACAGGATGCCGGGGAGCGTCGCCAATTGCTGCTCGATGGAGCTGGCGCGTTGCTCGACAAACTTCGCGTCGGTTGACATGGCGAAAGCATACAGCACACGCTGGACGCTCAGCAGGACTCGCTGAGGTCCGCCAGGGTGCGACGCAGCTCGCTCAGTTTGGGAGGCTTGCTGACTATGCCGTCGACGTGAGCGGGAAGATCATTCTCGGCCTGCATGCGTTGGCCCCAGCCGGTCACCATGATCACGGGTGTTCCGGGGGTTACGGCTTTCACAGCGGCGGCGACCTTCCGGCCGTCCACGTAGGGCATCCCCAGGTCAGTCAGCACGATCGTGAAGGGCTCGCCGCGGCGGTGGGCCGAGACAAACGCGTCGATGCCCGCCTGCCCTCCGTCGGCGACAACGACGTCGTGGCCGTCGATCGTCAGAGTCTCACGCAGCGATTTCAGTAACATCGGATCGTCGTCAACGACGAGGATGCGCAGCCGCCGTGACGTGCCCGTCGTGACCGGCGCGTCGATGGTCTGGCCGGTGTCCTCGCCGACCGGGAAGATGAGGCTCACCGTCGTTCCCTTCTCCAGCTCGCTCTCGATCTCAATGTCTCCGGTGTGCCGGCGTACGGCTCCGTAGACCATCGCAAGACCCAAGCCCGTGCCCCGCTCTCCCTTCGTCGTGAAGAAGGGTTCGAGACACTTGTTCCGTGTTTTCTCGTCCATGCCGACGCCGGTGTCACAGACGTCAATGCGCAGGTGCGCGGGCGTCTTGTTCGCGTCGAGGAGCGGATAAGCACGTAAGGTCAGGGTACCGCCCTCGGGCATCGCATCGACGGCATTCAACACCAGGTTCGTCAGGGCGTCGCGGATGTCGCTTTCCGATCCCGAGAACGGTGGCAGATTCGGCCCGACCGAGGTTTCCACGTTGATGACGATTCCGCGCTCCTGTGGCATGTCGAGCCAACGTGCGCGCGTCAGGTTGACGACCTGCACCAGGAGGCGATCGAGTTGCACCGGCGCCGGCGCGAAGTTTGGATCACGAGGTCGATAGAACTCCCGCAGGCGATCAACCGTCTCGCCTACGTCCTCGACGGCGCGCAGGATGGTCTCCAACTGTTGACGAGCCTCGGCACTCAGGCCTGTTTCCCTTTCGAGAAGCAGCTCCGTGTAGATGGTGGCCGGTGACAGCGCGTTATTGATGTCGTGGGCGACACCGCTTGCCATTTGTCCGAGCGCTCGCAGGCGCTCCTGTTGCATCACGGTAACCTGTGACTGACGCAGGTCGTCGTAGGCGCGTTGTAAGTCGGTGTAGAGTTGCGCCTGGTGGGCGGCCAGGGCCACGTGCTCCGCGAGTTGCTTGAGGAACTCGCAATCGCCGCTGGCGAAACTATTCGGGGTGCATCGCGCCACCACCAGCAGCCCTAGCGTGTTGCCCGAGACGACCAGCGGCGTGATGACCATCGACCGCAAGCCCGCGTGCTCGAGGCGTTCCACAAACGGGGAAGTCGTGCCGGCGATGTCGGGCTCGTACACCAGCTCACCCCGGACGCAGCGGGACAAGCCACTCTGATCAATGGGGAACCGGAGACTCTCAGTCAGGGGAGCTTCCGTATCGTGAAGCGGGCGCCTCGCTCCGACACGAACCACGGTCAGCCCCTCCACCGCGTCATACAGGCAGGCACAACCGAAGTCGACCGGCAGGTCTTCCTCGAGGCTCCGGATCACCACCTGCAGGATGCTCAGGAGATCCTGTCGCTCCTCGATGGCACGCGTGATGCGGTTCAGCAACTCCAACTGGCCCAGTTGCTGGCGCTGCTTGCGCTCGCTCAGCATGCGCTCCGTGATGTCAGTGGAAATGCCGCAAACCGCGTACATGCGCCCCGTCGCGTCGTACAAGGGGCACTTGGTCGATACATAAGTATGCAGGCCGTCGTCGTGCGGCGCGACTTCCTCCATCTGCACGGCCCGGCCAGCCGCGCGTACCTGTGCATCGACCTTGCGAAACTCCTCGGCGACCTCCTTCGGGAAGACGTCGGTGTCCGCCTTGCCGAGAATGGTTTGTTGCGTCTGGTGGAACAGCTCTTCGTAGCGGCGATTGACCAGGAGGTAACGTCCATCGAGGTCCTTGACGTAGACGACCGCCGTCGAGTTGTCGATGATCGCCCGCAACAGCGATTGGCGCTCGGCGACGCGCGACTCCAGCTCTTCGTTCATGCGGCGGACGTCTTCTTCAGCGCGCCGACGCTCCAGGATCTCTCGGTGCAGAGCGCCATTGGCCTGTTCGAGGCTCGCAGGGCTCGGCAGGCGCAAGGCCTTTGGAACCAGCCTCATGAGCAGAATGGCCGTCGGTACGGAGGCCAGCGCGGTAACCGCCTTGATGGCGCCGGAGAGCCAGTACATCGGGTGCCAGACCACCCAGACCTCCATGAAGTGGGTTGTGCCGCAGGCCACGATGAAGACCGCGAAGCAGACGAACATCCAGTTGAATTGCAGGTCCCTGCGCTTGAGCACGAAATAAAGGAGCGTGAAAGGGATGGAGAAGTAGGCCAGTGTGATCAGCGTGTCCGAGATGATGTGCAGCCACAGAACACCGGGCCGCCAGAGGTAGCACATGCCGTGAGGCATGAAGTTATCCTCGGAAAAGAATCTCCGGATGGCATCCAGCATGGGCAATCTCCGGCCGCTGCCAAGTTCTGGTGCATGTTGCGCACAGAGACGCGGAATTGGAATCAAAATCGCCGCTGCGTCGCATCACGCCAAAACGGGCGGTGCAAGATAGTCGCCCCTACAGAACCGGGGATCAGGTGCTTATAACCATCTGGCAACGCTGGCCGGGCACATGAGGCTGCCGCTATTGGGAATCCGGCGCCGGGGTGGTGGTTTGTCACCGGATCGTTACATCCATAACCGCCTTGTTACCGAACTCCGACTGACGCTGTAACCCTTCGGTAACTACAGTGCTCATGCACTTTCAGTGCGTGCACAACTAGAACATCGAAGGAACTTTCATGTCTCCCAGTACGCGGCTCGCTGCACTCGCGGTTCTTGCGCTGCCCTTCGGCAGCGCGACAGCGCAAACCAACCCGGCGCCGGATACGGCGACGCTGCTCAAGAAGATCGAGGAGCAGAACCGGCGCATCGAGGCGCTCGAACACAAGCTCGAAGTGTTGGAGGGCCAGCAGGCGGCCGCGGGGAATGGCACGAGCGGCAATACCGCGGCGGTGGCGAATGGCAAGCCCGCTGGAAATTCCGCAGCAGCCGCGAATGACAAGTCCGCTGGAAATGCCGCGGCAGCTCCGAGTGCTGGCGCGGCGGCCGTGGCACAAACGCAAAAGGGACGCCAGGCGACGAGCGCGCCGCCGGTGCCTCAAACAACCGGTGCCCTGCCCGGCTCTCCGTCGACCGCGATCCAGGGTGCGACGGCAGCGGTGTCGCAAAGAGCGGCTACGGCAAACGACGCGCCAGGGCTCGTAACGGCCGGCAGTGTCAAAGCGGGGGCGACCGGCTTCTCCTTCGCCAGTGAGGATGGCGCGAATGTCATCCGCTTCCGCGGCAATCTTGCATTCGACGGACGCTGGTTCATGGACCGGATCACGCCGGAGTCGGCCGATACTTTCCTGCTCCGCAAAGTCCGTCCGATCATCGAAGGAACCATCGACAACGATTACGACTTCCGTTTCACGCCTGAGTTCGGTGGCGGCAAGTCGACCATTCTCGAAGCGTTCATGACCGCACGCATCGCGCCGTGGCTCGCCGTGCAGGGAGGCAAGTTCAAGGGGCCGGTGGGACTCGAGCGTCTGCAGCCCGATCAGTACAACCGCTTCATGGAGCTCGGCTTGCCTTCGGCCCTGGTGCCAAATCGTGACGTCGGTGTCGAGATCGGCGGGGACTTCCTCGGCGGGACATTCGGGTACGCGGTCGGTGAGTTCGTCGGTGTCGCGGACGGCACCAGCGCCGATTCCAACGCGAACCCGGATGCTGATAGCAATGACGGCAAGAAGGACACCGAGGCCCGCCTGTTCGCTCAACCCTTCGTGAACTCGGGCAACAGCGCGCTGCGGGGGTTGGGGTTCGGCATCGCCGGCACACATGTGAACACCGTGGGAAGTCCGACGAACACGCTGCTCACGAGCTACAAGACGACCAGTCAGAACACGTTCTTCTCATACAGGTCGGGCACCACAGCCACCTATGCGGATGGCAATCGCACGCGTTGGACACCGCAAGCCTATTACTACGTGGGTCCGTTCGGCGCACTCGCCGAGTACGTTGTGTCAGAGCAGGAGGTGAGCCGCCAGCTCTCCGCGACCTCCAAGCGCTCGGGACGGATAGACAACAGCGCTTATCAGGTTTTGTTGTCCTACTTCCTGACCGGAGAGAAGGCGACTTACAACAGCTTCACGCCGAAGTCGACTTTCCACCTCGGCTCTCGAGGCTGGGGTGCATGGGAGATCGCCGCTCGCTACGCGGAGCTGAAGATCGACGCTGATGCCTTCACCGGTGGCAGTGAATCGTTTGCCGACCCGAACACTTCGGCACGCCGGGCTCGTGCCGTCGGGGTGGGAATCAACTGGTGGCTGAACGCCAATGTGAAGTGGGTGCTGAACTACGA
>DAITMW010000106.1:5527-20922 GCA_036834945.1 Steroidobacteraceae bacterium
GGGTGGGAATCAACTGGTGGCTGAACGCCAATGTGAAGTGGGTGCTGAACTACGAGGTGACGAGGTTCAATGGCGGTGCCGCAGGCGGCGCGAACCGCCCGGATGAGCGCGCGCTCACCACGCGATTTGCGCTTGCCTTTTGAGCAATACGCAAACGCTTGATTCCATGACCGAGCGGCTAGCGATGACCGAGCGGCCAGCGATGACCGAGCGGCCAGCGAGGAAATCCCCAGCGGGGAGGAAATCCCCAGCGGGGAGGAAATCCACAGGGGGATGGCCGAGCGGTCAGGGACGACCGAGCGGGTCGCGAGGGAATCCCCAGCGGCGAGGGAATCCCCAGCGGGGACTTGGCTAAACGGCGCCGGGAACTCGCGACATATTCCCGGCGCTCCCGGGGAATGGGTGCAAAGCTGCGGTTACATTGTTCACGCGAGGACGGTGATAGAGTGCTCCGAGGATCTTTCGGAGACTCGCCATCATGGGCACAGGTGTATCGGTCGTCAGGTTCGGGATTGTCACGATTGCCGCGGCTATGGGCCTCGCCGTGGCCAGCACCGCGCTGGCAGGGCCCGGCGGTGGCGGCCATGCCGGTGGTGGTGGCCATTTCGCTGCGGGTGGCGGCCATGCCGCAGTCGGCGGCGGATTCCGTGGCGGGTACTACGGGGGCGCGCATGGCGGTTACTACGGAGGCGTGCGCGGAGGGTTCTACGGCGGCTACCGCGGTGGCTGGGGAGGTCGACCGTATTACGGATATCGCGGGTATTACGGCTGGCGTGGGGGCTGGGGTTGGGGCTGCTGCGGCTGGGGCTATCCCTGGGTGGGGCTCGGTTGGTATGTGCCGGCGCTCCCGCTGGGCTATGCGACCTTGTACTGGGGCGGTGTTCCTTACTACTACGCCAACAATTACTACTACGTGTGGGACAGCGGCGCCGGGCAGTACGAGGCGGTAGAGCCGCCTTCGGGAGCGAGCCCGCCGGCGGCGTCGACGCCGGGCTATACGCCGGCCAACGCCTCGAACAACTGGACGGACCTGTTCGCCTATCCCAAAGCCGGCCAATCGACGGAGCAACAGGCGAAGGACCGTGACGAATGTCACAAGTGGGCGGTCGCGCAGTCGGGATTCGATCCGTCGCAGCCAACACATGACAATCCGAACGATTGGGCGGCCAAGCGGGAAAGCTACCTGCGCGCGGAAGGCGCTTGCCTGACGGCTCGCAATTACAGCGTCAAGTAATCCCCGGCATGCAGGATCGCACTCGGAGTGCGCTTCAGGTTCTGACTCAGCCTGCTCAGGCAAGTAAAGGTTTCTTTTCATTCGAGCCTGTTGACTCATAGTCACTTACTACTGCGTATGCTTCTTCAGGGCGATGGACATTTCCTTCGTCCCCCGCCAGGTGGGTTTCGGGTACCTTTCAGTGGCCTTTCTTCACGCCGCGACAATGAAAATCAGCGGCGAATACGGGTCACGTGGATCAAGAAACCAACACCATCGCGATCGAGCCGGCGCTCGAGGATGCAGCGAGATCCTGGTCGTACTCCGCGGTACCGGCCAGGCACACGGCGGTATTCCTGCACAGTGGCTGGCGCTGCGGCAGTACTTACATCTGGAGTCTGTTCCGGAAATCGCCGCACGCGATGTGCTTTTATGAGCCTTTCCACGAGGCGCTCTCGCGCTCCAACGCGAAGAAACTTCTCCGGGATACCCACTCGAGCTGGAACTCACGCCATCCGGACCTGGAGCTCCCTTATCGCCACGAGTACCTCCCCCTGGTTGGTTTCGGGGGCATCCGGGGATACCAGGACAAGTTCGCGGTCGCGCGCTATTTTCCTTCGGAAGACGGCGCGGCGCCGGAGTTGCAATATCTGCGCCGGCTGTCAGCGCATGCCGCACGGTCCGGGAAAAGCCCGGTATTCGGTTTCTCGCGCTCGCTGGCGCGTAGCGCGGCCATCAAACAGGCTTTCGGTGGCTACCACATCGTCATCCAGCGTGACCCGCTCCAGCAGTGGCTCTCCTGCCGCTCATACCGGGTGAACGATGCACTGCCCTATTTCGAGCTGTGTCACTTTCTCATCCTGGCGCTGGCGCCGCCGGGCTCGCCAGCCGCTCGCGTTGCGCGGCATCTGGGTCTGCCGCGCCCGCCGGATGACCGTTTCCGCTATCAATACAGGTTCCTGCGCGAGGCACTCTGGCCCTGGAGCGATGAGTTCTCCTACCGTGCATTTCTCGCGGTGTACGAACTATCCTTCGCCATCGCGAGGCCCATGGCGGACCTCGTCATCGACATGGACCGCCTTCACGGGGATTCCCCGTACGGAAACAAGGTGCGGACCGAAGTCCTCACGCGGACCGGTTTTACGTTGAACCTGGGTGGCTGCCGCATGGGGTCGCACGATCCGAGCCAGGTCACATTCGATGTAGGAGCAGTCGAGCGCGAGACCTCACGGATATTGCGTCAGTAGCGCTCACCGTCGAGGTTCACCACTGTCGTTTTGCCTGACTCGATCACCACCGGGACGATGACGAATCGGCCGTCGGCTCCTTGAGCCCGGACGTGGTACTGCCCGGAAGGCAATGCGACGGTCGCCGGCTTCGAGAAGAACGAACCGGTGTTGTTGGCTACACGCTCGATGACTTTGTCATCGGGAGTGGCGATCGTGTAGTTGGTGTGAACGGGATACTCGCTCTGCTCCACGGTCGATGCGTAGGTCGCGCTGTAGACGATGAGATTTCCCGCGGAGGCCCCCGCAACGACGGGCGGCGCTGAGCAGCCGCTCAGCGCGGTCAACAGCATCATGCAGATGAAGTGGCTCGGTGTCACTGCGACTGTGTCGTCGGGTCCTTGAGAACATCACCGCCGGGGCTCAAGACCCGGTGGAACATGGCGATGATGGCCGGCTGCGGAAGGTGCACCGGCGGCAGTTCCTGATAGTTTTCCCAGCCGCCGCCGAGGCTGCGGTAAAGGGCGATGAACTGCTCATCGACGCTGACTTGCGCGGTGCTGTACTGCTCCTCGATGTCGTATTCCTGGCGCTCGGCATCCACGACGTTGAGAAAGTCCGTAAGACCGCGGGTGTACCGCTCATTGGCCAACGTGACGGCCCGTTGGCTCGCCACCAGAGCGTCGCCCAGCTTGGAGACCCGATCCTGTTGCGCGGCGTAGTCGTCCCAGGTGGTATCCACTTCCTTCACGGCGTTTTGAATGGTCCTCTTGTAGTTCACGAGTTGCGCGCGTGTGCGCAGCCGGGCGATCTCGACCTGCGCATCAAGGGCGCCGAAATCCAACAGGGACCATGCGGCTGACGGGCCGGCGGACCAGATATGTTGTCCCAAGACCGGAGTCGTGCCCAGAGCCTGTTTCTGATAGCCGATCGCGGCGGAGATGGACAGTTGTGGGAAAAGATCACCTGTGGCGACGCCGATCCGGGCTGTGGACGCCGCGAGCTCACGTTCGGCCTGGGCGATGTCAGGACGACGGCGCAGCAGGTCGAGGGGCAAGCCTGACTGCACGACCGCCGGGACCGACGGTACCATCGCGGGCGGTGTCAGCTCCTTGATGAGGTCCTCGGGGTAAAGGCCGAGAAGGGTTGCGATCGTGTATTGCGCCGCGCTGACTTCGGCGTCGACCGGAGCTATCTGCGCTTCCAGGACGCCGAGCTCGCGGGTCGCCAGAGTGACGTCGAGCTCGTTCGTGATACCCCTCTCGTAGCGAATCCGGACGATGCGCAGCGACTCCTGCAGCGTCCTCTGAGCGTTGCGAAGAATGGAGGCACGCGTTTGCAACCCACGCATGTCGACGTAGGCGCGCGCGACGTTTGCGATCACTGCGACGAGGACTTGGTTACGCTGCGCCAGGTCCGCCTGTGCATCCGCACGGGCGGCCTGCATTTCGCGGCGGTACTTACCGAAGACGTCGATCTGCCATAAGGCGTCGAAACCGCCCAGCTCGTTGATATGTTGGAGGCCGCTCGCATTGTCGGCGGAACGGAGCACCTGTGAGGTGCGGCCTTTGGTCAGGTCGCTCCCGGTGCCACGTGCGGCGCCAATGCTGGCACCGACAACCGGTAGCGCGGTGCCCACGACCGAGATCTCATAGGTCCGCGCCGCCTGGAGGCGATCGAGGGCGATCTGGACGTCCGGGTTGGCCGCGATAGCTCGAGTCACCAGTGAGTCGAGCTCGGGGTCGTTGAGCGAGCGCCACCAGGTCGCGAAGTCGACCGCGGCGGCCTGCGGCGCCTGGGTTGACGGCTTCGACGTCATGGAGGTCTGGCCGTGGACGGCTGCGAAGTCCGACGGGAGGTGCTCGTCGGGGGTGTGGTAGTTGGGGCCGACGGCGCAGCCGGCCAAGGTCGTGATGGCCAGCGCCAGGGTGAAAGAGCGAAGTGGGATCATGGGGCGCGCCTCTGATCAACTCCTCGCCGTGGGGGATTTGCGAGCTGCCGACATGGCTGTCGCGTCTGGCGCCTGCGCGGCAGACGGGCGAGGCGCATTGTCGGGATCCGCTTGTGTCGTGGCGGACTGCTGAGCGCCGCGAGGTGGCTCGGCCTTTTGCTCGGCGCGGTTGACGTGGACCAACTCGCCGTCACTGATCTGACTACTGACATTCAGAGCGAGCTCGTCGCCGGGTCTGACGCCCGAGCCGAGCTCCACGGCATTGCCATCGTCACGGGCGATGGTGACGTCGCGAAAGCTCAGATGGCCTGACTTGTCGACGCGGGCGACCTGGGGGCCATTGGCGCGGAATATCAGGGCCGCGGCGGGAACCTGCACGAGACCCTTGGGCTGCAGGCCGAAGCCTACTTTCACATACATGCCCGGGACCAGCGTCGATTGTCCATTGGGGATGTCGACCTCGACGCGTAGCGTACGCGCCTGTTGGTTGAGTGCCTGGGCGGTGCGGGTAACGCTACCGGCGTAACTCTGTCCCTCGTGACCGGGGACCCGGACGTCGACCGGAATCTTGCCTTCCATCAGATCGGCGGCGGCGCTTTGCGGCACGTCCACGAACACACGCATCGGGTCATTCTGCGTCATGACGTAGAGAGGCGTCGTCGCGCTGGTACTACCGGCCGTGACGAGGTTTCCGATATCGATCTCGCGCTGGCTGACGATGCCGTCGTAGGGGGCGGTGACCTGTTTGAATTCGGACAGGGCGACGTATTGGTTGACTCGCGACTGGTCGAGCGTGACGTCCGCTTCAGCGGACTTCAATGACGCTTCGGCACTGTCGTAATCCGCGTGTTTCTGTTCGCGCTCCTGCTCCGACACGACGCCTTTGGGCGAGTCGCGCCAGCGGTCATAAGTCGATTTCGCGAATTCAGCCTGTGCTTTGCGCACCAGCACCTGCGCTTGCGCGGCCTGGAGCTGCGCCCGGGCGCCGGCCAGCTGCGCGTCCAGGTCCGGGGTCTCGATGAGGGCCATCACCTGGCCTTTTTTGACGTGGTCGCCGATGTCGACAAACCATTTACCGACATAACCGTTCACCCGGGCGTAGATCGTGCTCGAATGCCAGGCGGCGGTCTGGCCCGGAAGTGTCATGCGTTGCACCGCCCCGACCGGCTCCGCTGTGACGACATCCACGAGGTGTGGCGCCGCGCTCTGCTGTTCGGCGGCGTTGGCAATGCTGCGTTCCTTGAAAAACTTGTCGAGACGCACGGCGAGGAAGGCAACCGCCAGGACGACGGCGAAAATGAGGGCCGCCTTCTTCATGCGCTTGCCGGTGTTTGGATCGAAGGACGTCGAGACGTCCTGCGCTTCAGTGCTCGTGATGTCCTCCGCGTAGTCGGTGTCACGAGCATGGTGCTCGGTCGCGCGCTTGTCCTGGGCCAACTGGGCGTTATTTCTTGATTGCATATCGGAGTCCTGGGCGTTACGCGTGAGCCAACTCAGCAGCGGGCGCGGGCCGGCGACGCAGCACGCGATACATGACGGGCACGAAAATCAGGGTCGCGAAAGTCGCGAACAACAAGCCACCGATCACCGCCCGGGCGAGCGGGGCATTCTGCTCACCGCCCTCCCCTACGCCGAGCGCCATCGGAACCATGCCTAGAATCATGGCCCCCGCGGTCATCAACACCGGGCGAATGCGCGTGGTACCGGCGGTGGCGGCCGCAACGAGCGGGCTGTCGCCCGCATCCATGCGCTGATTGGCGAAACTCACGACCAGAATGCTGTTGGCCGTGGTGAGGCCGATGCACATGAGCGTTCCCATCAGCGCCGGCACGCTCAGATGCGTCTGGGTGAGAAACAGCATCCACATGACGCCGCACAGGGCGAACGGCACGGCCAGCAGCACGATCAGGGGGTCGATCCAGCTCTGGAAGTTGATGACCAGGAACAGGTAAACGAGGACGACAGCGAGCGCGATACCCGTGAACAGCCCGGAATAGCTCTCGCGCATGGTTTCGACCTGCCCGCTCAAGGTGACATGGATCGCCTTCTCCGCGGGCGGCTGGTTCGCCTTGATGACCTTGTCGATATCCAGCGAGGTCGAATACAGGTCGCGGCCCTGGACATCGGCGTGGACGTCGAAGACCGGCCGGATGTTGAGCTGCGAGGTGATCATCGGCACGCGCTCACGTCCGAACGACGACAGGTTCATGAGCAGCTGGCCCGGACTAGCCGGGTTCGCCGCGGTCACCGGCATGTTCGCCAACGCCTGCGAGGAGTCGAAGCTGTAGGTGGGCTGCTGCACGATCAGCGGATAGCTGACGCCGTTGCGCGGATCGACCCAGAAATTCGGGGATAGCTGCGCACTGGAGTTGGTCGCCACGAGGATGTTGTTCGCGGCCTCGCGCTGGCTCACTCCGACCTGTGCGGCAAAAGCGCGGTCGACATCGACACTCAGCGCGGGCGCATCCGGTACCTGGAAGACGTGCGAGTCGACCACGCCTGGGACCTTGGCGATCAGGCGGGTGAGCTTGGCGGCAAGGTCATAGGCACTCTTCGTATCGGAGGCGGAGACGCGGATGTCGATCGGCGCCGCCTGTCCGAAGTTGAGAACCTGGTCGACGATGTCGGCCGGTTGGAAGAAGAACTGCAGCTCGGGGAAACGCCGTGGCAATTCCCGTCGCAGCATGGCAGTCAGGTCGGCCGTGGGCGAGTGTTTTTCGGTCAACGAGATCAGGATCTCGCCATCCATCGGTCCGACGGTAGCCGAGTCGCTCAGGGAGATGTTGATACCGCTGTAGGGCAAGCCGATGTTGTCGAGAATGACGCTGATCTGCCCGTTGCCCACGAGCTGACGGATCGTGGATTCGACCCGCGCGAAATAGGCTTGCGTCGATTCCAGCCGGGTTCCCGGCGGAGCGCGCACGTGCAAACGCATCTCACCGGCATCCACCTGCGGGAAGAAGTCGCGGCCGAGCTGCGGGAACAGGAAGAGTGAGATGGCAATCAGGATCCCGAAGGCAATGGCGACGATCTTTGCCTCGCAGAGACACCAGGCCAGCACGTTCCGGTAGGCCTCGCGGAAGCGTTGGAAGCCGTTTTCGAAGGCCAGGTGGATGCGTGTGAAGAAGCCTGGACTCCGGGCGGCACCCCCGTGCCCCGCAGCGCCGTGGTGGCCGTTGCCCATGAGTGAGTTGAACAGAACGGGCACCATGGTGAAGGACAGCACCAGGCTGGCCAGCAGCGCGACGATCACTGAGACCGACAAGGGTGAGAACAGGTATTTCGCCGCGCCCTCGAGCAGGAATACGGGCACGAACACGATGCAGATACACAGGGTCGACAGCATGGTGGGCACACCGACTTCGCCCGCACCGTGCACGATGGCGTCGTGGAGACGATCGTGGAGGCCCGCGTGGCGCTCGATGTTTTCAATGACCACCGTGCCGTTGTCCACCAGAATTCCGACCGCGAGCGCGAAACCGCCGAGGGTCATGGTGTTGAGCGTCTCGCCGCCCACGCCCATGAAAAGGACCGCGGTAATAATCGACAGCGGGATCGCGGCAAGAATAATGACAGTCAGCCGCCAGTTACCCAGGAACAGGAGGATCATCAGGGCGGTCAGGCCGGCGGCCATGCAACCGCCCATGACGACGCTGTTGAGCGCCGCCTTGACGAATACCGACTGGTCGAAGATCGGCTTGATCGTCACGCCCCTCGGGAGCATGTGCTCGATGTCGGGGAGTGCTGCGCGAACCCCATCGATCACGGCGAGGGTCGACACTCCTCCGGTCTTGCGGATACTCATCAGCGCGCCCGGCACCCCGTCGACCGCCACCGAGTTGGTCTGAACCTGGAATCCGTCGTGCACATGGGCCACGTCGCGCATGAATACCGTACGGCCCGCGACTTCCTTGATGGGGAACGAGTTGATCGCCTCGATGACGTCCGGGCTGTTGTTCATCGCCAGCATGTAGTCTTTCGAGCCGATCTTCACGTCTCCCGAAGGCAGGATGACGTTCTGCTTCTGCAACGCATCGCTCACCTCCGCCGGTGTCAGGCCGCGCGACTGCAGAGCCTGCGGATCCAGGTCGGCCATGATGACGCGGGGCTTACCGCCGTAGGGATAGGGCACTTCCGCGCCGTGCACCACGGCCAGCGCTGGCCGGATGATGTTCTGCCCCAGGTCGTTGAGCTTGGTGTCGGGAAGAGACTTGCTGGACAGGCTCAGTTGGATGATCGGCACGTCGGTCGCGCCGTAGCGGATCACCAACGGCGGTACGATGTTGGGAGGCATGTATTTCAGAGTGGCGAGTGCGCTGCTCGCCAGCTGTGAGATCGCCCTTGTTACATCCGCCCCTTCGTGCAGGTAGACCTTGATAACCCCCACGCCCTGGTAGCTCGTCGCTTCGATTCGCGAGATATCGTCCACGAGCGATGCCATCTGCCGCTCGTGCAGGGTCAGGATGCGATTCTGCACGTCCTGGGCACTCATGCCCGCGTAGGTCCACACGACGCTCACGACGGGAATATCCATTTCCGGGAAGATGTCGACCGGCATGCGCAGGGCTTCGCCCAAGCCCAACAAGCCGATGAGAATGAGGACCGCCACGACGGTGTAGGGTCGCTTCAGAACATATTGGGCGAGTGACATGGAATGATTCCGGGAGTCAGCGTTTCTAGGAGTGCGAGTGCGCCAGGGGCCCGGCGGCGGCCAGTGGTTGGCGGATGCGGAAGCGGCTGCCCCGTCCGGGTGTGCTGCTGACCTCTACCTGGGCACCGTGCGCATCGCAGATGGACTTCACGATCGACAGACCGAGACCGGCGCCACCCTGGTCCCGCGAGCGCGCGTGATCGACGCGGAAGAAGCGCTTGAACACGTGGGGCAGCGCTTCCGGCGGGATGCCGATCCCGTCGTCCGCGATATCGAGCACGGCATGATCGTCCTCCCGCGCGATCTGAAGTTTGATCCGGCCGCCGTTGGGGGTGTACTTGATCGCATTGTCCAGAAGATTCACGACCACCTGTTTCAATCTCGATTGATCGCCTTCGATCATCACGTGCGCCGCCAGGTCACACACCACGGTGATGTTTTTGTCCTCGGCCAACAGGCTCATCTGGTCGGCTGTCGTGGCGACCAGCTCGGCCAGGTCGAACGTCACCCATTGCGACTGCGTCTCTCCGGTATCCAACCGTGACAACGCCAACAGTCCCTCGACGATCTCCGCCAAGCGATCCACCTCTTCGAGCGCGCTGCCGAGCGTCTCGCGGGTCTGGGGCTTGAGCTCGATGTCCTGTGCCAGATTCTCCAACTCGCCGCGCAAGACAGCCAGCGGCGTGCGCAACTCGTGCGAAGCATCCGCAACGAACTGTTTCGAACTGTTAATCGCGTCTTCCAGGCGGCTGATCATGAGGTTCAACGACACCGAGAGGCGCTCGAGCTCGTCCCCCGTCCGCACGACGGGCAGCCGCTCGCTCAGGTTGTGTTGCGTGATGGCGGCGGCCTTGCGTGCAAGGTTGTCGACAGGCTTCAACGCACGACGGACCAGGACGAAACCGCCTGTCACCGCCACCGTCAATGCGATCGGCAGGCCTACGGCCAGCATGAGCAGGACCTGGCGGATCGTTTCCTCGGTGCGCGTCCCGGGGATACCGACCTCGACGAGGTAGTTGGTACCACCGCCAGCGTACGGTTGAGAGGCAATCAACATCGTACCGCCGGTCAGATCGTCCTTGCGCAGATGCGGCGCGGTCCGCGGCGGTGCCCGAGGCACCTTCGAGGGATCGAAACTGCCGTCCTGGGGTTTGCCGGAAACGTAGACGACGTGACCGTCCGCGCCGGTGATCCGTATGAAGCGATCGTTTTGCTCCGGCGCGTAAAGATCCTCGATCTCGCGGCCGATCGCGGTCTCACCGGTGCGATTGACGGCTGCCACCAGGGTGTCCGCGATCTGGCGCGCTCGTCGTGCCTGGATGTCGAAGACGTTGGCTTCGAGGTACTGCCGCAGCAGGACCAGCGTCAATCCACCCAGCAGCACAAAAACGAGGGTCAGGAGGCCGGCATACCAGGTCACCAGCCGGAAGCTCAACGAGCGTGTGTTCATGCGTCCGGGCTCTCGATCAGTCCGTAGCCGACACCCCGCACGGTCTTGATGAGCTTGGTGGGGAACGGATCGTCGACCTTGCTCCGCAGGTGGCGAACGTAGACATCCACGATGTTCGTCAGACCCTCGAAGCTCTGGTCCCAGACGTGCTCGATGATCATGGTGCGGGAGAAGACGCGGCCCGGGCTCGTCGCGAGGTATTCGAGCAACCCGTACTCCTTCGGGGTGAGCTCGATCGTCTTGCCGGCGCGCTTCACGCGCTGGGTCAGGCGATCGATCTCGAGGTCTCCCACCCGCACGACGCTCGAGCGGCTGACGGGCCCCCGGCGCAGGAGCGCCTTCACCCGAATCAGCAGCTCGGCGAAAGCAAAGGGCTTGGTCAGGTAGTCGTCGGCGCCGGCCTCGAAGTGCTGCACCTTCTCTTCGGTCGCGTCGCGAGCGGTCAGAACGAGGATGGGAACCTGCTGATTCTTGCGCCGCACCCGGCGCAGCACCTCGGTGCCGCTCAAACCCGGGAGCATCAGGTCGAGGATGATGAGGTCGTAGTCATAGGCATCCGCGAGCTGCCAGCCCGCGTGGCCATCAGCCGCGACGTCGACCGCATAGCGCTCAGCCTTGAGCGCCTTCTCGATCAGGTCGCACAACTTCTTCTCATCTTCTACGAGGAGCATTCGCATGGTGTTCTTTCCGGGAACCAGTAAAGCGCACGGGCATTAAATGGCGGCCAAAGCGGGATTAAAAATCATTAAGGAAAAACCGTTTGGAAAGAGGTGGTGGAAGCAGGCGCGCGCGTGGGAACCTGATAGGCGTTGCACTCCCGCAACAGTTGCGCTCGAAGATCGCGCGCTTCAGTACAATCACAAAACCCGCTCAGTGACGTCACGGACCTGTTCCGGCATCCAGTTGCGCCAGGCGGCGATGACGGCTTTGGCTCGTGAAATCCGATTCAGTGGGTGATTAGTGCTTCCAAGACGGGTCGAGGCGTCCAAGACGGTCTGAAATAAAACTGTCACGCTTCTGTATACGAACCGTCATACAACTGCAGCACAGTGGGCGCCGACCTCCACGGCCGCCGTGGACTCCTGGCGTCGCATTTACGCATCGCCTCTTTAAAAACCATAGGAATTCCGAAGATGACACCTAAACGTGCCGAACTGCATCGTTCATTACCCTGCGTCGGTGGCAGGGCGCGGCCCACCGCGGTTGCGGCCGCGGTTGCGACGGCCCTAGGAGTGTTTCTCGCGCCGGACTCCATGGCGCAGAGCGCCAGTGCCAGCGACGTACAGCAGCTGAAGGCTGAAATGCAAAGGCTGCAGCAGAAGATCGACCAACTCGAGGCGAAGCAGGCTGCGACGGCGCAAACCACGCCTGCTCCTGCTCCGGCGCCCGCTCCTGCAGCGCCGAACGCTGCTCCGACTGTGAAGGCCGGTCCGGTGACACTCACATTCGGTGGGTTCACGGCATTCGAATCCATCTACCGTAACAAGAATGAGACTGCGGACGTTGGCTCAAACTACAACACCGCCATCCCATACACCTATCAGCCGAACGCGCACATCTCCGAGTTTCGTGAGACCGCGCGTCAGAGCCGCTTCTCAATGCTCGCGCAAGGTCCGAAGGTGGGCGGCTGGCAGGGTGAAAGCTACCTCGAGTCGGACTTCCTGAGCGCCGGAGCCAGCTCGAACTCGGCCGAGAGCAATAGCTATTCCCTGCGCGTGCGCCACTTCTATGGCCTGGTGCGCAACACGAATCAGGACTGGTACCTGCTCGCCGGACAGAACTGGAGCCTCGCCACGCTGTACCCGACAGCGCAGCTGAGTCCTCGAAGCGAGCGTATTCCGCAGACGATCGACGCGCAGTACGTCGCGGGTTTCAACTGGCTGCGCGTTCCGCAGCTGCGATTCGTGAAGAACTTCGGCAAGATCTGGTCGGCTGGTATTTCAATCGAGAGCCCGCAGGCCTCTTTCTACACGGGCTGTAACGCAGTCGCGACACCCGCCCCGGGGGGTTGCGGAGCTCCGCCCTCCAACATCACCACCAATCCCGGGGGCAGCCTGCTCAACAGCACGGCCAACTACTCGATCGACTTCGCGCCAGACATCATCGCGAAGGTCGCTTTCGATCCGGGCTGGGGTCATTACGAGGTGTATGGCCTGGGTCGCGGCTTCCGTGACCGCTCGCCGGGCACCGCCGCGGGCACCAACAACACCACCTGGGCCGGCAGCATCGGCGCCGGGATGATCCTCCCGCTCGCTCCAAACCTCGAGTTTCAGTTGAGCGGACTGGCGGGTTCCGGCAACGGACGCTACGGTTCTGCTCAGCTGCCCGATGCGACCATCCGTCCCGATGGAACGGTAGCCGCGATTCGCGAGTGGCAGGCGATGGGCGGCTTCGTGTACAAGCCGATACCAGAGCTGACGCTGTACGTCTATGCCGGCGAAGAGCAGGCCAGCCGCACCGCCTACACCTTGGCGAATGGCACGTCTGCGATTGGTTATGGCAGCGACCTGTACAACAACTCCGGTTGCTACAGCCTGACCGGCACTGCGTCCACCTGTATCGCCAACACGCGCTCCGTGGAGCAACTCACCGCCGGCGAGTGGTGGAAGGTGTACACGGGCGAGATCGGCAACTTCCAGATCGGCCTGCAGTACAGCTATCTCCAGCGTAAGGCGTTCACCGGCGTCGGTGGCGACCCCATCGCGAACATCAGCATGGGATTCGTCTCCTTCCGCTGGTACCCGTACCAGAAGTAAGTTGATCTGAAGACGTGAGGCCGCCCGGATACGCTCGCTGGAGCGTCCGGGCGGCCTTTTTATGTTAGCCTGCCGGGCATGAAGGCAGTCGAAATAGCCCGGCCTGGCGGCCCGGAACAGTTACAGCTCACCGAGCGGCCCGTGCCGCGACCCGGCGACGGTGAGGTGTTGATTCGCGTAGCGGCCGCGGGCGTCAACCGCCCGGACATTTTCCAACGTCAGGGGCACTACCCTCCTCCACCGGGTACCTCGGACCTGCCCGGCCTGGAAGTCGCGGGAACCGTGACCGAGATCGGGCCGAACGTAACCGGAATCAGGGTGGGCGACGAGGTCACCGCTCTGCTCGCCGGTGGCGGCTATGCGGAGTACGCGACCGCTGCTGCGCCGCTATGTCTGCCAGTGCCGGCGGGGTTGAGCATGGCCGAGGCGGCCGCGCTGCCCGAAACTCATTTCACTGTGTGGACCAACCTCTTCGAGCGCGGCGGACTCAAGGCCGGCGACAACGTGCTAGTCCATGGCGGCACGAGCGGCATCGGCACCACCGCAATCCAACTTGCGGTCGCCTGGGGCGCGCGCGTGTTCGCGACGGCTGGAACCCACGCCAAAGCGCGATTCTGCGAAGAGATCGGCGCGGCACGGGGAATCGACTACCGAACTGAAGATTTCGTCGAGATCGTCAAGAAGGCGACCGACGGCAAAGGCGTGGATGTCACTCTCGACATGGTGGCCGGCACCTATGTCGAACGAAACATAGAGGCCGCCGCGGTTGAAGGTCGGATCGTCGTGATCGCCGTACTCGGCGGCGCGCGAGCCGAGATCATGATGAATAAAATCATGGCCAAGCGCCTCACCCTCACCGGCTCTACACTCCGGCCACGCACCGTCGCGCAGAAGGCTGCAGTGGCGGAAGGCGTCAGGCAGCACATCTGGCCACTGTTGGCCGCGCGGCGCGTGCGGCCCATCATTCATGCGACGTTCCCCCTCGCGCAGGCGGCGGATGCGCATCGACTGATGGAAAGCTCGGCTCACATCGGGAAGATCATCCTGACCGTCTGATGGCGGCGCTGACCGCCAGTACAGGCCTCCTGGGCGGTCCAGCATTGATATATCAAATATATACAAATTGTGTCTTGCACAAGCGCCGTGCGGCGGAGTATAGAGTTGTTCCAGGTGCGTAAGATCTCCGTAAGAAAATTGATTTAAGCTTTCAAGTCAGTCGGTTAGGGTTGACTGAGCGCCGCTGGTGGGAGGGTATGGCGCAGTGGGATGAGCAGGAACAAGCCTGCCCAATCTCATATATCTGGTTCCAACACAGGCCTCTGCAGGAGCCATCAATGCAGCCCTTACCTTTCATGTTGCTTTCATTGACCGCGAGGCGGCAATGAACACCACGGTAAAAGTCCTACAGCGCGCGGCCAACACAGCGCCCCTGCTCCTGTCTCCATTGAACGCGACGAGCCTGCGCGACCAGGCATACGCCCTGTTGAAGACGGCGATCGCGGACACCGACATTTACAACCCCACACAGGAACTGCGGCTGGACGAAAGGCAGCTCACGGCGGCCCTTGGGGTGAGCCGTACTCCGATCCGTGAGGCGTTGTCCCTGCTCGAGCAGGAGGGATTTATCCGCACCGTACCGCGCCGCGGTATCTACATCGTGCGTAAGTCGAAGCGCGAGATCATCGAGATGATCCAGATGTGGGCGGCGCTCGAATCCATGGCCGCGCGACTGGCCACGTTACATGCGCCCGATGCGGAGATCGCCAGGCTGCGGCACCTGTTCGACGAGTTCAAGAACTCATCACCCTCCGAGCATCTGGACGAGTACTCCGATGCCAACATCGCGTTCCACACGGAACTCATCCGGTTGGGCGGGTCGCAGATGATCGTGGACGCGACACGCAACCTGGTGTTGCACGTGCGCGCGATCCGGCGCGCGACGATTTTGCAGAGCGATCGCGCTTCACGGTCCATCATTGATCACCTGAAGATCATCGAGGCGCTGGAGCGACGGGATACGGAGCTCGCGGAGCGGCTGGCCCGGCAGCATACGTTGGATCTGGCGACGCACGTCGACCGCCATTGCAGCTTCCTGAACTGATATGGAACGACCTGTAAAGAGATAAACAGTGCGACCTCTTCATTCGT
>DAITMW010000107.1:0-9700 GCA_036834945.1 Steroidobacteraceae bacterium
CGGGCCCAATTTATTCATCAGAGAAAGATGGAGTGTCGCTTCCTCGGACGACTGTCCGCCGGAAAGGAAGGCGATTCCGGGCACCGCGGGCGGCACATGGCGCTTCAGGCAACGCACCGTGGACTCCGCCACAACCTCGGGGGAGGCCCGATTCGAGGCCTTCTTTCCGGAGATCACCATGTTGGGCTTGAGGACCATCCCTTCGAGATAGATGCGATGGTCGGCAAGGGCGTCGAACACAGCTTTCAACGTCGCATCCGTCACCGCCTCACAGCGCTCGATGGAGTGTCCGCCGTCCATGAGCACTTCGGGCTCGACGATCGGTACGATGTTGTTCTCTTGCGCGAGGGCCGCGTAACGCGCCAACGCGTGCGCATTCGCCTCGATGGCGAATTGCGTCGGAATGCCGTCGGCGATGTCGATAACGGCACGCCACTTCGCGAAACGCGCGCCCAGCTTGTAGTACTCGGCAAAGCGCTCGCGCAGGCCGTCCAGGCCTTCGGTGATCGTCTCATTCGGGAAATTCGCCAGCGGCTTGGCGCCGGTGTCGACTTTGATCCCGGGGATGATCCCGAGCTTCGTCAGGTAGTCGGGGAACGGAACGCCATCCTTGGTTTTCTGACGAAGAGTCTCATCATAAAGAATGACACCGCTGATCGAGTCGGCGGCGCCCGGGGCGGTGAACAGCATCTCGCGATACAGCCGCCGGTGCTCTTCGGTGGACTCGAGCTTGATGGCATCGAAACGCTTCTTGATGGTGCCCGTGCTTTCATCGGCCGCCAGGATGCCTTTGTTCTTCGCGACCATCGCCTGGGCGATGCGTGCGAGCTCGGTACGGTTCATCGTCAGGGTCCTCCGTCTTGTTGGGCCGGCCTACGAGCACTAATTGTGCCCGTCGCGGTCCCGTCGTTCGTGGGCGTTTTTAGGGCCGGGAAGGATACCAAAGTAAGGCTGCCAAGACCTCGCTTGGTTCCCTGGACGTTCCAGAGGCTTCGTCATGGACACCCCTTGGTTTTCGGGGGTAAACAGTACTAAAATAGTCCTAGTTTATAGAACCCACTTACCCCACCCCCATGCTTCGCATAAGCCGGCTAACCGACTACGCCACCGTCGTCCTGGCCACGCTCGCCCAGGAGCCTGACCGGGTGCAGACCGCCACCGCGCTCGCGGAGCACACGCGGATAGCGCTGCCGACCGTGAGCAAGCTTCTGAAACAGCTCCAGCGCGCCAACCTGGTGACCTCAACGCGTGGACTCCATGGTGGGTACCAGCTTGCCCGGCCGGCCGCCCAGATCAGCGCAGCAGACATCCTCGACGCGCTGGAAGGGCCGGTGGCCCTGACCGACTGCGCGGCCGGCGAAGGCCATTGCGACATCGAAGGCAATTGCCGCGTGGGCCGGGTCTGGCAGCGCTTGAATCTGGCCATTCGCCGCTCATTACAGGAAGTGACGCTGGCGCAGCTGGCCGGTATCGACGCGTCGCAGGTCCGCCTGACGACCCTCGAGCGCGAGGTGAAGCTGCCCATGCCCCGCTTGCCCGCGCGTTGACCCCTTGAATCGAGCTTTCGCGACTAATCATGAGTGAATCCGCCAAACAGTTAGAAAGTCTGATCGCACGCGGCTACCAGCACGGTTTCGTAACCGAGATCGACTCGGACACGGTTCCGCCAGGGCTGGACGAAAGCGTGGTGCGCCTCATCTCGCAGAAAAAGAGCGAGCCTGCCTTCCTGACGGAATGGCGACTGAAGGCGCTACGCGCCTGGCAACAGATGAAAGAGCCGCATTGGGCGCACGTGAAAATTGCCCCGATCGACTACCAGGCGATTTCGTACTACTCGGCGCCCCGCGCGAAGGCGGACGGCCCGAAGAGCCTCGAAGAGGTCGACCCGAAGCTGCTGGAGACTTATGAGAAGCTCGGCGTGCCTCTGCACGAGCGGGCGCGTCTCGCAGGAGTCGCGGTCGATGCGGTGTTCGACAGCGTTTCCGTCGCAACGACCTTCAAGGAACGGCTGTCGGCGGCCGGCGTGATCTTCTGTCCCTTCTCCGAAGCCGTGCAGAAGTACCCGGAGTTGATCGAGCAGTACCTGGGCAGTGTGGTCCCGCAGTCGGACAACTTCTTTGCGGCGCTCAACTCGGCCGTGTTCTCCGACGGCTCATTCGTCTACGTGCCCAAGGGCGTGCGTTGCCCGATGGAGCTGTCGACCTACTTCCGCATCAATGCCGCGAAAACCGGCCAGTTCGAGCGCACGCTCATCATCGCGGACGCCGGCAGCCACGTGAGCTATCTCGAAGGCTGCACCGCCCCGATGCGCGACGAGAACCAACTTCACGCGGCGGTCGTGGAGCTGGTGGCGCTCGATGACGCTTACATCAAGTACTCGACGGTACAGAACTGGTATCCGGGCGATGCCAACGGGGTGGGCGGCATCTACAACTTCGTCACCAAGCGTGGCGAGTGCCGCGGCCGTAATTCGCACATCTCGTGGACACAGGTCGAGACCGGCTCGGCGATCACGTGGAAATATCCGAGCTGCGTGTTGCGAGGTGAAGGGTCGATCGGGGAGTTCTACTCCGTCGCCACGGTGAACAACTACCAGCAGGCCGACACCGGCACGAAGATGATCCACATCGGCCCCAACACGCGCAGCACGATCGTCTCGAAAGGTATTTCAGCCGGGCACGGCCAGAACACCTATCGCGGGCTGGTGAAGATGTTGCCGAGCGCCCACGGCGCCCGGAATTTCACGCAGTGCGACTCCCTGCTGATGGGAGGGAAGTGCGGCGCTCATACGTTCCCCTACGTCGAGGTGAAGAATCCGTCGGCGACGGTGGAGCACGAGGCGAGCACCTCGAAAATCAGCGATGACCAACTGTTTTACTGCCTGCAAAGAGGCATTTCCCAAGAGGATGCGGTGAATATGATCGTGAGCGGCTTCTGCAAATCGGTGTTCAAGGAACTGCCGATGGAATTCGCGGTGGAAGCGCAGAACCTGCTGGCGGTGAGCCTCGAAGGCGCGGTGGGCTGACATGCTGAAGATCGAGAATTTGCACGTCAGTGTCGACGGAAAGGCCGGCGGACCCATGGGCCAGGCGATCCTCAACGGGCTCAGCCTCGAGGTCAACAAGGGCGAAGTCCACGCGATCATGGGGCCGAACGGCTCCGGGAAGAGCACCCTCGCCTACGCCCTGGCGGGCCGGCCTGGTTACGAGATTACATCCGGCAAGGTGACTTTCGAGGGTAAGGACCTGCTCGCGATGGCGCCCGAGCAGCGCGCCCACGAGGGTATGTTCCTGGGTTTCCAGTACCCGGTCGAGATACCCGGTGTCAACAACGTCTACCTGTTGAAAGCCGCGATCAACGCCGCTCGCAAACATCGCGGTCTGTCGGAAGTCGATGCGTTCGAGTTCCTCACCCTCGTGCGTGAGAAGATGAAGACCATGCACATGGAGGAGAGCTTCCTGTCCCGCGGTGTGAATGAAGGCTTCTCGGGCGGCGAGAAGAAACGCAACGAGATCCTGCAGATGCTCATGCTCGAGCCGCGGCTCGCCATACTGGACGAGACCGACTCGGGCCTCGACATCGACGCGCTGAAAGTGGTCGCCAACGGCGTCAACACGCTGCGCTCCCCCGACCGCTCGATCGTGTTGGTCACACACTATCAGCGGCTCCTCGACTACATCGTTCCAGACTTCGTCCATGTCCTCGTGCGCGGGCGCATCGCCCGCAGTGGCGATAAGACGCTGGCGCTCGAGCTCGAGCGGCGCGGATACGACTGGATCATCGAAGAGGCAGCGTGATGGCCTCCGCCCTCGCAACACGCATCGCCGAAGAGCACGCGGCGGCCTCCGCCTCACTTCCTCCCGAGGTGGTGAGCCGGGAGCGTCGGCGTAATGCGATCGATACGCTCACGGCCGAAGGGCTGCCGACCTCGCGCGATGAGAATTGGAAGTACACGAATCTGCGGCCGTTGGAAAAGGTGCGCTTCGCGCCGCCTGTCATCGAGATTCCAGCGGGACCCGGACCGGGGTCACAACCCAGCCTGAAGGTGGCCGACTTGCCGGCGGGGGTCGAGGGTTACGCGCGGTATACATTCGTGGATGGAGTGTTTGCGCCAGCCCTGTCCACAGGCGTGCCGAAAGCGGGGATTACGGTGACGTCACTCCGCTCGGGAGTTGGGGTCGGGATCAGGACTGGAGCCGGGGCCGGGGTTAGGACTGCGGCTGGAGCCGCGGCTGGCGGCGCCGGGCACCCTGCTCTCTCGCCGGTCCGCCCCGGTGATGCGCAGCGTCTGAAAGACTCGCGCTTCGCGCTTCTCAATGACGCCTTCGCCACCGACGGTGCCGCCATCCGGGTGTCGGCAGGCACCGATTGCCCGACCTGCATCGAGCTGGTGTTCGTTGCGACCGTCGAAGCGCAAGCGGCGTCCTCCTACCCCCGCGTCGACTTACAGGTCGAGCCGAATGCCCGACTGGGACTCATCGAGCGGCACATCAGCATTGGCAGCGCAGCCAACTTCGTCAACGCCTTCGTCAAAGTCGACATCGCCCGCGACGCGACCGTGAATCACTACCGCATCCAGGAGTCCGGCGCGAAGGCTGTTTGGTTCGACACCCTTTCCGCCGTTCTCGCGCAAGGCGCGACATACAAGCTGCACGGTGTGAATCTCGGTGGCCTGTCGTCGCGATCGACTATCAACGTACTGCTCGCGGGCGAGCGGGCTGACGCCTCGATAGCCGTGGCATCCCTCGGCGACCGTCAACAGATCCAAGACGCTTTTGTGCGAGTCGAGCACTCAGCGCCGCGGGCACGATCCGAGCAGACATTCCGCGGAATCTCAGCCGGTCGCGCGCGTGTTGCCTTCAACGGCATGGTCGTCGTTCGTGAAGGCGCTCAGGGAACCGATTCGCAGCAGTCGCTGCGCGGCCTGCTCGCCGGACCCGAGGCGGAAATCGATGTTCGCCCGCAGCTTCAGATCGACACAGATGACGTCCGCTGCGCCCACGGCGCGACGGCCGGTAAGCTCGATGAGGACATGTTGTTTTACCTGCTGTCCCGCGGCATCGACGCGGCGACGGCGCAGCGCCTGCTGAAGTGGGCGTTTCTCGAGGACGTGGTGTCCCGTATCGAAATTCCCGAGTTGCGGCGGCAGATCGAGCGCAGCCTCGCGGGACAGATGCACGACGGCTGGCCCATGGGTCTTCCGGGCGCCACGTTGAAGGAGTTGTTGTAATGGCGGCCATCGCACCGAAAGCCCTGTCCAACGACCCCGCTCTTGATGTCGAGCGGGTTCGAAAAGACTTTCCCATCCTGGAGCGCACGATCAACGGCCGTCCGTTGATCTATCTCGACAGCGCGGCCTCCTCGCAAAGGCCGCGAGCTGTACTGCGGGCCGTCGAAGAATACGAGACCACCTCTCATGCCAACGTCCACCGGGGCGTTCACGCCCTGAGTCAAGCCGCAACAGAAGCGTACGAAGGCGCACGGGAGCGTATCAGGCGCTACATCAACGCCCGTTCGACGCGCGAGATCATCTTCGTTCGCGGCACCACCGAAGGCGTGAATCTCGTGGCGCAGTCCTACGCCCGCCCCCGTTTCAAGCCAGGTGACGAGATCCTGATCACGGCCCTCGAGCATCACGCCAACATCGTCCCCTGGCAGATGGTGTGCGAGCAGACCGGCTGCACGCTCAAGGTCGCTCCGATCGACCGCAAGGGCGAGCTGATATACGATGAGTTCCTGAAGCTGCTCTCGCCACGCACCAAGCTGGTTGCGGTCGCGCATGTCTCCAATGCCCTCGGTACCGTGCTGCCGGTGAAGCGCATCATCGATGCCGCTCACGCCCAGGGAGCCGTTGTGTTGGTGGACGGCGCGCAGGCGATACCGCACTCGAAAGTCGACGTGCGCGCCCTCGGTTGCGACTTCTATACGTTCTCGAGTCACAAGATCTACGGCCCGACGGGCGTCGGTGTCCTCTATGGGCGCGAGGAGCTGCTGGCTGGCATGCCACCGTGGCAAGGCGGCGGAGACATGATTCTCACGGTGTCGTTCGAGAAGACCACCTACAACGAGCTGCCTTACAAGTTCGAGGCCGGCACCCCCAACATTTCCGGCGCGGTGGGCCTGGCGGCCGCCATGGACTATGTCGAAGGCCTGGGGATCGAGGCGATTGCCGCGCATGAGCAACGGCTCCTCCAGCTTGCGACGGCTGAACTGCAGAAAATTCCGGAGATCGAGATCATCGGCACCGCGGCCCACAAGGCGGCCGTGCTGTCGTTCACGATGAAGGGCGTTCATCCCCACGATCTCGGCACGATCCTCGACACCGAGGGTGTTGCCGTGCGTACGGGACATCATTGCGCCCAACCTGTCATGACCTTTTTCGGCATACCCGCCACGGCGCGAGCCTCGTTCGGTGTCTACAACACCGAGCGGGACGTGGCAGCGCTCGTGGCCGGACTCCAGAAGGTCCGCGAGGTGTTCGGCTGATGGATCTGAAAGAGCTTTATCGCGACGTGATCCTCGATCACAACAAGCGTCCGCGTAATTTCGGGCGCCTCGAGGATGCCGACGCGCACGCGGACGGGCACAACCCGCTGTGTGGTGACCGTTTGTCCGTGTTCGTGAAAATGGATGGCGACCGGGTGGAGGATCTGCGCTTCGAGGGCAAGGGCTGCGCCATTTCCACGGCCTCCGCGTCCCTCATGACCGAGGCGGTCAAGGGTAAGGACAAGGCGGCGATCGGCGCGCTCTTCGAGAAAGTGCACACCCTCCTGACACAACAGGATGCGATGCCAGGCTCGGAGCTCGGCAAGCTCGCCGCGCTATCCGGAGTCCGCGAATTCCCGTCCAGGGTGAAATGCGCGAGCTTGTGCTGGCACACGCTGAATGCCGCGCTCGATCGCAGCGTGACCACGGTTTCCACGGAGTAGTCGAAGAGATGCGTACGCACGAAAACGAGCCTTTCGTCGTAAACCGCGAGGTGCGCGCGGTGATGGTTCCCGCCGGTGTCGAAGTGAACTTAAAGCCGGGACAGGCCGGTTATATCACCCAGGCGCTCGGGGGCAGTTTCACGGTTTATCTCGAAGGTAACCTCTTCCGCATCTCGGGCGAGGACGCCGACGCCATCGGCAAGGACCCGGTGAAGGCACCGGAGTTGCCGCCGAATGCCACCGAGGAGGATGTTCGCAAGCTCGCCTGGGACCAGATGCGGACTTGTTACGATCCCGAGATCCCCATCAACATCGTCGAGCTCGGTCTCGTGTACGGTTGCGAGGTGAAGTCGAACGAGGACGGCACGAGGACGGTCGAGATCGAGATCACCCTCACAGCCCCCGGATGCGGCATGGGGGATGTGCTGGTGGACGACGTCAAAGACAAAGTCCAACGGATTCCGACCGTTCGCGAGGCACGCGTCGAGTTGACGTTCGATCCGCCCTGGAACCAGAGCATGATGTCCGAGGCGGCCCGTTTGCAGACCGGAATGTTCTAGCCCCAGTCCCAAGATGACCTCAGAGTGGATCGACATCGGCGGAAGCGACTCCGTCTCAGAAACGGCGCCCTTCTCCGCGGAGGTCGACGGCATCCCCATCGTTGTCGTACGCTGCGGCTCCGACATCTACGCAGTAGAAGACCGTTGCACGCACGACGGCGAGGCCCTGGGAGAGGCTGAAGTGGAATCCTGTCAGATCATTTGCCCGCGGCACGGGGCACACTTTTGCCTGCGTACGGGCGAGGCCCTGACCCCTCCGGCTTACGAGCCGCTGCGCACCTACAAGGTGCGCGAGGAAGGGGGACGTGTCCTGGTGGAGACGCCCGCGTGAAACGCCTGACACTGATGCGGCATGGTGACGCGCAGTGGAAGGATCCCGAAGTTGCTGACTTTGCCCGCCCGCTCAACAGGCGGGGTAGCAGCGAGTCCGAGGCGATGGGACGGCGGCTCGCGGAGCTCACTCTCGTTCCTGAGCTGATCATCGCCAGTCCGGCGCGCCGCGCACAGCAAACCGCTGAGATCGTCGCTCGGGAGCTGGCGCTGCCGCCGCGAAGTATTCGCTTTGAAGAAGCGCTCTATCTGGCTGGCGCGCAAGAGATTTTGCGCCTGGCGCGCACCATCGGTCCGCGCGTTCCGCACCTGATGATCATCGGGCACAACCCGGGGATCTCGGAGCTGTCGAACCTGCTTGCGCCGAGCGCCGATGTCGGCGGCCTCGCGACCGCCGCGTTCTGCACACTGACTTTCGACACGGACCAGTGGTCGGCGGTCGGGCCTGCGATCGTCCGGGAAGTCACGAACGAGGCGCCGCCCTCCCGACTGTTCAGTCTTTTCGCGTAGCTAGCATTCCGGGACGTTGACGGCGAGACCGCCCTGCGAGGTCTCCTTGTAGATCGTCGACATGTCGGAACCCGTCTGGCGCATGGTCGAGATCACCTGATCGAGGGAAACCTTGTGCGTGCCGTCTCCCCGCATCGCCAGGCGCGCGGCATTGATCGCCTTGACCGAGCCCATGGCGTTACGCTCGATGCAGGGGATCTGCACCAGGCCAGCCACCGGGTCGCAGGTCAAACCCAGGTTATGCTCCATACCAATTTCGGCGGCATTCTCGATCTGCTCGTTCGTGCCGTGTAAGGCGGCCACGAAGCCGGCGGCAGCCATGGAGCACGCCACCCCCACCTCGCCCATGCAGCCCATCTCGGCACCGGAGATCGACGCATTTTTCTTGTAGAGCATGCCGATGGCGGCTGCGGTCAACAGGAAGCGGATCACTCCCTCGTCGCTCGCGTCCTTGTAGAAGCGCCTATAGAAGTGCAGCACCGCCGGGACGATTCCGGCAGCCCCATTGGTCGGCGCCGTCACGACCCGTCCGCCGGCGGCGTTTTCTTCGTTCACCGCCAGCGCGTAAGCGTTGACCCAGTCCATCACGTCGAGCGGCTTGTCGGAGGAGCTCTCGGTCAACACCCGGTAGAGCTTCGGTGCACGGCGGCGAACCTTCAACACTCCGGGCAACACGCCCGTCTGCCGAAAGCCGCGTTCCACGCACGCCTGCATGACCTGCCAGATATGTAGCAACTTCTCACGGATCTGCGCGTCGGTGTTCCAGGTGCGTTCGTTGGCGAGCACCAGCTCGAACAACTCGAGTCCGTTCTCACGGCATCGCATCAGCAGATCGTGAGCGGAGGTGAACGGATACGGCGGCGCCTTGTGCTCACTGGTCTCGTGAGCCTCGGCCTCATCTCCCTTCACGACGAAGCCACCACCGATGGAGTAGTAGTCCTCCTCGCGGAGCTTGGTGTTGTTCGCGCCCAGCGCCGTGAAGCGCATGCCATTCGAGTGGCGAGGCAACCGCTCGTGATACATGAAGAGCAGTTGCATCGGCTCGTCGAACGCAATCTCGTGCTTGCCCAGGAGTTTGATGCGTCCGGTGGAGCGGATCCGCTGCAAGAGCGGGTCAATGCTGTCGGGATCAACGGTCTCGGGCTCGGCGCCCTCGAGTCCCGCCAATACCGCGCGGTCAGTGCCGTGGCCCGCGCCAGTCAGCGCCAGCGAGCCGTACAGCCTTACCGCAATGTGCTCAGTCTGCGCGAGTAGACCGTCACGCTCGAGTCCGAGAACGAACTCACGCGCGGCTCTCATGGGGCCCATGGTGTGGGAGCTGGACGGCCCGATGCCGACCTTGAAAATGTCGAAAACGCTCAAAGTCATGGA
>DAITMW010000107.1:9800-20818 GCA_036834945.1 Steroidobacteraceae bacterium
CACCGAGTTTCCGCGCAGTGCGCTCATTCATCATGTATGGCGGCGACGACTCGTCCCTTCAATCGCGACCCCGGAGGCGCCGCAACGCCTGCCGGTCGTGTTTATCCGGACGCTCGTCGGGTCGTGGAGTCAGTGCCGCCGCGACTTTCATCCGTTGCGAGAATTCGGCCCGGCGCGCCTCGCTCGCCTGGCTTTCCACATAACATCGCGCGGCTTCGGTCGCAGGCCCACGCCGCGCCGGAATTGCCGTGACGGTGCACTCGAATTCGACAGCACCCCTGACGAACGTGACGACGTCACCTTCTTTCACCTCCCGCGACGGCTTTACCCGCTCGCCGTTGAGATGCACCTTGCCACCGGTGACCGCCTGGGCCGCCAGGGAGCGGGATTTGAACAAGCGAACGCCAAAGAGCCAGCGGTCGATCCGCGCGGCTCCCGGACCGTCTTCGGTACGATCTTCGGACATGGGACGAGTATAATTGAACCCATGAAAGAACATTTTATCGAGCGCTTAAGCGCTGATTTACAAGGACTCCGGTCCCAGGGGTTGTACAAAAGCGAGCGCGTGCTCGCCGGCCCGCAGGGAGGTGTCGTCCGCACGGGTGACCAGGACGTCATCAACCTTTGCGCCAACAACTATCTCGGCCTGGCGAACCATCCGTCGCTGCGGGAGGCCGGGCATCGGGCGCTCGACCGCTTTGGCTACGGCATGGCCTCGGTGCGTTTCATTTGTGGCACACAGAGTGTGCACAAGCAGCTCGAGGAGCGCCTGAGCCAGTTCCTGGGGAAGGAAGACACGATTCTCTACTCCTCGTGCTTCGACGCGAATGGCGGTCTCTTTGAGACTCTGCTCGACGAGCAGGATGCGGTGATCTCGGACGCGCTCAACCACGCCAGCATCATCGACGGCATCCGTCTGTGCAAAGCACAACGCTACCGCTACGCCAACAATGACATGGCGGAGCTCGAGAACTGCCTCAAGCAGGCCTCGGGCGCTCGCACTCGTCTGATCGCGACAGACGGCGTGTTCTCGATGGACGGCATCATCGCGAACTTGCGCGCGATCTGCGACCTCGCCGATCGTTACGACGCGCTCGTGATGGTCGACGACTCGCACTCGACGGGTTTCATGGGTGCGACCGGGCGTGGAACACCCGAACACTGTGGTGTTGCCGACCGCATCGACATCCTGACCAGCACGTTGGGCAAAGCACTCGGCGGAGCCAGCGGCGGGTTCATTTCCGCGCGCAAGGAAGTCGTCGAGTGGCTGCGGCAGCGTTCGCGCCCTTACCTCTTTTCCAACAGCATTCCGCCCGTCGTGGCGGGAGTGACTCTGCGGGTGCTCGACCTGCTGGATCATTCGCCGGAGCTGCGGACGCGTCTCTTCGAGAACGCGCGTCACTTCCGGGCGGGGTTGGAAGGTGCCGGTTTCACTCTGAAGCCTGGCGAGCATCCCATCATCCCCGTGATGCTCGGAGATGCCGCGCTGGCGAGCCGGATGGCCGACCAGCTGTTGCAACGCGGCATCTATGTCATCGGTTTTTCTTTCCCGGTCGTCCCCAAAGGACAGGCGCGCATCCGCACTCAGATGTCCGCCGCGCTTACGCGCGAGCAGCTGGATCGAGCCATTGCGGCGTTCACCGCCGTTGGCCGCGAGCTGGGCATCATCAAGTAGGTCAACATGAAAGCATTGGTCAAGAAAGAAGCCGCGCCAGGCATCTGGCTCGCGGACGTCCCCGAGCCCAAGGTGGGCCCCAACGATGTGCTGATCGAGATCGACAAGACGGCGATCTGCGGCACGGACATGCACATCTACAAGTGGGATGCGTGGGCGCAGAAAACCATTCCCGTGCCCATGGCCGTAGGTCATGAGTACTGCGGCCGCATCGTCGAGCTCGGCTCGGAAGTGCGCGGTCTCAAGGCGGGCGATCGTGTCTCCGGCGAAGGTCACATCACCTGCGGTTATTGCCGGAACTGCCGCGCCGGGCGCCGACATCTTTGCCGCAACACGGTCGGCGTGGGCGTCAACCGCCCGGGGGCATTCGCGGAGTATCTGTCGATCCCGGCGGCCAACACCTTCAAGCTGCCCGATTCCATCCGCGATGACATTGCCTCGATCCTGGATCCGTTCGGCAATGCCACTCACACCGCCCTCGCCTTCAACATGGTTGGTGAGGATGTGTTGATCACCGGTGCCGGCCCGATCGGCATCATGGCGGTTGCCATTGCGCGATTTGTCGGCGCGCGAAATGTTGTCATCACGGACGTCAACGACTACCGGCTCGACCTGGCCCGCAAGTTAGGCGCCACGCGTGCCATCAACGTCTCGCGCGAGTCGTTGGATCAGACGATGAAGGACCTGAAGATGCAGGAAGGGTTCGACGTCGGGCTGGAGATGTCGGGAAGCCCCGCGGCATTGCGCGAAATGCTGCGCACCATGAACCATGGCGGCTCAGTGGCCATCCTCGGGATTCCGCCGGATGACACGGCGATCGATTGGAACCAGGTGATCTTCAAGGGCCTGACGCTCAAGGGCATCTACGGGCGCGAGATGTTCGAGACCTGGTACAAGATGGCGGCGCTGTTGGACAGCGGGCTGAGCATTGATCCCATCATCACGCATCACTTCCCGGTGCAGGAGTACCTGCAGGGGTTCGAGACCATGGGGTCGGGGAAGTCGGGGAAAGTGATTCTCGACTGGTCGACCTTGTAAGCTGATTTCGGGGCAGCCAGCAAAAACCACGCTTTTTGCTGGCGGAAAAGGCGTAGGGTCTCGCTGAAAGCGCCCTCCGGGCGACTTTCGGCCAATAAACTCAGTCTGCCCCGCAGAAGCAGTAAGCGTAGATCTTGTTGGGCTCGGTGAAGCGACTCAGGCGCTCGACCTCTTTCGTGAGGGGGTCGAGCCGGTGGGCAACGCGCGCCAACGCCGCCGTCTTGTCGTCGATGCCGGCGGTCAGCAATGCCTTGATCGCGCGGCTCTTCATCTGCAACACCAACTCCTGCGCCCAGGACAACTCCGGCTCGACGAACTCGAGCTCGTAGTCGGTCAGCTTCGCGTGGCGCGCGGCCGAGCGGACGGCGTCGTCGAACGAGCCGAGCTGGTCGACCAACCCGAGCCGCTTCGCATCCACTCCGGCCCAGACGCGACCTTGCGCGATGGCGTCGATCTGGTCGCGGGACTTCTTCCGCCCCATTGAAACGCGCGACAGGAATTCCTCATATCCGCGACTGATCTGCGACTGCAGGAGCGCACGTGAATCGTCGCTCATCGGGCGATCGATGCGCAGCTGTCCGGCAAGCGGTGTGGTGCCAACACCGTCGACCGTGACGCCGACCTTGCCCAGCGTTTTGTCGATCGTGGGGATGATGGCGAAGATGCCGATCGAGCCTGTCAGCGTCGCGGGGCTCGCCCAGATCTCATCAGCCGGGGCCGAGATGTAGTAACCCCCGGAAGCCGCCAGTGTGCTCATGGAGACGATCACCGGCTTACCCGCGGTGCGCAGCGACAGCAGCTCCCGATAGATTTCCTCGGAAGCCATGACGCTTCCACCAGGGCTGTTGACCCTCAGGACGACGGCCCGGATGTTGCGATCGAGACGCGCCTGCCGGATGAGGCGTGCTGTTGATTCGCCGCCCACGGTCCCCGGCGGCTGCTCGCCGTCGAGGATCTCGCCGGCGGCTACGATCACGCCGACCCGCGGCTTGCCGTCCGCACGGACCTTCATGTCGGCGTGAGCAACACGGACATAGTCGGCAGTGCTGACGGATTTGAAGGACCCGGTCGTGTCGTCCTGGCCGACGAGGTCGGTAATCCGCTTTTCAAAGTCGATACGGGACTTGATGCCCGTGACAAGGTGGGCGTCCAACGCAACCTGCGGCGCGTTGCCAGCCGCGGCCGGTATGGTCTTGGCAAGCGTGTTGACGTACTTGCTCAACGCGTCGGCAGGCAACTTGCGCGCCCGCGTTACGGCCTCCTGGTAGCTCGACCAGAGCGCGCCCAGGTAGGCGTTGCTCTCCTGCTTGTCCTCCGGCGACATGTCGGTGCGGGTGTATTCCTCGACAGCGCTCTTATAAGCGCCAACCCGGAACACATTGATGTCGACGCCGAGCTTGTCGAGCGCCTCCTTGAAGAACATGCGGTAGCGGGAGTAGCCGTCGATGAGCACGAAGCCCATCGGGTCGAGATAGATCTCATCCGCCTGGGCCGCCAGGTAGTAGCGCTCCTGGGTCATCTCATTGCCGTAGGCGATGACCTTCTTTCCGGTGGCGCGGAACTCATGCAGCGCCCGGGCGAGCTCTTCCAGAGTCGGCTGGCCGGCGCCGTCGAGTTTTTCCAGGTCGAGCGCCAGGACCGGAATGCGCTTGTCCTTCGCGGCGGCACGAATCGAATCGGTCAGATCCCAGAGCAGCGTTTCCGCGTGTCCCTGGCCACGCGCCTGTTGTACGGCGCGCTCGAGCGGGTCGCCCGACTCCTGCTCGACAATCTCGCCCTCGGGAGCCACCAACAGTGCCGCCTTCAGCGGCACTGTGGGAACCGAGCCTCGCAGGGCACCAATGACGAAGCCAAAAACGACCAGCAGCACGACCAGGTGCAGGAACCGGCGCAACACATCCAGGCCGCGCCACAGCCCGTACAGAATCGAACGCAGGAAGTTCATGGGCTATCGCTTATTGGAAAAAATGGCCTGCGGCCCAAATGGGCCAGCCCTTTTTCGGACATTGGCTTCGTTGCCGCGGGCTGCCCCTGGTTGTCAGAGCTTCTCCTCGATCCTCGCTGCCTTGCCCGACAGGTCGCGCAGGTAGTACAGCTTCGCGCGACGGACGTTACCGCGGCGCTTGATGGAGATCTCGCTGATCGAAGGGCTGTAGGTCTGGAACACGCGCTCAACGCCTTCGCCGTGCGAAATCTTACGCACGGTGAACGATGAGTTCAGTCCACGGTTGCTGATGGCGATGACGACGCCTTCGTACGCCTGCACGCGCTCGCGGTCGCCTTCGACGACCTTCACCTGCACAACCACGGTGTCGCCCGGCTTGAAGTCCGGGACCTTGCGGGTCATGCGCTCTTTCTCAATCTGTTGAACAATGTTCATGGCTTCGATCCTCAATCCTCTGTTTCCGGCGCGTGCGTCGGAAACTCACCCAATAGCTCCGGCCGCCGTTCCCGGGTGCGGGCGACCGCCTGCTCCAGACGCCAGCGGCGGATGTCGGCGTGATGACCCGACAACAGCACCGGCGGCACCGGGAGACCCTCAAACACTTCCGGCCGTGTGTAGTGCGGCCAATCGAGCAGTCCCCCGGTGAATGACTCCTCCACATTGGAGCGCTCATCACCCAGTGCGCCCGGCAGCAACCGCGCCACCGCATCGATCACCACGAGCGCCGGCAGGTCACCGCCGGAGAGCACGTAGTCACCGATCGACAATTCCCGGTCGATACCCAGCTCGACCACCCTCTCATCCACTCCCTCGTAGCGTCCCGCCACGAGCAGGAACCCGGGCAAGGCAGCGAGGTCCCGCGCCATCGCCTGTCCCAACCGCTCACCCTGCGCCGAGAGGTAGATCCTCGGGCTCCCCTGCGGGAGGCGCCCATGCGCCGCGCGAATCGCAGCCAACATCGGCTCGGGCTTCAACACCATCCCGGGACCACCGCCGTACGGCCGGTCATCGACCGTCCGATGCACATCCGTCGTATGCGCGCGCGGGTCCTCCGTTCCAACACTCAACAGCCCACGCTCGATCGCTCGCCCCAGAATCCCGTATGCGAGCGCTCCGGAGATCATCTCCGGGAACAGCGTGACGACTTCAATCTTCATCGAGCGGCCAGTCCACCAGAATCAGACTCGCCGCGAGATCCACCTTGCTCAGGTGCTTCGGAACCGCGGGTATCCAGTACTCGCGCTCCCCCTGCACCACCATCATAGGACTCGCCGGCGTGTCCACGAAGTAACCCACTTTACCGAGCGGCACACCCTGCTGGTTGCGCACCTCCAGACCCAGCAGGTCTGTCTGGTAATACTCGCGCTCCCCGGTCGGAGGCAACTCGGCCCGTGTCACTTCGATCACGGCGCCAGTCAACTTCGCGGCCCGTTCGCGATCCTCGATACCCTCGAGCCGCGCTACGAGCCGGTCGGAGTGGGGGTGCCCCTCGACGACGCGTCCGGTGATCCGCTCACCCGAACCCAGGCGCAGTCCCCACTGCCGGTACTCCAGGATCCCATCAGGCGGATCCGTGTAGGAATCGATGTGGACCCAGCCTTTGACACCCCACGGGGCGCCGACCCGGCCCAACTCGACCCAACGCTCCTTCAGGCGGTGGCCTGCTTCCGATAGTCGGAAACGAGGTGACGCACACGGTCCGAAGGCTGCGCGCCCTTGCCCAACCAGTAGTCGATGCGCGGCAGGTCGAGACGCAGCTTTGTCTCACTCTTGCGCGCGATAGGATTGAAGAAACCAACGTGCTCCAGGCTCAAACCACCCTGGCGTTTGCGGCTGTCGGTGACGACAACGTGATAGAAGGGCTGATTCGTCCCACCGCGCCTCGTCAGGCGTATCGTTACCATTGCTAGATACTCTCGTCCGTAGCGGGGCCGGCCCGGAAATGGGCGCCCCAAAAAAAGAGCGCGGATTCTACGCAACGCAGACCCGGAAAGCCAATTTTTTCATGTACTTCGGGTAGCGGCCAGCGCTGCCGTTGGGGTAGGGCCGGCGGGACCCTCGTATCGCGTTGGCCAAGCGCCAGGAGGCCGCTCGGCTGCCCCCGTCAGCGCCCCGGGAACCCCGGGGGCATCTGCCCCTTGAGCGCCCCCAGCATGCGCGCCAGGCGGCCGCCTTTCATGCTCTTCATGACCCGCTGCATCTCCATGAATTGCTTGAGGAGACGGTTGACGTCCTGGACCTGGGTACCGGAACCGGCAGCGATGCGGCGCCGGCGGGAGCCGTCGATGATGGCGGGGTTGCGGCGCTCCTTGCGGGTCATCGAATTGATGATCGCAATCTGGCGGCGCAGGTCGCGGTCGCCCTGCTCCGGGTTCACCCCTCCCTTCTGGGTCGCGGCGGCCGGGAGCTTGTCCATGAGGGCGCTCACGCCACCCATTTTCTGCAGCTGCTCGAGCTGGCTCTTGAGGTCGGCCATGTCGAAGCCCTTGCCCTTGACGACCTTCTTGGCCAGGCGCTGGGCTTCCTCGTGGTCGACCTGACGGTGCACCTGCTCCACGAGGCTGACGACGTCGCCCATTCCGAGAACGCGAGAGGCCATCCTCTCCGGATCGAAGGGCTCGAGAGCCTCCGTTTTCTCTCCCATGCCCATGAAGACGATGGGCTTACCGGTGATGTGGCGTACCGAAAGAGCCGCGCCACCCCGCGCATCGCCGTCGGCCTTCGTCAAAATCACGCCCGTGAGATCGAGAGCGGATCCGAACGCCCGCGCCGCGTTTACTGCGTCCTGACCGGCCATTGAGTCAACGACGAAGAGGCGCTCGGTCGACGTCACCGCGGCGTCGATCTCCTTGACCTCCTCCATGAGGCTTTCATCGACGTGCAAGCGTCCGGCGGTATCGACGATCAGAACGTCGAACACGCCGCGCTTGGCCTGCTCCAGGGCGTCGCGGGCGATTTTCGCGGGCGGCTGTGAGGAGTCGGATGGGAAGAACTGCGCGTTCACCTGCTCCGAAAGGCGCTGTAGCTGAAGGATGGCGGCGGGTCGGCGGACGTCGGTGCTAACTAGCAGGACACGCTTCCTCTCGCGCTCTATGAGCCAACGCGCCAGCTTTGCCGCGGTCGTCGTTTTACCCGCACCTTGCAGGCCGGCGAGCAAAACGACGATCGGCGGTTGCGCGCGCAGGTTGAAGCCAGCACGCGGGCCGCCCATGAGCTCGACCAGCTCTTTGTGAAGGATGCCGATGAAGGCCTGTCCCGGCGTCAGGCTGGAGGCCACCTCGGCGCCCACCGCCTTGGCCTTGACCCCATCGATAAAGGCCTTCACCACGGGGAGCGCGACGTCGGCCTCCAGCAGCGCGACCCGCACCTCGCGCAGGGTCTCGGTGATGTTTTCGTCCGTGATCCGGCCTTTACCACGCAGGTTTTCGATGCTGCGCGCCAGCCGGGCAGTGAGGTTGTCGAACATGGGGTGGTCCGGGGGTCAGGGAGAGTAAAGAGGGTCGATTATAGGGGAAGCGGTGTCCCGCAACCGCCGTTGCACCCTATGCTAGGAGACAAAGGGCTTTCGTAAGAGCCCCGCTAGGAGGCTGCTGCCTTGAACGACGCTCCGACAATGACGCTGTTGCTGGCGCTGCTCGCGCTGCTGGTCATCATTGCCTTTTCCTCGGGTACCGAGGTGGCGATGCTGTCCCTCAATCGCTATCGGATCCGGCACAGGGCGCAATCGGGGCACTCCACGGCGAAGGTACTCGAGCGCCTGCTCCAGAAGCCCGACGACTGGCTCGGCGCCAACCTCGTGATTCTTGCCGCGGCGAGCGTGTTCGCATCCGCGACGGCGACGATCGTCGCGCAACGCACCGGTTACGTCTGGGCCGTGCCGGTCACCGGCTTTCTGTTGACCGTCATCGTGATCGTCTTCTGCGAGCTCGCGCCAAAAATCTATGCGGCCACCCATCCGGAGTCGGTCGCTTTGGGCGCGGCACGGATCTACACCGTACTCGTGCTCGTGGCCCGCCCCCTCCTCTGGTTCACGAACAAGATGGCCTATGGGTTCCTGCGCATCTTTGGCGTTGGCCGGTCATCGCGCGCCAGCCAGGCGCTGAGCTCGGAAGAGCTGCGCACGGTCGTAGCTGAAGCTGGACCAATGATCCCACCCCGCCACAGGCAGATGTTGCTGTCGATCCTCGACCTCGGGCAGATCACGGTGAACGACATCATGATCCCGCGTCAGGAAATCTCGGCGATCGACGTACAGGAAAACTGGGACGACATTCTCGACCAGTTGCGTCAGACACCGCACACACGCCTGCCCGTCTATGACGGCGAATTGGACAACCTGGTCGGTATTCTCCATATGAAACGGGTCGCGCAAGAGCTCGCGCGCGGCACTTTGACCCGTGACCGTCTGGTAGAGATCGCGCGCAATCGCGAGCCCTACTTCGTTCCCGAGGAGACCTCGCTGAACGTTCAGCTCTCGCAGTTCCAGCGCAATCGACGGCGCCTGGCATTCGTCGTCAACGAATACGGGGATATCGAGGGGTTGGTTACGCTCGAAGACATCCTTGAGGAGATCGTTGGCGAATTCACGAGTGATCCCGCGACCGTCACCCACAAGGATATTCACGTCGAGCGACCCGGCGTCTACATCGTCAACGCCAGTGCGACCATCCGAGCTCTCAATCGTGCACTGCAGTGGCAGCTGCCGACCGACGGGCCCAAGACGCTCAACGGGCTGCTACTGGAACAGTTGGAGATGATTCCCGACCCCGGCACGGCACTGAAGGTGGGGCCCTATCAGTTCGAGATCCTCCAGATCGCGGAGAACACCATCAAGACGGTACGGGTGAGAACAGAGACCGCGGACGTAAAAGCCGCTACGGCTTCTTGAGCGCCGCTTCCAGCGCCTCACCTACCCGAGCCACTGACACCACATCGAGGCCTTGAAGGGGTTTACGGGGGGCGTTGTCCTTCGGAACGATCGCCAGTTTGAACCCCTGCTTTTGCGCTTCCTTCAAGCGCTCCTCTCCGTACGCCACCGGCCTCACCTCTCCCGTAAGGCCGATCTCGCCGAACGAGATGAGAGAGTTCGGCACCGTCCGATCCGTCAGGCTCGATGCCAATGCGATCACCACCGGCAGATCCCACGCGGTCTCGCCGATCTCGATACCGCCGACGACGTTCACGAAGACATCGTGCTCCTGCAGCGAGACGCCAGCGTGGCGATTGAGCACCGCCAAGAGCATGGCTACCCGGTTCGAGTCGACGCCTTGGGCGACCCGTCGGGGCGCACCGAATCGCATCCGGTCGACGAGCGCCTGCAACTCAATCAACAGGGGCCGCCCCCCTTCGCGGGTCACTGTCACAATGCTGCCCGCGGCGGCCTCGGGTGCCCGGGAAAGGAAGATGGCCGATGGATTGCGGACCTCCTTCAGGCCGCCCTCGGTCATGGCAAAGAAGCCGAGCTCGTTGACGGCTCCAAAGCGATTCTTGGTGGCCCGGACGATCCGGTAACGGCTGCCGGCTTCGCTCTCGAAGTAGAGGACGGTATCAACCAGGTGCTCGAGCATCCTGGGGCCGGCGATCATCCCCTCTTTCGTGACATGGCCGATGATGATGACGGCGGTCGCTGTCGATTTCGCGAACCGCACCAGCTCCGCCGTGCACTCGCGCAGTTGCGCCACGCCGCCCGCGCTCCCGGCAGCAGACGCCGTCTGCACCGTCTGAATCGAGTCAACGACCAGTAGCGAGACTTTGCGTTGGCCCATGGGTCCGCCGGGCTCGGAAGCCAACGCAAGAATGGCCTGTAGATCAGTTTCGGACACACAACTCAGGGCCGCGGCGGCGAGTCCGAGGCGCTGAGCTCGCAGTCCTACCTGGGAAACCGACTCCTCGCCACTGGCATACAGAACCCCGCGAGACGCTGCAACGTGCGCGGCAACTTGCAGAAGCAGCGTGGACTTGCCGATCCCGGGATCGCCCCCGAGTAGCGTCACTGAGCCCGGAACGATCCCTGCGCCGAACACCCGGTCGAGCTCCTCCTGTCCGGAGGAGAGCCGGGTCAGCCCCTCCGCCAGGGTCGAATCCAGGGATCGCGGGGTTGCCGCCGCCACCTGGCCGCCGGCGCCCGCTTTGGGACGTGGGGCAATCCCCGCCTCGAGTGTGTTCCATTCGTCACAATGTGGACATTGCCCCTGCCATTTGGGGGTATCCCGACCACAGTGGCGGCAAATAAATACTGGACTCGTGCGAGCCATCTATGCGTCAGGGAGTCAACTTGGCTAGGATTCGCGCCCGGAAGAATTCGAATGACAGGTTTGTGACCAGGCACTCGGACTGCACTGCGGACAATGCTAGCTTATG
>DAITMW010000108.1:0-3407 GCA_036834945.1 Steroidobacteraceae bacterium
TCCGCCGCCGCGCCCGGATTTTCCTCAGCCTCCTTCTTGGCCTCCTTCGCAGCTTCTTTCGCTTCCTGCGCCGTTTTGGTCGCGGCAGGAGTAATCCCGGTGGCTTTCTGCGCGTTGGCCGCGCCAAGTTGCGTCGCCAGGCTCGGTCTGCCCTTGCTCGGGCCAGCCAACACCTCCTCGACATTCACCGTGCGATCCGGCGCGATGATCACGCGTGCGTACGGCTCGCGTGCGGTGATGCTGTCAATATGCAGCGAGGCCGGCTGCAGGTTGTATTGAATGCCAGCGATGCGTAAGTCCTTCCACTTGATGAAAGACTGCTGGAGATCGTCTACCGAGCGCAGCCCCGAGACACCCACATCGCCCTTGAGGGAAATATTCCCATCCGCGCCTTTCTTGATGTCTAGCTCGGTGCCAAGGCGCCCCGCTTTCAGCGTCATCGCCGTGCGTTGGGCGATGAGCGGTTGAAACATCGTGAGATCGAGCTGTTTCAAATCAACGTGCGCCGTGATGTCGCTACCGTTGGCCGGGAGCTGCGCCGTCGCGTTGAGCGTGGAGCTACCGTTGATGGAGGTTTTCGCGGTGACGTCGAGCCGCGCATCCGGACTGGTGTTGTAGCCGGCGACGTGGAGGTCGAGAGGGCTCAGGACGACGGCCAGCGCCGGCGAGACCTGGCGATCCTCAGCCGAGACTTTGAAGCCCTCGACAGAGATGTCGGGCACCGAAACCGTCCAGGCCGGGGCAGGTGTTGGCTGTGAGGTGACAGGTGTTTGCTGTGGGGTGACAGGTGTTGGCTGTGGGGTGGCACCCCCCGCATTACCTTTCGCCGGCCCCGTCAGCTCCAACAGGTTCAGCTTGCCTTCATGACTCAGCCACGCATTCACCTCACCCCCGGTGAGGCTGACCTTCCCGATCTCCACCGCCCGCCTGGCCACATCGACCTGCGTCTCCTGCACGTCGAGCTTGCCGAGAACGACATAGTCCGTCGTGCCATGCAAAGGGCGCAGCTTCAGATCCGATACGGTCGTGTCGTGAACATTGACCTTGATGGCCGGCGCGTCGCCCACCGTATCGAAGTTGTATTCGCCCTTGACCGCGATGGTCCCCGACGGAATCTCCAGCGGCATGGGCTGCTGCAGATAACTCCAGATGGTGCCCGCCTGCAGATCCGCGACCGCGAACGTCCCATGCGATGACAGGGGCTCGAGCAGGAACACGCCATTCCAATTCAGTCGCTCGCCCTGGGGCGAGGCCGCGGTCAGCGAATACTCGTTGTCGTCGTTCGCGCCCTTCTTCGCACGCGTGCTGAAATTGCGCAGCTCGAATGCGATCGGCTTGAGCTCCGCGCGGAACGGCGTCGCATGGCTCAGGTCCTCGAAGGTGCCGCCACCGGCGACGACGGCGAACCGGTCGATGTAAAGCCGCATGGGCTCCGTCGGCTTCGGGGGTGGGGCGGCGGGCGGCGGGAAGCCCTTGCCGAGGTCGGCGAGATTCAAGGTGCCGTCCGGACGGACCACGGTCCGGATCAGCGGCCGCTCCAGCAGGATCTCGCGGAAACTGGGCCCCAGCTTGAAGAGGCTCTTGACCTCCAGGTCCACGTGCAGCCGCCCGAAGGCGATCATCGGTTGCCCGTCGCTGTCCGGAAGCGAAAAATCGCTGACATCGAGCTTGAACGTGAAGGGATTGAAGCGGATCTCACCGAGTGAGAGCTGGCGCTGGTAGTGAGTGCCGACGAAGTCGCTCAGGCCCGAGCGCAGAAAATGGGGGACGGCCCAGAATCCCGCCACGGTATAGAGCGCGACGAGCACAACCACGATGGAAGAGGCGATGACGTAGCGTCTGACGGTGCGCGTAAGCATTGGCCTCTCCCTTCAAGACCGAAACTCATGGGCGGTTGGCCACGGCTATCGTAATCGTAACCGTAACCAAACGTAAAAGTCTCAAGTCTGCTGGGGATGGCTTACCGCAAAATTACGCTGATGCCAATACGGGTAGATCGGCCGGACCGCGCTAGCTGTATTGAGGCGCGCCATCTGGCTCGCATCGAGCGACCATCCCACCGCACCGAGATTCTCCCGCAATTGCGCCTCGTCCCTGGCACCTAACACGATGCTTACAATGCTGGGGCGTTGCAAAACCCAGCGCAGCGCCACCTGCGATATCGTCTTACCCGTTTCGGCGGCGATCGCCTCCAGCACGTCGATGGTGTCATACAGCTTATCCGAGCGGGCACCGGCGAGAAAATCCGCCTGCGCCAGGCGGCTCACCGCGGGCGCCGGCTGGCCGCGTCGCAACTTTCCACTGAGCGCACCGCCTGCCAGTGCGCTCCACACGACGGTTCCCACTTTCTGATCGAGCGCGAGTGGCATGAGCTCCCACTCGTATTCTCGCGACGCGAGTGAGTAGTACGCCTGGTGTGCCACATAGCGCGACCAGCCGTAGCGCTCGGAAATCGAAAGCGACTTCATGACGTGCCAGCCCGAAAAGTTCGAGCACCCGATGTAACGGATCTTGCCGCTGCGCGTCAGGTCATCGAGCGTCCGCAGTGTCTCTTCGACCGGCGTCGTCACGTCGAAGCCGTGCATGTAATAAATGTCGATGTAGTCCGTGCCCAACCGGCGCAGGCTCTCTTCACACGCACGTGTCAGGACCAGGCGTGATGAGCCCGAGTCGTTCGGGCCTTCGCCCATCGGGAAGGTCCCTTTCGTCGAGATCAAGACCTCGTGACGACGCCCGGCCAGCGCGGCTCCCAGCACTTCCTCGGAGCGCCCGCGCGAATAGACATTCGCGGTATCGAAACAATTCACGCCGTGCTCGAGGCAGATGTCGATGAGACGCCTCGCCTGCTCCACGTCGGTCGAGCCCCAGGCCTTGAAGAAGTCGCCCACTCCGCCGAACGTAGCCGTGCCAAAGCTCAGCTGCGGCACTTTGAGGCCGCCGAGTTGTTGGTAGTCCATGGTTGTATCTTACTTGGAAGCGGCGGACGGAGGCGGAATGCGAGCAACTCCGGCTATGATGCGGTCACTCAATTGGCCCAACGCGGTGCTCATCGTGTCCGCCAGTGTAGCGGGACAAGCGCCGCCGGAGGGCACGCGGATCTCCTCGGTCACGGGCTCTGCGCCAGCCTGCTTGAGAGCCCACACCGCCCGCAACGTTACGTTGCAGCTCGCATCGCCGTAAAATTCGCGGACGTCGACTGCCACAAGGCGCGGCGGCTGCGACACAGGGCCCGGCACCCGCCGCGCGATGTCATCGGTCAACACGCGACGGATCGTGTCATCCAGAGGAGCGGCCCAACGATCCAAGTCCGCGACACTGAGCTGGTTGGGCCCGATTCGCCGCACGAGCTCGGGACGATCGATCTCCCCGGGGATCGATACTACCGTGATGAGGACCTGGCTCGCGCC
>DAITMW010000108.1:3507-19296 GCA_036834945.1 Steroidobacteraceae bacterium
AGGAGCTTGCCCCTTCATCACTGATCCCCTTTCCGACCGCGCAGCAGCGACTCGGGATGGCGGTCGAGGTAATCGGCGAGCACCCGCACTGAGCGGGCAGCGTCGGCCAGCTCGCGCATCAGCTTCGGCAGGTCCGTATTCCCGTTGCCGTTGCTGCCGACCATGCCATTGACGGCGTTGAGCGTGCCCTGCGCGGCATCCGCGGTATCGCGCAGACTCTTGATGAGCGACTTGATGTCAGGCTCGACTTCCGTGGTGAGTTGGTCGAGATGAGTGAGAGTCTCGTCGAGCGCTTGCAGCGCATGGCCAAGCTGCGGCCCCGAGGTCGCGCGATCGAGGTTCTGCAACACGCCGCGCATGCTCTGGAGGATCTCTGTGAGATCGCCGGAAGCCGTCGTCGGGAAGCGCAGGTTCTGACCTACCTGCTCGATGCGGGCGCGTGGGGCGTTGGGTGTCATGTCGAGGGCGATGCCCTTCTGCCCTGTCAGGAAGCTCAGTGAGACCACCTGCGCGCGCAAGCCGTGCCCGACCAGGGTCTCGAGCCATTCCTTGACCGAATCACGAGCATCCGTGCCTGCCGGCTTGCGCAGATTCTCGATCTTCACCCGGTCGGGATCGATCGCGAACGTCACCTGGGTCACGAGGGTATGACGGCGGTCATCGTATTTCAGATGAGCCTCCTGCACTTCGCCGATCTCGTTACCCGCCAGCTCGACGGAGATTCCGGGCTCGACGCCCCGTTGATTGCCGTCGAAGTCCGCGACGTAGACGACTTCCGGCCCACGCGGTGAGCGGAGCGCATGCCGCCTGTTGTCGTAGAGTTTGAAATCGGCGCCGTCCGCGCTCGGCTGCGCGGTCAGAGCCGACTGCGGAGTCTCGAACGCGATACCGCCTGAAAGCAGCTGTGCCCACGAGTTGGCCCTGACCCGGATGCCCTGCGCGCCGGCCGTCACATCCACGCCACCCGCGTTCCAAAAGCGCGTTTCCGGATGAACGAGGTCGTCCCATGGCGCCCGAATAAAAGCAGTTACGGTCACGTGACTCCCATCCGGCGCGAGCGTGTAGCCCTCCACCTCACCGACGGAAACACCGTGGTATGAGATCGCCGAGCCGCGCGAGAGTGAGCCCAGGTCGGGAGCCTGTAACGTGAACGAGCGGCCAGGCGTGTCGGGCGGCAGGATTGGAGGCTCATCGAGCGCGACGAAATTCCGTTTCGAGTCGCCGTCCTTGCCGGGGTACATCTCGATGTAGGTGCCCGACACAATGGTCGATAGCCCCGAAATTCCGCCAATGCCGACGTGCGGCGCCACGATATAGAAGCGGGTTTTCTCGTTGAGATATGGAGCCGCCTGACGGGTCATGCGCGCGTGCACGATCACGCGTGACATGTCTGGTGTGAGCTCAACGTACTGCACAGTCCCCACGTCGACGTCGCGGTGTTGAATCTTTGTCTGTCCGGCCGTGAGTCCTTCCGCGGCCTTGAAGGCGATGGTGATCATCGGGCCACGGTCGGCGAGCGAATGCCAACCGAGCCAGATCACGAGACCCGCGGCCACGATGGGTACGATCCACACCCACGCGAACCACCGGCGTGGACGTATGCGCGCTTCGTCGTCCTTGTGTGGGGCTTCGGTCATTCCGCGACGTCCCACATCAATCGGGTATCAAATGCCGTCGTCGCGAACATTGTGATGATCACCACGGCCGCGAAGGCCACCATGCCGCTCCCCGCATGCACCTCGGTAAGAGCTCCGAACCGCAGCGCCGCGATCAGCACCGCCACGGCGAACAGATCTATGTTGGACCAGCGTCCCACGAGATCGATCATTCGGTAAAAGCGCGTCCGACCCACCAGCATCCGGGTCGAGCGCAGCCGAGTCGCAACCAGCATCCAGGTCAGTCCGCAAAGCTTCAACAGCGGCAGAATGATACTCGCGGAAAAGACGATGATGGCCAGGGGCCACAGATCATTCTGCACCAGCTCCAGCACGCCACTGAGAATCGTGTTTTCGTCCGCCCGCCCGAGACGCACGGTGGTCAATACCGGGATGACATTCGCCGGCACGTAAAGCAGAAATCCCGTGATCACGAGCGCCGCGGTGCGCCTGAGCGCGTCCGGCTTCCGCACATGCAGGGTGTTGGCGCAGCGAGGGCACTTTCCGCCCTCCTCGGTCTCCGCGACGATCAGATCGCACACGGTGCAGGCGATCGTTTTAGTACCTTTGCGCGGAGGGGCCTGCAGCGGCAGCGCTTCCCAGACCGTGCGCGCGTCCAGCTGAGTCAACGCCAGGAGGAACAGGAGCGACGCCGCCAACAGGCACCAACCCCCGATGTCGACCTGGATGGTGGAGACCACCTTGATACGGCTGTAGGCGACGAAACCACCTACCAGATAGACCTCGATCATCATCCAGGGGCGAAGATACTGCACCCACCGGAACAGCCTTCCGAGCCGGACATTGAGCTCGAAGCGCAATGCGAGCAGGACGAACACGAGCGCAGCAAGGTACACGCAGGGCAGCACGATGCTGAATACGGCGACGAGAGTCCCCAGCGAGCCGTAGCCCTGGTCCCAGAGCGCGGTGACACAGGTGTGCAGCCAACTCTCGCGAACCGCGCCGAGGCTGGAAACCGTCATCAGGGGCCACGCCAGCGCCGGGATCAACAGCAGGAGGGCCGCCCCAGCGAGCGCCAGGGGCGCATCCACCCGACCCGTGGCAGGTCCCGCCAGGGTGCTGTCGCAACGCTTGCAGACCGCCATCTGCCGGCCGGAGAGAATCGGCAGCATCTGCATCAGACCGCAATCGGGACAAGCGACCCGTTCGGCGGTGGGTCGCAAACTATGCGATGTCATCCCGCAAGACTACCCGATCACGTTGAGCTCGCGCAGCGGGCACCCGCTGACGAGCCTGTCGTAGCCCAGCGGAGCCAGGTCCACCGTAGTGAAACGACCTTGCAGGATCAGCTCCGCCATCCCCCGCCCCACCACGGGCCCCTGCTGCATGCCGTGGCCAGAGAACCCGTTCATGAAGCCGAGATTGGCGATCTCAGGGTGCAGACCCACGATCCCGTTGTGATCGAAGACATTCATTTCATAGTAGCCGGCCCACGCACGCTCGAGTTTCGCCGCCTCGAAGGCCGGCACGCGGGCGGCGAGCGCCGGCCATAGAAACGACTCGAACGCCTCGTAATCCGGCTCCAGCGGCGCGTCGTCGGGATCGTCCGGGGGCGCCAGGCCGGCAATGAAACCGGTCCCTTCCGGCCGTACCCAGAACCCCGACGGGTCAATCAGCAAAGGAAACCCTTTCATGGGAGTACGGCAGGCGATGACGTACACAGTACGCCGGCGCGCGAAAACAGGCAGGTCCACGCCGGCCAGCTTCGCAACCGACCGCGCCCACGGCCCAGCGGCGTTGATGAGATATCCACAGCGCAATCGGGTGCCGTCCGCCAGTCCCACCGCCTCGATACGCCCGTCGCGAACCTCGAGCTCCGTAGCCTCGCCTCGCATGAAGCGGGCGCCCTGGCTGCGCGCCTTCCGGGCGAGACCCGTCAACAAAAGGTAACCGTCAAACCAACCCTCGCCCCTCAACCCCAGGGACCCCGCGCCCAGATCGGTGGTCAGGAGCCAGGGGAAGCGCTCCGCGAGCTCCGCGGGCGTCAACAACGCCACCTCGGCCCCATGTTGGATTTGGATCGCATGGGCCTGCCGTAACGAATCGACACCCGCAGCATCGCTCGCGAGATAGAGATAACCAGCCTCGGTGAGCCCGATGTCAGGCTTCGACTCGTCGACCGCGAGTAGCCCGCCGGCGGCGCGCAGGAACTCGATACTCGCCTGCGAGATGCGGATATTGACGGGAGTAGTGAACTGTTGCCGGATGGAGGCGGCGGAGAGCGACGATGAGGCCGTCGCATAAGTTGGATCACGCTCAATGACCACCACCGAGGCAGTCGGCTCCAGGCGCGTCAGCCAATAGGCCAGCGCCGAACCCATGATCCCTCCGCCGACAATGGCGATGTCCGCTCGTGTATCCAAACGATGTGAGAGTACGCCTAAGCACCGCCCCGCTGCCAGCGCGACAGCATAGCGCGTGTCGTGCGACGATCGCTGCCTCCGCACGAACCCAAGGTATGCCTTTGCTAAATCTCGATCGCGCCGAGCTCGCCAATCGTCTGCCCCGCAGCACACTCATAGAGCGCCTGCAGCGTGCATTCGCTGCCGATTGCGCAACGCCGGTTCGCCAGCGATATGAGCTCGGGGGCGGCGATGGTCCGAGATCGTTATTGCTCATGCCGGGATGGCGCGACAACGGCGGTCTCGGTGTAAAGCTGGTGACGGTCTACGCCGACAATGCGCTGCGAAGCCTGCCGGCGGTTCATGCCTGCTACGTCCTGTTCGACGCCAACACAGGAGCACCCAAAGCCATACTCGATGGAAACGAGTTGACATTGCGGCGTACGGGTGCCGCCTCCGCGCTCGCGGCGAAATATCTGGCGCGCGCGGACGCGGAGCGGCTCTTGATGGTTGGAACGGGTGAGCTGGCGCCGCACGTCATCCTCAGTCATGCCTCGGTACGACCGATCAAATCCGTCCGCATCTGGGGCCGCCGAATCGACAAGGCGCGCGAGACGGCCGAAGCTCTGCGTGGCAACAGCTTCTCAGTCGATGTGTGCAGCGACCTGCAATCCGGTGTCGCGTGGGCCGATATCGTGAGTTGCGCGACGTTGAGTCGGGAACCGCTGATTGAAGGTTGCTGGCTGCGCCCCGGCCAACATCTGGACCTGATCGGGGCGTTTCGCCCGGACATGCGCGAAGTGGACGACGAGGCCGTGAGAATAGCGGACCTGTACGTCGATACGCGTGCGGGCGCTCTCGTCGAGGCTGGCGAACTCGTCCAGACACTCGCCGCCGGAGTGATCAAACCCTCCGATATCCGGGGAGAGCTCAGCCAACTGGTGCGCGGCACCGTGCCCGGTCGCACGAGTCCCGATGCCCTGACCCTCTTCAAAAGTGTCGGCACCGCCCTCGAGGATCTCGCGGCGGCCGAGCTCGCGGTAGAGTTATTGGGTCAGCCTACGCCGTGAATTTTTGTCGGGAAGGCGATCGGCATGACGCTCGAGAAATGCGGCACATCCTTGACCAGGGTCGGACCGTGTTGCTTGCCAGCCGCGTCAAAGGCGTCCTGGTGGTTGATGTAGATATTCACACTGCCGATATAGCCGGGCGCGCCACCGGTCTGACCGGTTGCCCCTTTGCGCAGCTCGAAACGCTTGATCGCCTCTTTCCCATATAGGCTCATGATCAGCGGCATGTGGTGGGTGCGGTAATACTCCACGTCCCAACGGACACCGTCACTGTTCGGGTAGAGGATCGTGAGGCACGTGTCGCCAACCTTCATGGCATTGGCGGGCTCACCCATCTCGCCGTGAACCTCGTCGAACTGGATGGTCGGCTGCGCGTTGGTGAAGTGGGGCACGTCGGCCACGAGCTCCGGACCATGCTTCGCATTGTTGGCGTTGAAAGCCTCGAAATCCGCGATCCAGATATTCACCGCGGCGGAAAATTTCGGCGGCGGGGCCGGCGGCCGGTCTTCCGGCCGTCGTTCCGCCGGAGGCGCCGCCGTGGACGCGGGCATTGGCGGCACGGTGCGCAGCTCGAAGCGTTTGATGGAGCTGCCGTAGAGCTTCATGATCAGCTTCAGGTGATGATCACGGTAGTAGTCCGGATCGAACTTGATGCCCTCGCCCGCCGGATAGACGATCGTCATGGCGTGCACCGCCTGCGCGCTCTCCGCCGCCCGCACGCCGTCTGGAAGCGCGGCACCGAACGCAGACGCCAACATACCCAATGTCACGGCAGAGCCCGCGCTTTGCAATACGTCACGACGACTGTACACACCCGCACCCCCTTTGTTGTTAGGTCGGATTCTATCCCGATGTTCCCAGGGGTTTACGGTAGATATGGGGGTCCGTCCGCTCCATGGCCCGCTCGGGCCGGGCCGGGGTGGTAAAGCCAAATTGCCGGTAGAGACCGTGGGCATCCGCGGTCACGAGTTGCCAACGCCGCAGTCCCTGCAGCATCGGGTGGTTCATGGCGAAAGCCAGCATCTCCTTCGACAACCCCTGACCACGATGCTCCTCGAGCACATAAACATCACAGACGTAACAAAAGGTTGCATAGTCCGAGACGAACCGGGACAGGCCGACCTGCACGCCGTTGGCGTCGTAGACGCCGACGCACAGCGAGTTACGAACCGACCGCTCCACCACCTCGAACGGGATGTGCTCCGCCCAATAGGACCGTGTCAGGTAAGCATGCATCGCACGCAGATCCAGACGGGCCGGGTCGTCTGAGATCGTGTAGGAGCCGATCGTCCGGGTGATTGCCATCAGACTTTCAGCCCGACCGCACGCATCAACTCGATGCCGTTGCTCTTGGTCACGACGCCCTCGCGGAGAGTGAAGTCGAAGCGCATCTGGCCTTCGGCCAGCTCGTCCTGGAAATGGACGTTGCGCAGTGTACCCGAAGACAGTCCGCTGATACCCGTCAGCGCCAGGTCGTGCGTACTAACGAGGCCCAGTGCACCGGCGGCCACGAACGCGCGGACGATGCCTTCCGCCCCGACGAGGCGGTCCCTGGAGTTGGTCCCCTGCAGGAGCTCGTCGAGCAGGAACAGCACCGGAAGATCCCGTTCCAACAGGCCATGGATCTCGCGCAGACGCGTGATCTCCGCGTAGAACCGCGAGCTACCCTCGTGGAGCGAGTCGTTGACACGGATGCTCGCACCTACCTGCAAAGGCGTGAGCGACAGACTGCTTGCGCGCACAGGCGCACCCGCCATCGCCAACACTGTGTTGACCCCTACTGTCCTGAGAAGGGTACTCTTGCCCGACATGTTGGATCCGCTCACGAGCAGGACACGAGTCGGGGGCTCGATGCTGACGCTGTTGCGAACGCACTTCGCAGCCGCGAGCAGCGGGTGACCGAGCTCGGTGGCGACAAAGCGCGCCGGGCCGTCGACCAGTTCCGGAAACGGATCCTGCGGATGCTCGTAGCGATAACCCGCAAGCGATGAGAGAGCCTCGAACTCGCCCAAGGCATCGATCCACTCGTGTATCACCTTTCCATGATCCCGCCGCCACCGCTCCGCGGCGAGGGCCACGTGCACGGAGTACAAGAGGGGTGTATCGAGCAGGCGCAGGAAAGGGTTGTCGCGTGCGTCGGCGAAATCAACAACCCGGGCCAGGCGGGTGATCGTCGCCGAAGCGGAGACAGCCCGCGAGGCAAGCCGGCGCACCAGGGCCACGAGGGGTGGCGCGGCGAAGGAATTCTCCTCGATGCGGATCAACAATCCGGCGAACAGCTTCAGATCATGGAAGGCGCTCTCGGTACCCTGGATGGCCTTGTCCATCGCCCGCCGGACGAGGTAGGTCACTCCCGCCTCCACGAGCACGATGAAGATGAACGGGGCCATCAATCCCTTGACGCTCCAGACCACCGCGGTCGCGACGGCGAGTGCCGGCAACAGAAGCGCCAGCCAGAACAGCCAGCCCGCGGGCAACTCGTTCGGAGCTTGCGCCCAGGCCAACAGCGCCTCCGGATTGACACCAACCCGGTCCTCCTCGCCGAGGACCGCCATTTCCTCGCGCAGGTCCAGGCGTTCACGCAGGTCGTCAATACCGGCGTGGCGGTCCTTTATCGCAGCGATCGTGGCAGGCGCCAACAGCCAACGGGCCAGCGTGTCCTCACCCATCCGGGTGCGCGCTACCGACAGGAGTTGGAACAGGCTCCCCGCGCCAAACAGATCGAGATCCGCGGCATAGATATGGTGAGCTCCAGCAAACCGCTCGCCCGTCGGGCCCTGCCCCGTCCAGCGGTCCTCGATGCGAGCCATGCCGTGCCTGTAGTAATTCGTAGCGCGCTCGGCGCGCGCCCGGGCTCTACGGACAGAAGAGTGGTAGAAGAGCAGTGCGACGAAGGCGAGCACTGGAATCAACAACCAGGCGGGAGCGAGGGCTCGCTCGAACAACACGGCCCAGGCGACGATCAGAATCACCGCCCCCAATGCGAGACGACCGTTGCCAATGCGGTCATGCAACCTCGCAAGACGGGCGACTTCCGCCTCGCGCGCGCGCAGCCGCTTGGCGTACTCCTCGACAACGGACATAGGAGAACCTTAACGCTTCAGTCGCAGAAGCTTAATGCGTGGCGCTTAAAGTCTCCACGCGCCTTAGATGCGCACAAAGTCTCCCGTTTATCCGGAGACGACTATTGGGCGCCGGTCGAATAGGGAGTCGACCGGCGCCCTGCGGTGGATCAGGCAGCGAACACGGAGGCGACCCGCTCGAGAATGACGCCCACCAGCTCGGCGGCGCCTTCGGTATCCTGAGCCCGCAGGCGATTCATCAGCTCCCCGTGGGTGTCGGCCAGTGAGCGCAGGCTGTGCCCCTGGTCAGTCATGCGCCGCAAGGCGATGCGCCCACGGATATCCCACAACAGCGAATCCCATACACTGAGGAAGGTCCGATTGCGACTGCCCTCGACCAGCCGGCGGTGGAAGCGCAGCGCGGCATCGATATATCGCTCCGAGTCCTCGTCCTTGACCGCGGTTTCCATCTCGGCCATGTACACCTCGAAATGGGCGAGGAGCTCCTTTGAATAGGGTGCAGCGAGTCGCACGGAACGCATTTCCAACATCCTGCGAAGCTCATACGACTCGCGCATTTCGGCGGAGTCGGCACCACGGACCCGGGTGCCTCGGAAGCGCTCGTTCGTCACGAGCCCCGAGCCTTCGAGCTCACGCAGCGCCTCGCGGATCGGCGTCTGGCTCACGTTGAATTCGCGGGCCAGGGAGAGCTCCTTGAGCTGGGTCCCCGCCGCATAGGTTCCATCTAGAATCCGGGCCACAAGCACATCGCGGATACGGTCCCGCATGCAGGTGCGCTTGAGCACCACCCCCTCGCTGCTCGTATTCATAGGTGATCGATCTGGTCTCTCGTCCAGCCTCCGCCCGTGGCGCGGACCAGCGCGACAGCGGCATTGAGTTGTAACACCCGCGCCGATATCGCGTCACGCTGCTCCTGCAGGGCGGCTGTATGAGTTGTTGTCACTTCAACGTAGTCCGCGACTCCCGCGTCGTAGCGCTTGTCCGAGTGATAAGCAGCGCTTTGCGCGGACTTCGAAGCCGCCTCGTCCGCGGCCACCTCGTCGGCGAGATGGTGCAGGGCCGCCAGGTTGTCCTCGACTTCCTGGTAGGCAGTGAGGGTGGTCTTACGGTAGTTCGCTACGGCCTCCTCATAGGCTGCCCGCGCCTGTTGGTTCAACGCGGAGCGTGCGCCGAAATCGAGCAGAGGGACAGTAGCCGCCGGGCCAACAGACCACAAGCGGCTCGGCGCCTTGAACCACGACGACGAATCGATGCTCTCGAAACCCGCCGCACCCGTGATGGAGAAGACCGGGAACCAGGCGGCGCGGGCAACACCTATCTGCGCGTTCGCCGCCGCCATTGCGCGCTCGGCGCGCGCTACGTCAGGACGGCGTTGCAGCAACGCCGACGGCAGGCCGCTGCCAACAGGGGGCACCGAACCCGCCAGTTGCGCCGACTCGAGACTGAAATTGGAAGGCACCACGCCCAGGAGCACCGCAATGGCGTGCTCGAGCTGCGCCCGATCGCGGCGTAGCGAAGACAACTGAGCGCGCGCGCTCTGTCGCAGCGTGTCGGCCTGGTCGACGTCAGTCGCAGCCGAGATGCCTTCCTGGTAGCGATTCCTCGTCAGATCGTAAGCACGGTCATAAACCTTGATCGTATCTTCCAGCAGCGCGATGGAGGTATCGTCGCCACGGAGATTGAAGTAGTCCGTCGCCAACTCCGCCTGTAAGGACAACTCAACAGCGGCGGCGTCCGCCTCGGAGCTCTGCGCCTGCGCGCGCGAGGCGGCCGCCTGGCTGCGCAGTCGGCCGAAAAGGTCGATTTCCCAGTTGAGATTGAGCGAGGCTACGAAGTCATTTCCGGTCACGGGCTGGTGACCGAACAGGGTATTCAGCGGCGCATTGCCGGAAGATCTCGCACGCTTGCCTGACGCACCGAAGTCCACCGTGGGAAACTCGTTCGATACATCTTCGCGGGCGATAGCCCGCGCCTGCTGGAATCGGGCGACCGCGGCCTGCAGGTCGGGGTTGGCGGTGTCGAGCTGTTTCTCCAGCTCGTTCAGCTTCGCATCACTGAACACTTCCCACCAGGAGCCGCGCTCCTGGGCATCGGCCGGTTGTGCGGGGACCCAGTCGCCGGCTTCCTTGTAATGGGCCACCGGCTCTGTCGCCGCCGGCTTATAGGCCGGCGCGAGAGTGCAGGCCGCCAACAGGCCGGCACTCAGGCCGCCCAGCGCCAGGGCGCCGAGAATGTTGCTCACGACTTGGCAACCTCCTCTTTCTTCGAGGCCGTCACACGCACCTGGATGCCGTCCGCCAGGGAATCCGGTGGCGACAAGATGACATTGTCATCCGCATTCAGCCCGTGGATGATCTCGATGTCGGAGCCATAGTCGCGCCCCACTTCCACGGACTTCAACACCACCTTGTTGTTCGGACCCACCACGCCGACGTGCATGCCGTCACCTCGGAACAACAACACGTTCGCGGGCAATTTGTAGGACTCGCCGCCGGCGCCCGGGGGCAACTTGAAGTGGACTTCCGCGTACGCACCGGGCAACAGCTCGCCCTTCTTGTTGTCGATGACCAACTGGGCCAGCAGCGTGCGGGTGGCGGTATCGATGGCGTTCGAAGTGCTGTCGAGCGTGGCGGTGTAGGCCTTGCCGGGCCGATCGGGGAATTCCAGGTCCGCGGTGATCCCGGCCTTCATGGCCGCGGCATACGTTTGCGGCACGCTGACATACAAGCGCAGCCGCTTCGTGTCCGCGACGCGGAACAGCGCGGGACCGGTATTCTCACCGGCCGATATCAGCTGACCAATATCGGTATTGCGCGCGGTAACGACACCGTCAAACGGCGCAACGATCTTCTCGAATCCCGACAGCTCGCGCAGCCGCTGCACGTTGGCGCGGGCAGCCTGTACTTGCGCATCACCGGAGGCAGCGAGACTGATCTTCTCATCGGCCTCCTGCTTGGAGACGGAGTCGCTGGCGCGCAGATTGCGCCACCGCTCGGCGGTCACGTCGGCGATCTTCTGATTGGCCTGCGCCGTCGCCAGGTCGGCCTGCGCCTGCCGCAACTGCTGATCGACTTCGGGCGACTCGATTTCCGCGAGCAACTGACCCGCCTTCACCGGCGTGCCGATGTCCACCAACCAGCGCTTCAGGTAGCCACTGGTGCGGGCATAGATCGGCGCCTCGTAGTTGGCCTGGATGTTGCCGGGAAGAACGAGCTCGCTCGTACCCGACTGGGACGCAGGTTTGATGGTCGCAACGGTCACGACCGCCGCGGCCTCTGTCGTCTCTTTCAGTTTGGCCGCCGCACGATGGTCGGAGAGCGCCGCCCAGACGAGGATGATCAGTGCCGCCACGCCCAGTATTGCGCCAGCACGGCCCAGCTGGCGCGCGCCTCCTGCTCGCGCTGGCGCACGTGCGCTGTCCGATCCCAGTTCATTCGATCGTGCTAGTTGGTCCATGATCGTCTCGATTCGCTTGTCACTTGTTTGTACGGTCCAGATCAGGCTCGCCGCCCCCGCATAGTGGGCGCAGCGAGCGGCTTTGATTCCTAAACGGCGGCGGCTGCGCGCTTGCGCTCGCGGCGCCCATGGATCATCGCGAACACGGCAGGCACGAACACCAGCGTGGCCACCGTCGCGAAGACCAGGCCGCCGATGACGGCGCGGCCGAGCGGTGCATTCTGCTCACCACCTTCACCCATGCCCAACGACATCGGCAACATGCCGATGATCATGGCGAGCGCGGTCATGAGCACGGGACGGAAACGGGTGAAACCCGCATCGTGCGCCGCCTGGAGGGCCGAAACCCCCTGGCTCAGACGGTCACGCGCGAAGCTCACGACGAGGATGCTGTTCGCGGTCGCGACACCCATACACATGATGGCCCCGGTCAACGCGGGGACGCTCAATGTCGTACCCGTCATCAGCAACATCCAGGCGATGCCGGCCACAGCGGCGGGCAGCGCGGTAATGATGATGAAAGGATCGGTCCAGGACTGGAAGTTGATGACGATCAACAGGTACACCAGCACGATCGCACCGATGAAGCCGATCGCAAGTCCCGTGTAGGAGGCCGTCATGGTCTGCACCTGGCCGCGGACCGTGATGTGAGTGGCCTTGGGCAGCTTCCCATCGAAGCGCGCGATCACGGCATTGACGTCCTTGATGATCGCGCCGAGGTCGCGGTCCTGCGCGGAGCCGTAAATATCGATGATCGGCTGGTTGTCGCGGTGAATGACGACGGCCGGGCCGAAGCCGCGGGCGATCGTGGCGAGGCCGCCCAGAATCTGCTGCGACCCGCTGGCGCTGGTCACCGGAAGATTCTGCAGATCCTGCAGGGAAGTCATGCGGTACTGCGGCGCCTGCGCGACCAACGGGTACTGCAGGCCGGTCTCCGGATTGAGCCAGAACGTGGGAGCGATCTGCCCGGTGCCCGAGAGAGTGACCAGCAGGTTGTTCGCTACATCGTGTTGGCTGATACCGAGCTGCTGCGCACGGCTGCGGTCGGTGCTGACGCGCAGCTCCGGCTGATTGAAGACCTCGCCGAGACGCAGGTCGACGAGGCCCGGAATGTGCCGCAGGGCCGCCACCAGGTCATTGGCGAGCTCATGATTCTTGAGGCTCGGACCCGAGACCTGGATATCGATGGGCGCGGGCGCGCCGAAGTTGAGGATCTGGCTCACGATATCCGCGGGCAGGAAGCCAAACACGCTGCCGGGAAATTCGGCCGGCAATCGCGCCCGCAGGGCGCGCACGTAATTCGCGGTGGGTGCGTGACCTGGCTTGAGCGATACCAGGATATCGGCGTCCATACTGCCGATCGTGCCGGAGTTGCTGTACGTGATATTGATGCTCGAGACCGGCAAGCCGATGTTATCCACCATGCTTTCGATGTCGCTCGCGGGAATCACCTCGCGCATGGCGGCTTCGACGTGATCGACGAGCACCGCCGTATCCTCCACGCGCATTCCGGTCGGCCCGCGGACATGCAGCTTGATCTGGCCGCCGTCGACCTCTGGGAAGAAGTTTCTGCCGAGGAAGGGGTAGATGAGCATCGAGGCGACCGCGGCGCCGAGGAAGATCGAGACGAAAGCACCCCGGTGCTCCAGCACGGTGGACAGGATGGATTCGTACCTCTCGCGAACGCTTTCAAAGCGCGCCTCGAATCCCTGCTGGAAACGCTGCAGAAAATTGGGGTTCTTCTTGGCAGCATGCTCAACCGCGGCGGTGCGCAGCCAGTACTTCGCCAGGGTCGGTACCAGCGTTCGCGACAACACGTAGGAAGTCAGCATGGCGAACACAACGGCTTCGGCCAGCGGGACGAAGAGATAGCGTGCGACGCCGGATAGCAGGAACATCGGCACGAAGACGATACAGATCGACAGAGTTGAAACGAGCGCGGGGATCGTGATCTCGCGCGAGCCCTTGAGAATGGCGGGCTCGACGTCCTCACCCAGCTCCAGGTGACGGTTGATGTTCTCTATGGTGACGGTCGCGTCGTCCACGAGAATACCTACCGCCAGCGCCAGGCCGCCGAGGGTCATCAGGTTGATCGTCTCGTCCAGCGCATCGAGGATGATGATCGACGACAGGATCGACAACGGGATCGAGATCGCGATGATCAAGGTGCTGCGCCAGCTACCGAGGAACAGCAGCACCATCAAGGCGGTCAAGCAGGCGGCGATCACGGCCTCGGTCACGACACCTTTGACCGCGGCTCGCACGAACACGGATTGATCGGCGGTCGGCTGGATCGAAGCGTCATCGGGCAGGAGCTCGCGCACGCTGGGCAGACGGTTGTAGATCTCATTGACGATGTTGAGAGTCGAAGCCGCGCCGGTTTTCTGGATCGACATGAGCACGGCACGTCGGCCATTCACCCGCACGATATTCGTCTGTGGCGGGTGGCCATCGTGTACGAAAGCGACGTCACGGACATAAGTGACATTGCCACCGACCTTGCCCCGGATGGGCAGATCGTTGATCTCCTGAACCTTCAGCGGGCTCGAGTTCAACTTCACGTTGTACTCGGTGTCACCGATCTTCTGCGTGCCGGCGGGCACGATCAGGTTCTGATTGTTGATCGCGTTGTTGACATCGTTCGCGGTGAGCCCCTGCGCGCGCAGGGCATCCGGCTTGAGGTCGATCTGGACCTGGCGGGTGGCCCCACCGAACGGATACGGAATGGCGGCGCCATAGATCGTGCCGATCTGGCCGCGGATCACCTGGTTACCGAGGTCGAAGAGCTGCGACTCGGTGAGCGTGTTGCTCGACATGGCGAGCTGGATGATGGGCACGGTCGCGGCGTTGTACTTGAGGATCAGCGGCGGCTGTGTCCCGGGCGGCATCTGCTTGAGGGACAGCTGCCCGAACGCCGTCGTCTGCGCCATGGCGAGATTGATGTCCACGCCCGGCTGGAAAAACAACTTGATGACCGATATGCCAGGGTACGTCTGCGACTCGACGTGCTCGATGTCGTTGATGAGAGTGGTGGCGTATCGCTCGATCTGCGCGGTGATGCGGCCGGACATCTCATCCGGCGGCATGCCCGAGTAGTTGAAGGTGACCGCGATGACCGGGATCTTGATGTCGGGGAAGATGTCGGTGGGCATGCCGGGGCGCAGCGGCGTCCCCAGGATCGCAAGTCCTCCGAGGATCGGGATCAACAGCGCGAGAACGATGAAGGTATAGGGGCGCTTGAGCGCCACCTCGACAATCCACATAAACCGGCCTTCTTGGCGAGAAATGAACGAGCACAGGAGGCCGACCGACAGTCACCCTCCCCGCGCCACGGATATAGTCTCGATTATCGATAATCCCAAGCGGGAGACAAGTGAACGTTCCTTAACCCACCGGGGGTCAGAGTCTTTCTAAGATATTGATTTAGAACGAAGAATTGAGCCAGCTCCCTCGAAAGGGTGAGAGTCGGCTACGGCGTCTGAGCGCCGAAATCGGCCAATGAGGAACGTCTGGGACTATTTTGCGGTGACCGCCCGGCGGACCGCTTCCCGATTCTGGGTGCAGCGACGACGGCCGACCAGCGAGAAGCCGACGCCCGGGTCGCAGATGCAGGCAACCAGCACCTCGCCCTGGCGGAACTTCACCGACACGATCTCCCCTTCGGTGAGGATCGAGCCCGAAGTCCGCGCCTCGAGGCACCGCCCCGGGACTTCGGCCGTGATGTGCCACCCCGAGCTCTGCACCAGGCGGCTGACTGCCTCGAAGCTGGCCATCGGGTCGAAATCCGTCGCCACCGCGAGGTAACGCAGCTCCCGCAGCTGGACCCGCAGGATCGCGGCCCCGAGGGCGCCCGAAACCAGCAGCCCGAAGATTCCGGCGGCGGTGATCGCGAGCACATCCTTCATGTTCTCCACGAAGGCCGACGTAATGATGAGGGCAACGCACAATCCCGCGAGGTACCCGCAGACCGCCACCGGGGCGAAATACTTCGCCCGCTCCAGGCCGGCCAGCTTCAGACGCTCAGGTTGTCCCGCGTCGCGCCGCTGGCGCTTCTCCCGCGTCGCGCCGCTGGCGCTTCCCGGGATTCCCTTCGCTCCGCTACGGTTGTCCCGCGTCGCGCCGCTGGCGCTTCCCGGGATTCCCTTCGCTCCGCTACGGTTGT
>DAITMW010000108.1:19550-20737 GCA_036834945.1 Steroidobacteraceae bacterium
TCCCGCGTCGCGCCGCTGGCGCTTCCCGGGATTCCCTCCGCTCCGCTGCGGTTGTCGGGATCCCCGCCGCGGTGCTCCGGTTGTGCGATTGCCGTTGCCATCTGAAGGTGATCTTACGCCGTGGGATTCCAAGGGAAGCGAGTATCGCGGCACACTCCGCGTACGCCAAAGCCAGGAGCCCTCTCAATTATGCCCATCGCGTCGCATCGCACCATCGCATTCGCCACCGCCTTGTTGCTCGGGGTGTTGGGAGTCAACGCCCGGGGAGCCGATCCGGCACCGACACAGCAAGCCGAAAAGGCCGCCATCCTCGAGGTCATCTCCAATATGGAGTCGGCCTGGAATCGCGGTGATTTTCGGGGCTACATGCAGGGATTCAAGAACCCCGACGTCATTTTCGTCTCGGGTGGCCGGATTCAGGCCGGCTGGCAAGGCACGCTCGATCACTACATCAGGGACTACGGGTCGTCGCCCGATGCCCGCGGGACCGTGCATTTCTATGACATTCAGATCGAGATGCTGGCGCCGGACGCAGCCCAGCTCATCAGTCACTATCAGCTCATCCGGCCGCAGCATCCCCAATACGGAATCAACACGCGCCTGATGCGCAAAGTGAACGGACAGTGGGTGATCGCGCTCAACCACGTCTCATCGAGTGAGACGCCTCCCACACCGCACTAGCAGCAGTCATGTAACGCCGCGACAACGGCGTCCGGGTGATCGCTCATCCAGGTTCGCACCGCGATCTCTTCTGCCTTCGAAGCCATCGCCCACTGCACGGCGAGCCCCCGGTCGCCATGATCGAGGGCCTCCCGCGCGTTGATGATGCAATCGTGCGGTGACAACGTGCGGCGCCGAAGGTGGCTGAATGGAGTAATGGTGCCGTCGTTGAAGGTGAGTGCCACACCGAAGGTGTCGAAGTAGACACCGCACAGGTTCTGCCGGTCGCATCCGTTGAAGTTGCGCCAGGAGGAGCGGATTTCTGTGAGGGCCTTTTTGACATCGCCGGCCGGCACAACGGCGGCGGGCGGCGCGCTCTCGGCCTGAGGAGCGGCGGCGGTATCACTCTGCGCGAGGACGGGACACAGCGCAGCGCTTATCGTGAGCGCGCCTGCGATCGCCAGCACGCGGAGTGGAGCTCTCATCGGAATCCTCTCATGAAGGCGGCGCATACTACCTCAGCCCGG
>DAITMW010000109.1:0-17740 GCA_036834945.1 Steroidobacteraceae bacterium
GCCGCCGTGCACGACTCGCTCGGCCTGATCGACGTCTCCACCCTGGGCAAGCTGCTCGTCCAGGGTCCCGACGCCGGGGAGCTGCTGGACCGGATGTATCCCAACCGGATGTCGAACCTCGCGCCGGGCCGGATCCGCTACGGGCAGGAGCTGGTCGCGCTTCAGGTACTTGTCGACCGGTTGGCCCAGTACCTCCAGGGCATCGAGCATGGCTCCCTTGGCGTAGTCGTGTTTCTCGACCGCAACGGCTTTCTCCAGCGCTGCGAGTGCCGGCTCGTGCTTGAGCTTGTACAGCCATTGTGCCGCGACGGCTCGCGTCTCCGACTTCCCGTCCGACAGCGCGGAAATGATCCTGGCTTCCTTGTCGGGCAAGTTGGACAGAGCTTCCTGGGCTTGTTTTCGCTCACTCTTTCCCTGTCCCAGGGCGACGGCAAAGAGGGCATTGAGGATGCGCGGCGGTGGTACGGGCAGCGTGGCGATGGCATCGTACAAGCGGGTTCGGTCGAAGAACCAGTCGGTTTGCTCGAGTCCCTGGAGATGGCGCTCGATCGCGGAGACTTGTTGAGCGACGAAAGGCCATACATCCTCGGCACGCCAGTTGCGCGCGATCGACCCGAAACGGCTGGAACAGTACGCGATGAGCAGTAGCGCCGGATCCCGGCCCGTAGCGGCGATCATCGTCGCCAGCTCTATGAGGGTTGGCCTGCCGGTGCTCGCGTACAGCCGATTGAAGCAGTCGCTGGCGACGGGGCTGAACTCGCTGCCTTGGTTGAAAAGATGTCCGAGGTGGTGCAGGAGTTTGAACAACTCGGTCGGCGCGAGTACCCCTTCGCTGGCGAGGCTGCGTATCGGGGCCTGGGCGAGCCAGCTGCCTTGGGTCGGAGTCGGTTCCTCTTTGGGTGGGGCCGAGCCGGAGTTGAGTAGTGCTTTGAGAGCCTCGAGCCAATCCGGAGTGATCTCCTCGATCAGTCGCAGGGGCCACTTGGGCGTGCCGTGTTGGCTCTTGAACCTTTCGTAATGCTCCTTCGCGCGTTTGTTCTGGGAGCGAATCAGGTCATTGATCTCCTGCAACAGTCTGTCCAGGCGCGGCGACAGGCTCGCGTCGGGTTTCCTGTCCCAGGAGATGGACGGAACTTCGAAGTCGTATTTCGCGTTGGGATCTGATTCCGCGGCGGCTGCGGATTCCCACTCACCGATCAGCGCCTGGACCGAAGGAGCCTTGTCGGCCTTGGCCGTGACTCGCGCGAACTCACAAAGCGCCTCGTCCGCGGCTTTCAGAGCTCGTTGGTAGAGATGGCGCAGGGCATAGAGCCGCTGTTCGGGCTTACCCTCGATCGCCATCCTCCGCAGCACCGCATCCATCACCGGTCCAGCGGACTGCACAAAGCCGTCGGCCGCGATGCGAACCTGCTTGGCCGAGGAAACGGCGAGCTCCGCGATTTCGGCGGCGAGTTTGTCCAGGACCCGCGGTGTGGCACGAGTCAACATCGTGAGCATGTGGACGCGCTGGGCCGCGCTACCCGTCGAGAGCACGGGTCGTACCGCCTCGATATGTCTATCCAACGCATCCGCGAAATCCGGGCAATAGCTGACCGATGCCAGGACGCGCTCCGCTCCATATCCGGAGTCCACAGGCGTGGCAAACGCCCCCACCAGCAGCGCGTGTGGCTCCATTCCCGCCAGCACGAGCATCTTCTCGATCGTGGCGTGAGCGATGTGTTGTTCGGTACCGGGCGGCCAGGAGTTCAGGCTGCTTCCGGAACCATAGAGCAGGACCAGCTCGGGCCAGTGGACGTTGCCTGGGAATGCGATGTGGAGCCGGTTGAATTGATTTACGTAGGCCATCGCCTCGATCACCTGCGCCCAGCGCAGCAGGATGTCGGTAGGGATGTTTCCCAGGGCGGCGTAGAACCCGGGTTGCTCGGGTCTGTTACCAAAGCGGTAGTGGACGCTGCTATTGGGGCTGGGGTGCGGGACCGGATGCACCCAGGCTCCCGTCTCTCCGCGGAGCACGAAATTCACCGCGGCATCCAGGTTGGAGCCCGAAAGATTCGTGCCTTGGGTAGTGTGGGCCTCGGCCAGCATGGTTTTGAGGTCGTTGACCCATTCGGGGATAACCCCTGCGGGCAGCTGGGGGGCATTACCTAAGAGGCTGTTCAACCAGTCGCGCATAGCTTGATCATCGCCCAGGTGCGGGGGATTTCCTACCCGATTGGGTTGGATAGTGCCCTGGAGGTGGAGGGGATGGCGTGATGCGGCACACGTCGGCGGCACGGGAGCCTCGTAACTCTGAGGTCGGGCCGAGTTCCGCCGCGTTCGCAATATCGATGAATTCGAGTACGTCGCCCTCGCGCCCGCGGGCCTCGATTTGTGATCAGTGTGCGATATCGCTGCAGGTGAAGAAGTTCTGATCACGGAGACGTAGCGGACACTGTTCTCTGATGCGTCGATTCAACATGTCGTTGGCCAGGGTCTGCAGGACACCGTCCAGGAACATCCAGTGTCAGAAGAATTCCAGCTCTTCATCCGTTCAACGGTCGGCGATCTGAACGCAGTTCGCAATGACCTCGCACGACGCCTGTCTCGGCGACTCACCATTGAGATCAGACAAATAAATCTGAGGTACGCGAGAGTCCCGTAGGGTATCGAGTCAGCGCGAAGTCGCCGCGGATACGGGAGGCGGTGTGAGGCACATCCAAGCAACGTGGGTCAGGTGAGACATGGCCTTGCAGCCGGAATTTCGGGAAGTGCGGCTGGTTGAAGTGTGGCAGGCGTCACGAAGCGGCGAAGCCCTCCCGGACAACGTGCGGAGTTTGCGCAGTTGGGAGTGTGTACGCGAGGGCGAGATGGTGGGTCACTGCACAGGGCCCTATATGCTTCGCGGTGCACCGCCGCCCACCGACCGTAGAAAATACGCGACAACCGCCGCAAAGCGCTCAGGCTGGTCATACTGGAGCCCGTGGCCAGCATCTTCTATCTGCTCGGCCCGAATGCGTGGGTTGAGATTTTGCAGCTCGCGAGCCGTTTCAAGGGAGACGACGGGGGCGTTGTCCCCAATGACGAGCATGATCGGCACGGAAATGCGACTCATCAACTGCCGATAATCAGGGTTGGGCGGCGTAAGAACGTCAAACGAAACCAACGGGGTCCGCAGTCTCGCCTCAGCCAACAGTTCGACCATCTCGGACGAACGATGCGGGTGCCGGCCGCGTATCTCGGCCAACGCAGCGCCCTTGTCCAAGCTGAGAAAGTGGCGGTGCTGCTCGAGAACATCACTGTCGCGAACTTCGCGCTGGCGCTGCGCACTCAAGAAAGTCGGGTCGGCCAGGATGAGGCCCCGAATCGCCGTGCCGACCTGGCCTGCCACCAAGGCCGCAGTCATGCCTCCCATCGAGTGCCCCAGCAGAATCGGGCCAGGAAGTCCGAGCCCTCGGATGAGCCCAACGACATCGCCCGCATGATCCTCGTACCGATACCCGTGAAGCGGCGTGCTCGAATTCCCATGTCCCCTGGCATCCGGCATCACTACGTCGTACTCGTTTTCGAGCGCGCGCGCCACAGGAGTCCAGCAGGCTCCGCTTCCGGTCAATCCATGGAGTAGAACCAAAGGAGGCTTGGCGCCTCCGGTCCGAAGATAGTGGATGTGAATATCATTGTTTTCGCAGACTCCGGTCATCCAGTTCATCATTGAAACTTTTCCATCCAATTGCCGACCCTGATCTCGATCACGTCCTTTGGTGATTCTGCGTCATCCCCCACCTGCACGACCAGCTCTCAGGCCACGCTCGCGCGAATTGCTTGGGCCTGGCATGGACATCAATTTCTTGACTTCTGCGTTGACAGTTACGCAAGGATTGTTAGGAAGTCCGCGGTGTCACGCGTGTGTAATTCTACGCCGTTGCACCGCGGCGCTCGTTCTCACGTGTACGACGTACGATGTCAGTTCTATTGCGACGCCTGGCTGATAGGGCGGGCTGGCACATTGGCGGATTTCGGTGGCCGCTCCAATTGCCAACTACTTTGCTCCGTCGTATATATTCACTTCTGGAGACGGCTCTCGCGAATTCCGCTATCCCTGATACGCATCTCGAGCGTTTCGATAAAGGAGATTGAGTAGGACCGAGGCCTGCGGCCCGAACGAGTCACCCGCCGCGGTATGGTGATTGATTCATTGCTGTCGAAGCGACCCATGTCACGGGGCGGTTGCGAGCATCGTCACGCCCATGGACCGAACGCACCGTTCACGGTGCATTGACTGCCGTGTAGCGACTCAAATTCCCGATCATATACGGACGCCCTCATGAGCATTCCTGCGCAGAAACAGACAGTCGAAGCTCAACCTCTCATAGCGGTGCGCAACGTCAGAGCCAGCAGCCGCTGGTACACCGAACTGCTCGGAGCAGACCCCCTCGCAGAACACATACATCGCGATGTATACGACCGGATCTCCTGCTCCGGCCGCTTGCTTCTCCAGCTGCACGCGTGGGATGAAGAGGACCATCCCAACCTCGTCAACGCGGACGCGGCGCCGCCCGGACACGGCGTCCTGCTGTGGTTTCAGGTAGATGATTTCGACGCGGTCGTGGACCGAGCCCGAGGCTTGGGCGCCGAAGTCATCGAAGAGCCGCGCTTCAATCCCGCTCCCCGGCACAGAGAGATGTGGCTCCGCGACCCCGATGGCTATGTTGTGGTCATTGCCGGCCCGGACGGTGAGTCTGGCTCTGGCCGTATGTCTCCATTGGAGTGATGACTCATTAGCCGCCTGGCAGCCGTCTTCCGCGCCCTGCGAAATTTCAATTACCGCATCTGGGCCGCGGGGGCCCTGGTCTCCAACATCGGCACCTGGATGCAGCGCACCGCCCAGGACTGGCTCGTCTTCACCCAACTCACGCACCACGACGCCTCAGCGGTCGGCACGGTCATGGCGCTCCAGTTTGGACCGCAACTGTTGCTTCTACCCTGGACGGGGTTCGCGGCAGACCACGTCAACCGACGCAAGCTCCTGATGGCAACGCAGGCCACGATGGGCATCCTCGGCCTGGTGCTGGGGATGCTCACGGTGGGTGGAATCGTGCACCTCTGGCACGTCTACGTGTTGGCCTTCCTATCGGGCTGCGCCGCCGCCTTCGATGCGCCCGCGCGTCACACTTTCGTCGGGGAGCTCGTCAGCGACGCGGATCTGCCAAACGCGGTCGCCCTAAACTCGACATCGTTCAACGCCGCACGGATGATCGGCCCCGCTGTCTGCGGTCTCATCATCACCGCGGTCGGCACCGGCTGGGCGTTTGTAATCAATGGCCTATCCTATTTCGCGGTGTTGCTCTCGCTGGGCCTCCTGCGAGTCTCCGAACTCCAGGTAAATGCGCGGCCCGAGCGTGCCCAGGGCGGTTTTACCGCGGGCCTGCGTTATGTGGGGTCGCGCCCGGACCTGCAGGCGATCCTGATCATGCTGTTCCTCATCGGCACGTTCGGGCTGAATTTTCCGATCTTCATCTCCACCATGGCGATCAAGGTCTTCCATGCGGATGCGCGCGGATATGGTCTGCTGACCTCGATCATGGCCATTGGAACAATGGCGGGCGCCCTGTTCAATGCGAGCCAGGACAGGCCACGATTCGGATCGCTGTTGGTCGGAGCGGCTGTCTTCGGGATCGGCTGCACACTCGCGGCCATCGCACCTGGCTATGTGTGGTTCGGCGGCGCGCTCGTGATCATCGGGATCGCCGCCTTGCTTTTTACCAATGGAACCAACAGCTTGATGCAGCTCTCGACAGAGCCCGCCATGAGAGGGCGGGTCATGGCGCTGCGCGTCGGCGTCGCACTTGGGAGCACCCCAATCGGTGCGCCAATCGTCGGTTGGGTCGCCAACCATCTCGGCCCCCGCTGGGCGCTCGGCGTCGGTGCGGCGTCGGGTTTTGCCGCGGCCATCGTGGCCGCTCGAGCACTGGCCTCCCGGCGGCAGGACGTTTAGCCCAATCAGCAGGCACCCACGCAACCAGGGTCAAGGCCGGCAGAGGCGTTCGCGGATAGCCGTTTTGGGCCGGTTTTGGGCCGGAGCCGCCCCTGTCGTGTATCCCCGGTCAATTCCGATCATAGAAAGTGCCAATTTTCATTCCCGGCACTTGGAAAACACTTTGCGTAAACTACTCCCCCCGGAAAACGACACTGCACCTCGCAACCCAGGGATATCTGTATGACAACTATCAAAATTGATGTCCGCCACGGGCAAATCACCTGTGGCGCTAACGGCGGTCACGTTCGCGTACCCCACGGATCCGTCATCACGTGGAAGAGCACGGGTGAAGACAAGAAGTTCGAGCTCGAATTTTCCCAGTTGGGAACCGAGTCGGCCGATGCGGGCACAGAGCTCGAGCACTGGCCATTCCAGGAGCCGCAGCCCGCGTGGCCGACCAATACTTTCGTCGGGACGTTGCGAGAACTGGGCGCCGGCGAATCGCCGCCGGTTTACAAATACAACGTCAAAGTAGGCGACCTGCTCCTCGATCCGATCGTCATCATCGACCGTAACTAAAAGCCCCCGCCTGTTGGCGTTCTGGCCTCGTATCGCGGCGCGACCATCCACCGCCTGAGGTGGTCGCCGCGCCCGCGTTCTGCGACCCATCTCACGCCCGCCCGGTGCCACCCTGTGGTATCGATGCCCGCATGTGGTTGGAATACCTCAACGAACTCCTGGCCGTCGGCGCGATATTCTGCCTGGCAGCCATCCTGACACAGGGCATCGCTCCTAAATGGTGGCGCTCGGACAAGTTCGCCGAGCACATCACGAACGCCAAGTTCTTCTTCTTCGACTCCCTCCTCGTGCTGCCGGTCCTGATACTGCTCTCATCCGGCATCTCTCACCGGATGCCGCGACTGCTCGACGTCGAGCGCTATGGATTGCCCTGGGCGGCCGAGTTCCTCATCGCGGTCTTCTTTTCCGATATCGCTGGCTACTGGCGCCATCGGATTCTGCATATGCCGGCTTTCTGGCTATCTCACGCCGTACATCACAGCGATCGACACGTGCATTGGCTGACGACGATCCGAATTCACCCGATAGAGCGCATTTTCACCGTAGTGTTCGACTCGGCAATGCTCTCCGCAATCGGCGTGGGGCCCGAGTTCGTGGTCTGGAATAACCTGCTACGGCATTACTACGGCTACCTCGAGCACGCCGATCTCGGCCTTACCCTGGGAAAGCTGCGCTACGTCTTCGCCACGCCGCATTTCCATCGTTGGCATCACTCGATGGAGGAACGAGCCCACGACAAGAACTTTGCCGTCATCTTCTCCTTCATCGACGTGGCGTTTGGCACCTTCTACTGCCCCACCGAGAGATCACGCCACTGCGGTGTGGCTGACATCCCATCCCGTCAGAGCTTCCTCCGGCTTTTGACGCTGCCCTTCCAACTCAACAAAGCTCGCCGTGAGCCGTCAGCCGTGGTTGTCGAGTAGCGCGTGACACGCTCGCTCTAACGATCCCAGTACGGCGGATCGCCAAACGCCGTGCGCAACCAGTCAGCCAACGCTCTGAGCTTGGCCGAAGGCCGCCGCCCCTCGGCATGAGCAATGACAACATACTCCTGGGCCGCCTCCGTACCCACGTCGATCACCTTCAGCGAGCCTGCTTTGATCGCCTCACTGGCGATGAACGTGGGCAGGAACGCGATCCCCAGCCCTGCGACCGCGGCATCGCGGAGCAGGTCGCCATTGTTCACACGCAATCCGATGCGCGCCCGAACCTTGACCGCCCCATCCGGCCCCTCGAACCGCCAATCATCAATTCCGCGATTCGTGTAGAAGATTCCGCGATGTGTCCGAAGCTGCTCGATCGACCCGGGTGCTCCGGCCCGCGCCAGGTAGTCCGGCGATGCCACCAGAACACGCCGGCTGGTCGTGATTCGCCAGACCACGAGGCGCGAGTCGAGAATGGGCCCATGCCGGATCACCGCGTCGACCCCGGCGCTGGCCGCATCGACACGGCGATCATCCAGCTCCAAGGTCATCTCGAGCTTCGGATGACGGGCAAGAAAAGGAAACAGCGCCGGCCCGAGATGCATACGCCCGAAAGTGACGGGCGCTGAAATACGCAGAGGGCCGGAAAGACTGCCGCGGCGCTCCGCCATGTCCGCGACGGCCTCTTCGACGTCCCGAACGATCCGGGTGGCACGCTCCAGGAATGCCGCCCCATCCTCGGTCAGATTGAGCTTGCGCGTGGTGCGATGAAGCAGCGGCGTCCCCAGACTTCGCTCGATCTCCGCCAATCGCTCGCTGACCACCGACTTCGACAGCCGCATGCGCCGGGCGGCCTCGCTGATCGATCCGGCCTCGGCAACAGCCACAAAAGTAGCTATTTCATCGAGCTTCAGCATTGTTCGATAATTCCGGAAGGGAGCATCGCCCTTTGGCCACTACTGGCCGCGCTGAGGCTACACCAAACTACGCTCAATTGAAGAGGCACTTGAAGACGGATCGATATTCGTCGGGTGTCCAGCGGGAGATTCCATGAAACGCTTGACCGGAAAAGTTGCAATCATCACAGGTGCCAGCTCGGGCATTGGTCGCGAGACGGCGCTGCTGTTCGCCAAGGAGGGCGCGAAGCTCGTCCTCGGCGCACGACGCAAAAAGGAGCTCGATGAGCTCGTAGCGGAAATCCGCTCCACCGACGGTGAGGCCGTGGCACTTGCCGGTGATGTTCGCTCGGAGGAGTACGCGAGGTCGCTGGTCGCATTGGCGGTCGAGCGATTCGGCCGGCTGGATGTCGCCTTCAACAACGCAGGCACTCTGGGCGAAAGCGGCGCCAGCACAGGTGTATCCGAGGCCGGATGGGCCGACACTCTCGCAATCAATCTGACGGGCTCGTTCCTGGGCGCCAAGCACCAGATTGCGCAGATGCTGAAGAACGGCGGCGGGTCCGTCATCTTCACCTCGACCTTCGTGGGCTACTCGTTCGCCTTCCCAGGCGTCGCAGCGTACGCGGCGAGCAAGGCTGGCCTCGTTGGTTTGACGCAGGCTCTCGCAGCGGAATTCGGCCCTTCGGGTGTCCGTGTCAATGCAGTCCTTCCGGGCGCTGTTGACACGGACATGTACCGGACCATGAACAACACGTCGGAATCGCAGGCTTTCATCACTGGCCTCCACGCTCTGAAGCGTGTGGGGAAAGCGGAAGAGGTGGCGCGGTCAGTACTCTACCTTGCGTCCGATGATGCAGCGTTTGTAACCGGCACAGCGTCACTCGTGGACGGTGGGGCTTCGATCACGCGTACGTGAGCTCACACTGAAAGCCGTCTACCGGAAGGGATTCCGGTAGACCACATGACACACTCTTTAATCGGGACCTCAAGGTTCCCGAGAATTCTCCAGTTGCCCTGGAGGCCGACGTGTGAACCCCCTTCCAGATTCCCCAGACAACGGCCGCTGCAATGAAATCGCAACCTGAATGTCATGAGGAAGATACAAGAAACCAAATAATGCGTGACGCGAATAACTACAGGACACCGACGTCCTCCCACGCATCCATCCTCAGGGAACATTCTGTTGCATATGAGAAAACTGATTAGAAACCTGCTGGCGCTTTCCACGCCTCTCGTCGCGCTCTGCGCATACGCAGACGAGCCGGCAGCGCCGGTGGCTGGCGACTCAGCCGAAGCCGCTGCGCCGTCCGCGACGGCAGGCGGTACGCTCCCGAACCCCTCGAGCACCTCGAACACGACTACGATCAACTCGACCCAGCGTGGCCAGGAGCAGCTCTCCGAAGTGCTGGTACAAGGTACGCGCCTCAGCCTGGGCGATGGCTTGATGTCAGTGCAGGACGCGCCGAAGGCCGTCTCGACGATCTCACGGGATGCAATCCTGAAGGCAGCCCCGGGTGCGACTTACGCGCAGATGATCCAGAGCATTCCCGGCGTCCTGGCGATCACAGACGACGTGACCGGACTCAACGACGCCAACTACTCGATCCGCGGCTTCACCAATGACGAAATCGGCGTCACGATCAACGGCGCGCCGATCAACGACAGCGGTAACTATCGCGTCTATCCGACCGAGTATGGCGATACCGAGAACATGAGCGACATCACCGTGCTGCAGGGCTATCCCGATGTGGATCAGCCGGTGGCTGGCGCGGCCGGCGGCACCATCTCGTGGGTGACGATCGATCCGTCGCACACGCCACAGATCGACCTGAGCCTGTCGGGCGGCAGTCACGACTACCAGCGGGAGTTCGTCCGCTTTCAGACGGGCGATATCGGTCCGGTGCGCTCGTGGGTGTCCTTCTCGCAGAATCAAGTCGATCTCTGGCGCGGCGAAGGTAACGCGAACGTCAAGAAGATCGACGCCAAGTCAGTCTGGACGATCGACGAGAACAACTCCGTCTCGGCCTCGCTGCAGTACAACCACCAGATGAAGTATGCATACTACTATTTGTCGAAGGTCCAGGCCAACACCAACTACTTCCAGAATTACGACACCACCCTGCTGACTCCGACTGACACGAACTACTGGCGGCTGCACACCAATCCTTTCGACAGCTACCTGGTGAGCCTGGACGGCGAGTTCCGTCTCGCCGATACGACTCGCCTGTCGGTCATCCCGTATTTCCAGTTCGGTGATGGCGGTGGTGGCGGCGGCTCCACCTTCACCGAGAGCACCTCTGCCAGTAACTATGGCAGGTACGCCTACACAAACCAGGACGTCGACAACAGCGGAAGTGTCAGCGCCAACGGCAAGGCGCTGGTCTATAACATGTCCGAATCGACCACCTACCGTCCCGGCGTCATTGCCAAGATCATCCAGCAATTCGGCCGCGACGACAGCCTGGAAGTGGGTTTCTGGATCGACCAGCCGCGCCAGGAGCAGAGTGAGCGATTCACGCCGACGGCTGCGGGCAAGCCCGTCGATGTCTGGCTGAACGACGCCGCCAATCTGATCCGCTATTCCCCCAATGGCGGCCCGCAGTACCTCTACAACGAATACACCGAAACCTCACTGCGCAGAGCCTTCATCCACAATACCTGGACGCCGACGGACCAGTGGACCGTGACGACGGGTGTCGCTTACACCTGGGTACTGCGCAAGGGCTGGGACTTCCAGTACTACGGCGCGACCTCGGGGCCCAGCTACCAGCAACAGTTCGGCGGCAACGACCGGAACACCTACAACAAGGTGACGCCGACGGCCGGCATCAAATACCAGCTCGACGACCGGAACCAGTTCTTCGCAGGCTACGGTCGCACGTTCCGCGCGCCCATCAACGGTGCCGTCATGCAGAACGCCGCGGTGCTGCAGTACTACCAGGCCAATCCCAGCCAGACTGGATTTAGCGGGATTACGCCTGCGCAGCTGGCGGCCATCGCGAACAACAAGCCGGAGATCGCGGACACCGTGGACATTGGCTGGCGCTACTACGGACCCCGCATTTCAGCCAGCGTCGATGCCTACGGTTCGAATCTGAAGAACAAGCAGCTCTCCGGTTTCGACAACGCCACCAGCGGCACGGTCTACCTCTCCGTTCCTGAACTGCATCAACGCGGCGTGAACGCCGAAGCCAGTTACAAGATCGTCGACGATCTGACAGTGTATGGCTCGTATGCCTATACGAAGTCGACCTTCGCCGCGGATCTGGACTCGATTGGCGACGGCTACTATCCGGTCAGAGGCAAGTCGTTCCTCGACACGCCGAAGAATACCGCCTACCTCAGCCTGTCGTACGATCACGGACCGCTCTGGGCGAGCGTCGATCTGCAGTATCGCAGCTCGTTCTGGGCTGACTGGATGAATACGGAAGCAGCGGGTGGTTTCACCACGCTCGACTTCAGCACTGGCTGGCGCTTCCCCGACTTCGCATCCTGGCTCACCAAGCCGGAGATCAAGTTCAACGTATTCAACCTGACGGACAAGCACGCTCTGACGTACGACAGCACCACGACGTTGCTTGCCACGAAGGGGCCGCTGGACCCGACGACCGGGAAGGCTCTGTACGCTGGCGGTGCGTTCTACAACCTGCTCGAGCCGCGCACGTTCATGATCACCATCAAGGCTTCGCTCTTCTGACAGTCGAGCCAGCCGAGCAGTGCGAAACTAAACGGCGTCCTTCGGGACGCCGTTTTTGTGTGCACTCCCAGATGTCAGGAACCTAACGCACGGTTGGGAACGACAGCCAGGCGAACGCCAGCCTTCTCCAGTTGGATCGTGGCGACCTCCTGGATGTGCGTCAGACCAGGCACCCGTCAGCTTGCCGACTGGTGACCTAGCGCGGCAACCCGAGGCTCACGAGCACGCAGTTACCGCCCTTGTCATGGTTGTCGGAGTCGTGCCACGGCTGATGCATATCCCCACGGGAGTTCCGCAACAGGCCACCCGCAAATCCGGGGGATTGCCGCGATCGGCGCGAGGCCGCCGCTCATCGTATCCCCCCAAGCTGCCGGCGTGTGACGGAACGCGCCGGCAGCGCTCGCGAGCGTCGGTGGCGAAAGGAACTACCTGACCTGAGTGCCCTGGCCGAGCAGCTTCTTGATTTCAGCCCTCGGAAAGTCACCATCGTCATCCCCTCTCATCTGAATCCCTTTGGCCTCCGGCCCAAACGCCGCGAGCAAAGCCAACACGACAGCGCCCGCGCCAGCCATCAACGCCATGCCCACCCCATAGTCGCCGCCCAGCTTGTTCGCGAGTACCACCTGCAGGGTCGCGTTGCCCGCGGCCAGGAAGTTACCGAATTGGTAAGTGAAGCCAGGGAAGGTCGCCCGCGCCTCAGGCGGGGAGATCTCGTTGAGATGGGCCGGCATCGTGCCAAACATGCACTGCACGAGGAACTGCATGCAGAAGGCCGTGCCCGCCAGCGCGGCCGGCGCGGACGCGATCGCCCAAAATGGCATCAGCGCCACACCGAGGAGAGCAGCCAGCACGATCCCGCGCCGTCGCCCCAATCTCTGCGAGAGCGTACCTCCGGTCAGGCAACCCAGGATTGCGCCAACGTTGTAGACGATCGCAATGCTGGAGACCTGATGCACGGAGAAGCCATGTTGGATCCGCAGGAAGGTCGGGTAGAGATCCTGTGTCCCATGGCTGAAGGTCGCGGCCGCCGCCATCAAAGCGATCGCATAGAGATAACGCCCGATGTTTCGAGGTGGGTTCAGTTTCTGCGTCGCAGGCGCGCTGCGATCTCTTACGTCGGGGCGCGTCCAAGCCGGGCTCTCCGACACGTGGCTACGAATGTACAGCACCAGCAACGCGGGCAGTATCGTAACGATGAACAACCCGCGCCAACCCAACACCTCGAAACCCACTGCGTAGAGCAGGGCCGCCAACAGATAGCCGCATGAATACCCCGATTGCAGCAACCCCGACACAAAGCCCCGCCAATGAGCCGGAATCGATTCCATGGTGAGGCTCGAGGCGACACCCCATTCTCCGCCCATGGCGATACCGAACAGCGCGCGCAGCACCAGGAAAGCAGTCAGAGTCGGCGCAAACCCCGTAGCACACTCGAGCACGGAGAAGGTGAGCACGTTGGCGATCAGCACCGGCTTGCGCCCGTAGCGATCGGCCAGTCGCCCGAACAACAATGCGCCGATGACGCGCAAGCCGAGGGTGAGCGTCAGGGCCCAACTGACTACGGCGACGCTCGAGTCGAACTGTCTGGCGATATCGCCCAGCACGAACACGAGCAGAAAGAAATCGAAAGCATCGATCGTCCAGCCCAGGAAGCTGGCGACGACCGCACTGTTGTGTTGACGGCCCGGCTGGGTCACTGCCCCTGCCAGGTCAGCATGGCATTGGCGAGCTCCCGGGCGAGGAGTCCACCGAGCTCATGACCGGAACCCGAATTCCTGACCCCGCCGAAAGGCGGGTGCGGATACGGGGCGATCATCAACACACCGTCCGAAAGCGCTCGACACAGGTCGCGAGGACTTCCTCGCCCGGCCGCTTCCACCAGTTGAGCGCGGAAAAGATCTCGACCTCCTGCGGACCGTGATAGCCGGCCCGCTCGATGTCCGCCCGAAACTGCTTGAGGTCGACGACGCCGTCTCCCATCATGCCCCGATCGAGCAACAGGTCGCGGGTTGGCACGAGCCAATCACAGATATGATGGGCAAGAATCCGCTGGTCGCGCCCCGCGCGTGCAATCTGTGGCCGCAGCTTTGGGTCCCACCACGTGTGATAAACATCGATTGCGACACCAACACCTGTGCCGAGCACATCGCACAGATCGAGCGCCTGCTCCAGCGTGTTCACGCACGCCCGATCTGCGGCAAACATCGGATGCAGCGGCTCGATGGCCAACGGCACCTTGGCGGACCGTGCGTGCGGCAGAATGGCGGCAATGCCGTCGGCGACCATGGCACGCGCGGCGACAATGTCCTTGGAAGTACCGGGAAGACCGCCCACCACCAATACCAGACAATCGGCGCCGAGCGCGGCGGCTTCATCGATGGCTCGCCGGTTATCGTCGATGGCCGCAGCGAGACCCGCCTGGTCGGCTGCGGGAAACATGCCTCCGCGACAGTAACCGGTGACCTGCAGGTCATTCAGCTCAACGATCCGAGTCGCTTCTTCGAGCCCGATCGCTTCGACCTGGTCGCGCCAGGGCGCTATCGCGGTAATACCCTGGGCGAGACATGCGTCGACCGCCGCTGCAAAACCGTACTGCTGGCGGACGGTCGCGAGATTGACGGAGAGGCCCTTCACGTGCACATCGACTCCCCCTGCTAGCAAATACCGCCGAGCGCCATCACGTTGGCGGCCCGTCGCGCGGCAAGCTCCGGATCCCGTAACACGCGAGCCGCGTCCGCGAGACGAAACAACTCGGCGAGATGCTGCAACGAGCGCGCGCTCTGCTGGCCACCGATCATGTGAAAGTGATTCTGCAATCCGTTGAGATACGCCAGAAACACGATCCCGGTCTTATAAAATCGTGTGGGGGCTGCAAAGATGTGTCGCGACAGCGGCACGGTGGGGGCGAGCAAGGCGCGAAACCCACCTCCGTCGCCCGCCGCAAGCCGCGTGAGAGCGGCCGATGCAACCGGCGCGATGGCAGCGAAGATGCCGAGCAGCGCGTCCGAATAGCCGCGGTCGTCACCGGCTATCAGCTCCGCATAGTTGAAATCGTCGCCCGTGTACATGCGCACTCCCGGCGGCAGGCGGCGGCGCATGATGATCTCCTTGTCCTTGGAGAGCAGGGAGATCTTGATACCCTCGACTTTGGCGGCGTTTTCGGCAATGACCTCAAGCGCAACCTGCATTGCCTCCAGGTGATCGGCTTTGCCCCAATACCCTTGGAGGGCGGGATCGAACATCTCACCGAGCCAGTGAATCACCACCGGGTGTCGTACCTGCCGTAGGATGCGACCGTAGACGCGTTGGTAGTCTTCCGGCCCTTTGGCAATCTGGACCAACATGCGGCTCGCCATCAAGATGACGCGACCGTCCAGCGCCTCGATGGCCTCGATCTGGGTCTCGTAAGCCCTGATGACAGCCTCGATCGTGTGTACGCTCCCCTGCGCCAGGTGATCGGTCCCAGCGCCGCACCCGACCAACACACCGGGCCTGCTCCGGGCCTCCGCCAGGGTGCGCCGGATCAACTCGAGCGCACCGGGCCAGTCGAGGCCCATGCCGCGTTGTGCTGTATCCATCGCCTCCGCGACGCCGAAGCCGAGATCCCACAGGTAATGGCGAAACTTGAGGGTCGCATCCCAATCGACCTCCGACTGGAGATACGGATCGGTCTCGGCAAGCGGATCGACCACGACGTGGGCGGCCGCGTAAGCCACCCGGTTGAAGGTGGGGGAAGCGCCGCCGCTGCCCGATAGAGCAGTATTTCTGAGCGTATAGCGCTCGACACGCCGACCGGATGCGGGAAGAAGCAGGCTCGTCGACGTTGGAGGCACCGCCCTCAGCTCCCAGATCGGCTCAACACCGGAACATCAACCCAACGTCTCTCGGCCCAGCTCTGCAGAGCCAACTCGGCGAGCTGCACGCCCTTGGCGCCTTCGAACCAGTCGTGATGCCATGGTGTATCCGCGAGCACATGGCGAATGAAGTCCTCCCACTGCAGACGGAAGCCGTTGCCGAACACCTCGGTGTCCGGTACGGCCGCCCATTGCTCGTTGAACCTCATCGTCTGCGGCTCATCCGGGTTCCACACCGGTCGTGGAGTATTTATCCGGTGTTGGGTTACACAGCGAGTCAAGCCCGCGACGGCCGAGCCGTTGGTGCCGTCGACATGGAAGGTGACGAGATCGTCTCGGTTGACCCGCGTGGTCCACGACGAGTTGACCTGGGCGACGATACCGCCTTCGAGCTCGAAGGTTGCATAACAGGCGTCGTCGGCATCGGCTTTGTAACGCTGCCCGCGCTCATCGATGCGCTCGGGGATGTGGGTTGCGCCACGGCAGCTTACCGCTGTAACCCGGCCAAAGAGGTTGTCGAGCACATAGCGCCAGTGCGGCAGCATATCGAGGATGACGCCGCCGCCATCCGCTTTGCGGTAGTTCCAGGACGGACGCTGCGCGGGTTGCAGATCGCCTTCAAACACCCAGTAGCCGAACTCGCCGCGCACTGAAAGGATACGGCCGAAAAAGCCAGCCTTCGCAAGCAGGCCCAACTTGCGTAACCCTGGTAGGAACAGCTTGTCCTGGACAACACCGTGCTTCACCCCCCGAGCCGTGGCGAGTCGCGCCACGGACAGCGCCTGCGCCAGTGTCTCCGCAAGAGGTTTCTCACAATAGACGTGCTTGCCGGCTTGGATGGCGCGCTCGAGCAGCTCAACACGCATCTGCGTCGAGCCCGCGTCGAAAAAAATCTTGTCGTCGGGATTGGCGAGCGCCGCGTCCAGATCCGTCGTGTATCGGGCGATGTCGTGACGCCGCGCGATTTCGGCAATTTTATCGGCATTACGCCCGACGAGAATGGGGTCCGGCAGCGCCCGATCGCCGTTGGGCAGAGCCACGCCGCCGCTCGCCCGCAACGCGGCGATCGAGCGAACCAGGTGCTGGTTGTAACCCATCCGACCCGTGACGCCATGCATAACGATACCGAGTCGCTGGACCGCCATGATCCCACCTGTTTGTAACTGATTGGTTACTTATAGACGTGAATCGAGGACCCTGTCAACTGCGTACCGCCGCCTCAAGGCCGGCGCAAAAAAGCCAACGTGACGTCCACCATGTGCTGGCCCCAACTCTCAATCTCTTCCTTGGCGACCAGGTCGCGCCGAAAGACGGTCGACAACGTCCAGCGGTTGGACAGGTAGAAGAACCCGAGCGCGGCAATGGATACATACACCTTGAGCGCGTCCAGGTCGGCGCGGAAGACGCCTTGCTCCACCCCGCGCCTGAGCAACACCGAGATTTGCTCGATCAAGGGCGAATTCAGTTCGAAGATGCGCGCCGAGCGCTTCAGGAACCTGGCCCGATGGAGGTTCTCGGTGTTCAGCAGGCTCAGAAATTCCGGGTGCGCGAGATAATAGTGCCAGGTGAACCGCACCAGGTCGGTCATGCCCTCGACGGGATCGCGGTCGGACAGGTGCAGGCGGTGCTCGGCGATGCGGATGGCCGCGTAGCTCCCTTCCAGAACAGCCACATATAAGGCCTCCTTGTTGCCGAAATAGTGATACAGCATGCGCTTGTTGACACCGGCGCGGCTGGCGATGTTGTCGACCCGCGCGCCTTCGTAACCCCTCTCGGTGAACTCCCGCACAGCCGCAGCCAGGATTGCGGCACTGGTGGATTGCGGATCGCGGGTA